>PKDJ01000169.1 GCA_002862545.1 Pseudomonadota bacterium
GGCTGCGTCGGGGTCGGTTCCCTCGGGTCGGACATAAGCCGTGCCTCGATGCGCCCTCGCCAAGTGCTTCAGATCGCCGTCGGGAAATGGAGGACGCCCCATCGCGAGTGCATGCGCCGTGCAGCCGAGCGCGTATACGTCGGTTCGGCGATCGCTCTGGCCGCCGATCCAGAGCTCAGGCGCCATGAACAGAGGTGTGCCCGCAATGATGGCGCCGTCGTCCTGGCAGGTGTCGACCGCGACGCCGAAGTCGCCCACGGCACACAGGCCATCTCCTCGAAGAAAGAGGTTTGCCGGCTTGATGTCACGATGGATGACACCGACTTGGTGGATCTGATGGACGCCCCGTGCCGCTCCCGCAACCAGGCGGGCCACGACCCCCACGGGGAGCTGACGCCCGTGCATCAGCTGCTGCAGCTCGAGGATGTCGATGCCATCGACATAGGGCTGAATGATGAACGGAACCCCGTCTTCGATGCCCGCATCGAGCACTGCGACTGTGTTCGGACAGGCGACGCGAGCCGCGAGGTAGGCCTCACGGAACATGTCGTCCTGCTGGACCTTGAAGGTCTTGATCACACGAGCCGTGCACAGGATCGGGTGCGCGGCGAGGTGTGCCGCCCCCATCGCTCCCTCGCCGAGCACACCGTGGACACGCAGGTTGTGGAAGATCGAGTCGGGCTCGAGGATGTGGCTCATGGCTGCGGTCCTATCATGCGACTCTGGCTAGACGCCCGAGGCGTACGTCGCCAGAGGCCTCCACCTGGCCGAGCCGTCCTAGGGCCTGGTCAGCGTGTCGAGGAAGGACGCCACAGCTGCAGTCACCTCGTCGTCGGCCTCTCCGAATCCAACCGCCAGGGAGGTGTGGCTCTCCCCCACGGCATGAAGCGTGCTTGCTCGGTGCCCATGCTCCGTCAACAACCCTGCGTATCGACGCGTCGCGGCCGAGGTGATGTAGCCATGCGTGCCCGGTGTACCCGGGTCTCGGCCGACCGACACCAGCATGGCGGGCGCCACGCGAGTGTCGAGGTAGGCCGCCGGTGATGCGGCTCGCTGTGCGGCCTCCGTAGAGCCAAACAGGTGCCGGATCAGAGGCGTGTTGCGCTGCACCACGCTGCCGCTCATCAGCTCCAGCGCGAAGGGAATGTCGTAGGAGTGGACGTCGAGGGAGATGGTGGCCCGCACGTGGCCGGCCTTCAACGCCACTTCCTCGAGGTAGCGCGGGTCTGCCCCCACCAGAGCGACCGTGTGCGCCCCGGAGGAGTAGCCGACGACGATGGCTCCCTGGTCGGCGATGCCCAGCTCACCCGCGCGAGCCTCGAGCCAGGCCAGCGCCGCTGCGACATCCCGAGCCTGGTCGAGCGGTCCGACGCGACGTGGCTGCCCGATAGGCGTCGCCAGACGCACGTTCACGGCCGCTACGACGTAGCCACGGTCCAGCCACCACGGCACGAACCGAGGGGCCTGCGCACGAAAGTTCTTCTTGTCGCCGCTGACCCAGCTGCCACCATGCACCAACACGACGAGGGGGCGAGGTGCCGTCGAGCGAGCTCGGTACAGGTCCAAGCGCTGCCGCGGGTCGTCACCATAGGCCAGCTCCACCCACTGCGGAGCCTGGGAGTCAGCGCCTGCAGAGCTGCCGACCGGAGCGGGAGCTCGCCCGTGAGCTGCGGCCCCTCCGAGGCTGAGCGCAGCGACAACCGAAGCGCAGAGCGCGTGACGTCCCCACGGCCTCATGCCGCACCCGAGAGCTGCTTCACCGCTGCAGCGACACGCTCCGGTGCCTCGTCCGCGACGAAGTGCCCAGCTCCCGCCACCTCGTCGACAGCGAGACCCGGCAGCGCCTCCCTCCACTTCTGGAGCTCAACAGGTCCCACTGCTGGATCAGCCATTCCCCAGACAGCTCGCACTGGCCACTGACCGAGCTCACTCGCGCGCCCAGCGAGACCCGCAAGCGTCTCTCCCACGAGCTCGCCGGGAAGGGCGGAGAGCGCATGCCGGTCTCGTGGACGCGGAAACGGCTCCAAGTAGCGAGCGTGCAGCTCTCGTGTCAGCGGACGCACACTCCCCCACGACCAAGGCAACAGGAGTCGGAGCGACACGTTCAACACCCGGTAGAGCCAGCGTCCGAAGGGCGTGGAATAGAATCGGAGCACCCAGGTGATCGGCCCCGTGGCCGGCCAGAGGAAGGTGTTGGAGAGCACGAGGCCTCTGACGCGCTCTGGGTTGTCGACCAGCCAAGGAAAGGCGATCGAGGCACCGAAGTCGTGGAGCACGAACACGGCATCCGTGACGTCGAGCGCCGCCATGGACGCAGCGAATCGTCTCTGATGAGCCACCAGCGAGTAGTCGGCCCCCGCAGGCTTCGACGAGCGACCGAAGCCGAGGTGCTCTACGGCCAAGCTGCGGTGCTCGACCAACAACGCCATCACACCCTCGAACTCTCGAGCAGACGACGGCGTGCCATGTACGAACACGACCAGAGGGCCCTCACCTCCAGAGATGACCGCGAGCGCACCGTCTTCCACAGCAACAGAGTTCATCTCTTCTCGTTGCTCCTCTGCGGCGCGTCGCGACGGGCACAATCCCTGGCACGATTGGCCGATGTAGTGCCATAGCTGCGCTAGGTCCACGCCTTTCCAACGCCTATATACTAGCGTGCAGTTCACTCTTGGGAGACAGCCTGGACTCATCCGAGCCGAGCCGAGCGTGCCTGACCTTCTCGCTCGAGCACCACGGAGAGCGTGTCGTGCTCCCTGCGGAGCGCGTGCTGGAGCTGTTCGAGACCGGCGAGATCAGCGGTGAGACACCTGTGCGTGTCAATGACAGCGGCAGTCCGAGACCCCTTCGCAGGTACATTCGCGAGCTCGTCTGGAGTGCGCAGGCAAGCCCGAGTGAAGCCGCCGACTCTCTCGTCCAGATCGGCTTCGACAACGCGCCCCACGGCATGGTCTTCACCGACCTCGCCGGACAGATCATCCGTGTGAACCAGTCCTTCGCCGAGCTTCTCGGATACGCCCCCGCGGACTTGGTCGGTGTCTCTACCAGCCAGCTGCTCGCTCCGGAGCGTCTCGAGCAGGAATCGCAGCAGGCGAACGATCTGCTCGCGGGTCGAATCAACCGCTCCGAGAGCGAGAAGTCCTTCCGACACCGCGACGGCTCTCTCGTTGCCACACTCGCCTCCGTCGCCATCGTTCGAGACGCGATGGGCACCCCCATCGGGGCCGTGGGGCATGTCCTGGACATCCGGGAGCTCCTCGAGCTTCGGGAGCAGCTCGCTCGCCAGGTTCGGGCGCTCGAAGACAGCGAGACCCGATTCGAAGAGCTCTTCCGCCATGCGCCACAGCCGATGCTGATGCTCTCCGAGTCGGGGATCATCCTCGGCAGCAACCACCAGGCAAATCGACTCTTCGGATGTTCTGGACCCAACCTGGCCCACGAGACCTTGGATGCCCTGCTGCCCAGCTGGACGGCGGCCTTCCAGAGCATCATGTCCAAGCCGATCACGTCCTCGATGACCGCAGAGAAGACGGTGCGCGTGACGGCTCAACGCCTCGATGGCACAGAGCTCCGCGCTTCCTTGGGGCTCTCGCGTGTCCGCCTCTCGGGAGGCCCCGTGCTCGTCGTCGGTCTGACCGACGTGACTGCTGAGGATGCCGCAAAGGCTGCACTTGCCGTGAATCTTCGTGAGAAGGAGACCCTGCTCCGCGAGATTCACCATCGTGTGAAGAACAACTTGCAGATGGTCTCGAGCCTGCTCAGCCTCCAGGCCGGAAGCCTGGCCGATCCGGCGGCTCGCGAGCTGATCCGCGAGTGTGGACGCCGTGTACAGTCCATCTCCTTGATCCACCAACAGCTCTACGGTCGACGCTCGCTCGCCGAGATCGACTTTGCGGAGTTCGCCCAGGAGCTAGCGCGCTCGCAGCGTGCCGCCATGGCCCCACAGCTCCGCCTCGACCTCCGCACCGAGGTCTGCCAGGTGCCCATTCAGACAGCGCTCCCGATGGGCCTGATCCTGAATGAGCTGGTCACGAACGGGATCAAGTACGGCCTGCGGAAGCCCGACGACTCGGATCGTCGGCTCGGTGAACACGAGGATCTTCGCATCGAAGTAAGACCGAGTGGCTCCGACATGGAGCTGATCGTCACCGATGCAGGCCCCGGACTCCCAGAGGGCTTCGACTTTCGCCAGGGCAAGACGCTTGGGACGCGCCTGGTGTTCTCACTGGCACGGCAGGCCCGGGCTCAGGTGCAGTTCGATGTCGACCGCGGGACGCGGGTCATCGTCCGCTGTCCCATGGCCCGTCGCCAGGAGACGGGTCCGCCCCCACCGCCCTAGCCCGGGTGCGCGTCAGCAGGAAGACACACGGCTATTTCTTAATTTTATAGTCTCAAATACTCATTCAAACAAGCCCGTCCGCACCAGAGCACCACCCATTGTTCCCAACCTCCGCCCGGCCCGCTAAGTTCCAGACGCCGCTGGACCTTGATTCAGGGGCCGCAGTCTTGCCAACCCAAGCCCTCGAAGCATGATGGACCCCACGTTTCTCACTGTCGATGGCCGTATGCGAGACCGGCCACGCAAGGTGATGATCGTGGAGGACGAGGCTCTCATTGCCCTCGACCTCCAGCAGCGCCTCGAGCGGGCCGGGTACGAAGTCGTAGGCGTCGCGGACAATCTCGACGACGCCCTGGAGCTCTGTCGAGAGAGTCGCCCTGACCTCGCGCTGATGGACATCTACATTCGCCCACCCGCCGACGGCATCGAGACCGCAGCGGCGATGCAGCGAGTCATCGACATTCCCGTCATCTTCCTCACGGCCTATGCCGACGAGGGCACGCTCAAGCGTGCCGCAGAGGCCGGCCCTTATGGCTACCTGCTCAAGCCGTTTGATGAGCGCACGCTGCTCGCCACCTTGACGATGGCCTTCGGTCGCTTCGAGTCCGACCTGCAGCTGCGACTCCTCGGAGCAGCAGTCGAGGCCACCAACGTCGGGATCGCCGTCCTCGATCTCGAGGGCCATGTGCAGATGCACAACTCTGCTCTCGGGAGCACCCTGCGCGTGACGGGCCCCCTGCTCGGCCGGCTGCCCGAGATCCCAACCACCGACCCACACGACGAGACCTTCCTCGCGATCACGCAGGCGCTGTCGACCGGCGAGACGGCCTCGGGTGTCGTCCGCAGTCGCGGTGAGGGGGCCCAGGAACACTGGATGCGCCTGAGTGTGTCGCCGGTTCTGGACCGCACCGGACAGCGCTCGCACTCGATCCTGACGGCGGTCGACATCACGGCAGAGAAGCAGACCCAAGACGCTCTCGAGGCCCGCGAGCGCGACTTGGCCGACCTCGCGAGTCTGCAGGCACAGGTCAAGGTGCGGGCCGACCAGCTCGAGTCGTCTCTGCAGCAGCTTCGTGCCACTCAGGCGGAGCTGATCCAGCGTGAGAAGCTGGCCTCCCTCGGACTCCTCGTTGCAGGAGTGGCCCACGACCTCAACACGCCGATCGGTGTCGCACGCACGGCGGGTGAGCTGCTGGGTGAGGCATTCGAGTCCCTGCAAGAGGTCATGGAGTTTGGGGAAGGACCGCCACGGGACGCGATGGAGCAGCTCGAGGCCAGCCTAGGCCTCCTGCGCTCCAACCTCGACCGAGCGCGCACACTGGTGCGTCGCTTCAGCAGCTTGGCATTCGACCAGAACGCCGAGATGGTCAGCCGTGTGGAGCTCGGAGAGGCGGTGCGAAGTGTCTTGGAGACCCTCGGCCCACTGACGCGTCGCTCCGGGCTGCAGGTCTCGATCGATGCACCCGAGGACATCCAGCTCTCCATGCGCCGCGGCCTGCTGGCACAGCTGCTCACCAACCTGGTCACCAATGCCGGTCTTCATGCCTACGACGGCCAAGGTGGCAGCCTGGAGATCCGCGTAGAGCGCAGCAATGAGGGAGCCGTCCTACGCGTCAGCGACCAGGGGGCGGGGATGCCCGAGGACGTCAAGGCACGCATCTTCGAGCCGTTCTACACCACCAAGGGTGGCAAGGGCGGCTCGGGACTGGGCCTGTTCATCACACACAACATCGTGCACGAGGGGCTCGGTGGCCGTCTGGAGGTCGAGACCGTGCTGGGCGAGGGCACGTCCTTCATCATCCACCTGCCGCTCGAGCACGCCTGAGCGCAGCCCACACAGCGGCTCTCCTCACTCCCAGCGTGCACCCGCGATGGAGAAGACCAGCTCCGTCTCGTCGGCGGCGAGGCCGGCCGTCCAGCCGAGCGGTGTGATCACCCGCTCGTAGTCCACGTCAGGAAGCTCGATCACGTACTCTGTGGGTACGTCGGTGAGGGCGATGTGCTCCACCAGATCAACGGGATCGACACCGCTCAGGCCGACCTTGAACGAGACCACCGCACCTGGCGTCTCGCTCCACGCGACGAAGCGGACACGCGTGGCTCCTGGGGCGATCTCCAGTCCCGGCTCGGCTCCCCAGTTGTTGGCCGGGTACTGCCAGTAGATACCCGCCCAGCCCCCGCCGCTGGAGCTGTAGGTGAACTGCGTGCACACCTCGTCGCACGACAGCTCGGGGTGGTCGCAGCCAACGGTCGAGAGGCTGCCCCGGTCGAAGTCCCCCATCCAGCCGCTCGAGACGAAGGAGTTCGCCACACCGACAGGAAGCGGCGTGGCGTCACCGAGCCAGGCATCCCCGACGTGGAACACGATCGACTCCAGCGACGTGTGCCCGTCGCCATCCCAGGCCTCCCCATACAGTCGGTAGGTTCCCTGCCAAGCAGGAGCCTCGAGAGCCACCTCAGGGCCATCGGCCTCGGGCAAGAAGCAGGAGAAGTCCGTCCAGGCCGACTGCCAGACGCCGCTGCCGTCGTTCTCGTGCCGCAGGCTCCAGCGGTAGCTCAGCGCGTCTCCGTCCGGGTCGGATGCGGTCAGCGCGGCCTCGACCACATCGCCAGCATCCAGCTCAGCGCTGGTCTGCGCCGACTCGATCGAGACGGATGGAGCCCGGTTGTCTGGGTACGCGCCCAGGAAGTTGTGCTCCATGCTCTCGACGGCGACGGTCGGGCGGCCATCCTCGCGGAACAGCGAGTACCAGGTGTCGGTCGCGTCGTCACCAGGCATCCAGATGAAGGCGTAGCCGCCGAGTGAGCGCGCGTCTCGGGCGATGGTCTGCTCGTAGGTGAGCTCGTACCATGACGCCTTCTCGGCCGAGCCGGTCTCGATGGCCGAGCCGCGCGACGTCGTTGGCGCAGCCCATGGACCAGGTGGGCCGTACTCCGTGATGATGAACGGACCGTCGTAGCCTCGGTCCGTCAGCCGGTCGCTGATCCAGGGGGCGCCCTCGTAGGAATTGATCCCCCAAATATCAACGTCCGGAGCGTACTCTGCGAGGCGAGCGTCATTGGCCGCGCCCAGCTCTGCGGTGACCGTCACCACCGGGTGGTTGGTGTCGAGCTCCTTGATGCGCGCAGCGAGCGAGCCGAGCTCGGTCCACATCACTGGGTCGTCGTTGCCCATCTCCATCTCGTTGCCGAGTCCCCAGGCCAACACGGCCGGATGGTCTCGGTAGGCGAGGACCGCAGCCTCGACGGCCGCCGCTTGGTCGGCGAGCATCGCGGGGTCGTGCCAGTTGAAGCCATGCGAGACGTGGCCGAGCCAGAGACCGACGGTGACGGTGAGTCCGCAGCGCCAGGCCTCGTCGAGGAGCAGCTCCAGCCCACCGCTACCCCAGGTGCGGATCGAGTTGCCACCGATGGCCGCTAGGCGGTCCAGCTCGAACGGTGCTCCCGACTGGTCGTAGCCGCCGCCGACCCCCCGCACGAAGTAGGGAGCCCCACCGCGCTCCAGGCGCCAGCCATCGCCGTCGGGGACGACGGTGACCGGGATCGCGCCGACCGGAACCTCCTCGTCGACACAGAACCCCGGGACGCCGGTCGTTCCGGTCCCCGTCCCCGTACCGGTTCCGGTTCCGGTCCCCGTTCCCGTTCCGGTGCCAGTCCCCGTGGCGGTGCCGGTTCCACTCCCCGTGGCGGTGCCGGTCCCCGTGCCCGTGCCCGTGGCGGTCCCCGTGCCCGTGCCCGTGGCGGTCCCCGTGCCCGTGGCGGTCGCCGTGCCTCCGTCCGTCGCTCCCGTGCTGCCCGCCGGGACTGTGGGAACGGTCGCGGGCAGCTGAGCCCCCGATGTCTCGGCTGTGTCCGCCAGGCCCACGTTGGCGCTGCAGCCCCACAACCCAAGCAGAATCACCAGGTACGACACATCTCACCTCACGGCGCCCCGGGCGCAGAGCGACCTTACCGGAACCAGCGCCCTGCAATCCAGCCTCGATCCGCATTTGGCGCGGATCGGTCTCACTTTCACGATCCTGGTCGAGGACAATTCGAGTGTGTCGCGGGGCGCACGCTCCTCGTGGCGCCCCCGGCCTCGCGAGCCACTGAAGCTTCGGAGCGCGAAACACGCGACGGTATCTGGATGTCCAAGCTGGGGATTACAGTTGAGCAAACTGATTAAATCACGTCAAGGAATTATGGCGCACCTCCCGGTCATACAGCCGTCAGCCATGTTTCTGACACTCAGGAGACGACGAGGAACGTCGATTGCCGCCGTCCTTGCCCCCCACATGACGGCGTCATCACCTGTGGCCCGCCGTAGTCCCCGGAGGTGTATCGGTAGACTTTCGCACGCCTTGGAGGTCGCATTGACCAGCCTGATTTACGTGATTTCCCTTGCACTTCCCAGCATCGCCACCGCAAGCCCACTCGAGGGCCGCGACTTCGTGCCCGGTGAGATCATCATCGGCTTCGAGAACAGTCAGGGCCCTGACCTCGTCGAGGTCGACGGGCACCAGCTGACCCGCATCGAGCGCCTCCCTGGCATCGACGCAAGTCTCTACGCCGTTCCGGAGCGGTTCACCGTGCGTGAGGCGGTGCAGTAGGTCGAGGCCGAGACTCAGCAGGTGCGCTACGCCGAGTCCAACTACGTCCGCCGCATGAGCGTCGACGATCCCTACCGTGTCTACCAGTGGCACTTCGACCAGGTCGACGCCGAGGGTGCGTGGGCCCAGAGCACCGGCGCCGGTGCCGTGGTCGCCGTCATCGACACGGGGGTCAGCAGCGGCCCCTACGACGGCATCGGCTTCATCGGGCCGGGCTATGACTTCGTCGACAACGACGCCGA
>PKDJ01000168.1 GCA_002862545.1 Pseudomonadota bacterium
CGCAGATCAGCCGCGAGTACAAGGATGCGCCCGAGGCCAACCGCGCCTCCAAGATCGCCGACGGCGACGCGCAGTGGCACCGCATGGGCGACCTCGGGTACCTCGACGAGCAGGGGCGCCTGTGGTTCTGCGGCCGCAAGAAGCACCGCCTCGAGACGCCCGACGGCGTCGTTCCCGCGGTGCCGGTCGAGGGTGTGTTCAACGAGCACCCCGACGTCTTCCGCACCGCTCTGGTCGGCGTGGGGACAGCCGGCACCGAGGTGCCGGTCCTCTGCGTCGAGCTCGAGCCCGGCAAGCAGTGGTCGCCCGAGCTCGAGGCTGCACTCGTGGCCCTGGCCGCAGACACGCCGCACGCGGGCCTCGTTCAGCGCTTCCTCCACAACCCGGCGTTCCCGACGGATGCCCGCCACAACTCGAAGATTCGTCGCGAGGACCTCAAGCCCTGGGCCGAGGCGCGCTGCGCAGATCTGATGCGGAGGGCCTCGTGAAGGCACTGGTCACCGGCGGTGGAGGCTTCCTCGGTCGGCGCATCGTCGAGCTGCTGCTCGAGGAGGGCCACGACGTCACCTTCCTCGCCCGCGGCACCTACCCCGAGGTCGAGGCCATCGGGGCGCGAGGGCTGCAGGTCGACCTGCGTGACGGCGACGCCACTGCGGCAGCGGTGAAGGGCATGGACGCCGTGTTCCATGTCGCCGCCAAGGCCGGCTACTGGGGCCCCCTGAAGGACTTCCGGGCCATCAACGTCGGTGGCACGCGGTCCGTGATCGCGGCATGCCAGAGGCACGGCGTCGGCAAGCTGGTCTACACGAGCACGCCCAGCGTCATCGGCTACGCGCACGAGGTCGAGGGCATCGCCGAGGCGCCCTACCCCGAGACCTGGGAGTCGCCCTACGGCCAGACGAAGGCCGAGGCCGAGCGCGAGGTCCTTGCGGCCAGCGGGCCCGACCTGTGCACGGTCTCCATCCGACCCCACCTGATCATTGGTCCTCGCGACAACCACCTGCTCCCCCGCGTCGTCGACCGCGCGCGGCAGGGACGCATGATGATCGTGGGGACCGGCGACAACATCGTCGACATCACCTACGTCGACAACGCGGCCTGGGCGCATCTCGACGCGGCCGCGGCGATGACCGGTCCGGAGGCCGCCTGCGCGGGCAAGGCCTACTTCCTGTCCAACGACGAGCCGGTGGCGCTGTGGGAGTGGGTGAACGCGTTCCTCCCGCGCGTCGGCGCACCACAGGTGACCCGCAAGCTCGGGCTCGGCGCTGCCAGCACCCTCGGGCGCATGCTCGAGCTCGCCCACACCGTCCTGCCGCTGCGGGGTGAGCCGCGCATGACGCGCTTCCTCGCCGCCGCCCTGGCGCGCTCTCACTGGTACGACATGACCCCTGCGAAGGAAGACTTCGGGTACCGGGTGCGCGTGCCCCTCACCGAGGGGACGGACCGCACGGTGGCGTGGTTCAACGAGGGGCGGGTCGACTAGGCGACCGGCGAGCCGCTTCGGCGCCCCACGGCCGCGGTGGTGTGCGCAGGTGCAGTCGTGTACGCTGGCGCGACTCCGGAGGCCCAGTTGCGCACGCTCATCATCGCCCTGCTCGCCACGGCCTGCTCACTCGAAGAGAGCGAGCGTCCGCCCCGAGAAGTGACGGACACACCGACGCTCGAGGTCCGCTCGATTCCGCTCGGAGAGGCCGCCGAGGCCGCGCTGACCCTGGCGCCCGCATGGATTCGCGACGACCTCGCGGTCGCCTTCCTGCAGCACCGCCCGAAGAAGCAGGACAAGCTCGCCGCCCTCCTGCTCGACCTCGAGGATCTCCGCCTGATCGACGAGGTGGCCTTCACCATCGCCCACCTCTCCCCAGAGGTCCTCGCCGACGAGGACTTCCACCTCGAGCTGATCGTCGAGAATGCCGAGTGGGTCTACAAGGTCGATCCCGAGCTCCAGTACGTCGACATCGTGGAGGTCGGCGACCCGATGGTCGACGACGACTTCTGGAGCACCACCAGCTACCGCACGACGCTGGATGGCCAGCCCGGGACGCTCGAGCTGGAGCGCGACCTCTACTACTGGTACGTCGTGCACCCCCGCATCGAAGACGAGCGCCCGTACTACATCGACGCCTGGGCCGAGTGCGGCAGCAACACCCTGGAGTGCCCCGCCACGCCCGAGGAGGGCATGTTCTGGCGTGAGTTTCTCTGGCAGGGCGCCGGCGAGACCTGCCCCGACGGGAACTTCTGCCCGGTGCTCTCGGAGGCCCTCGCTGACCACGATCTGCTGTGGGATGAGCTGGGCGGTGGCGACAGCGGCGGTGTGATCCGCGGCATCGTCGACCACATGAAGGCCTCCGACGAGGCCGCAGGGCGTTGGTTCAACTTCGGTGCCCAGGGGGAGCGCTCCATCCAGCCGAACCGCATCTACGGCCTCGGTCGTGGCAACTGCGGCGAGTGGGCCGACATGACGACCGCCATGTCACGCACCGCCCTCATCCCGAACGTCAACGTCACGCCCAGCTCCTGGGATCACACCTGGAACGGGTTCTGGCACGAGCGCTGGGTAGCCTGGGAGCCGGTGAACACCTGGGTCGACCACCCCTATGGCATCGACTTCGCGGCCTACGCCACGCGGGGAGACGCCTCGACCTTCCTGCAGACCCCCGACTACAACCAGAGCACCTTCGACATGGTCGTCGAGGTGGTCGACAAGAAGGGCGTGCCGGTGGATGCCGCGACAGTCGCCATCTTCTCGCCCTGGGAGGACGGCGGGCAGACCTACTGGTGGCCGGCCGGCGAGCTAGCCACCGACGATGCGGGACGCGCGACCTTCCCGCTCGTCGAGCTGAACGAGTACGCCTTCCTCGTCACGTCCGAACTCGGCACCTACCCCGCCGAGGACGGCACCCTCACCCTCGGCAGCAGCGGCATCGCCGCCGGCGGCACCGACGTTCAGGCCGCGGAGCTCGACGGACGGAAGATGCCCTCGGGCGCCGACGTGACCTTGGGCGAGGCCGGTGGCTCAGCCGCACTCACGGTCGCCGTCACCGACACGACGGGACGCTCACTCGCCCAGTCCTGGCGCTACGGCGGCGACACGACCCACCAGCCCGCGCCGTCCCCGCTCGTCGACGTGCTGGTGATGACCGAGGCGCAGTACGCGCTCTATGAGAGCGGCGAGTCCGCCGAGGTGGTCCTGGCCGAGGCCGGTGAGGTGGCGGTCGATCCGCAGCAGACATGGGTGATCGTGGTCGACAATGCCTGGGTCTCCGCCACGGCAGCCATCGGCACGCTGAGCGTCGAGGTGGCGCCAGGCCCCGACGCGACCTTCGAGGACAGCGTCTCCACCGATCTCCGCTACCGGCTGCTTCCAGGGGAGCGGGCCGTGCTCGAGGTGCGCCCGTGATTCTCTGGTTGCTGGCCTGTACGGCGACCGAGCCGAAGCTGGACACCGCTCGGCTCACCGACGCGACCACACCGGTCCAGACCACCGAAGCCGACACAGCGACCCTGGACACCTCGGGCACGACCTCGGCGGCGCCCACCTCGTCCACCCGCTCTCCGACGACCGACACCAGCCCCTTCCACGGGAAGCTGCTGAAGCCCCCCCTCCCGCCGCCCGCCTTCGCAGTGGTCAACCAAGATGGCGATGAACGCACACCCGAGTGGCTCGCGGGCGCCCCGACAGTCCTCTGGTTCTACCGGGATGCCTCCGACGCCGGTTGAACGAACGACGGTTGCGGGTACCGCGACCTCCAGAGCGAGTTCGACGCACTCGGCGTGCGCATCGTGGGCGCCGGCTTTGCCGAGCCCGACGTCAACCGTGGCTGGGCCGATGCACTGGCCTACGAGTACGAGCTGTGGACCGACACCGAGCAGGTCCTCGCAGCCCACTACGACGTGCTCGACCCGGCCGAGGAGCTGCCGCTGCGTCACGCCTACATCCTCGAACCTGACGGCGCTGCCGTGCTGTTCCACGAGGGCGCGGTGAGCGTCGGCGCGGACCCAGGGCGGGTGCTCGAGGACTGCAGGCTCCTGTTCGGGAGCTGACGGCCTGAATCGACCGAGGCCCGGCCGCTGACGGCCGAGCCCCGGGGATGAATCGACGGGCGCGGGTCCTAGAAGGTCACGACCTCCGAGACCTCGCAGGTGGCGATGTTGATGGCCTGCAGGTGCTTGCCGCAGACACCCAGAGGCAGGCTGGGCCGCATCGAGACGATGCCGTCACCATCGGCGTCGGTGAGAGGCCCGAACTTCGTCAGCGGCCCGGCCGACTCGACGCCCAGCTCGGTGCCCGCGCAGGCTCCAGCCGGAATGGTGGTGCTGCCGAAGCCATCACCTGCGGCGATGACGTAGGACGCGCCCACGCCACCCGCGATCTCGATGGTCACAACGCCGGGGCAGGCGCCCTCGGTGGTGAGACCCACCGCGGGCTCCTCAGCGCCGACACCCGTGAACACGTGCTCCTCGGTGTAGACCCAGCAGGCGTCGCCACCACCATCACTCCGCCCGCGCCACGCCATGCAGAACTCGCCGCCCGTGAACTCCTCCGGCAGCTCGAACGAGGCGAGCCACTCGTCGTTGTTGAAGATGTCCGCGTAGAAGACCGCGTCGAGCCACGTGCCATAGCTGGCCGGGTCGCCGCACGTGCCGATGCCGAGCTGCGCCGCGGTCTGCGCGCCCTCTGCAAACGTGAACTCATGGTAGAACTGACCATATGCGTCGTAGGTCACGCCCGTCTGCAGCTCCGCGGGGAAGGGCTCGGAGTAGGGATCGGCGGCATCGATCAGGTACTGGAAGGTCCAGAACTCGAGCCCGGCGCTGTCGCCGAGTGGGCACACGTCGCAGCCATCCGGCGTGCCGTCGCGGTCCGAGTCGACCCGGTCGTCGAAGTCGGGACAGACATCGTCCTCGTCACAGACCTCGTCGCCGTCGCTGTCCAGACACGGGGGAACGGCTGCGTCGCAGATGTCGTTCCCGTCGGTGTCTGCGCAGGCCAGATCGAGGATGATGACCTCGTCGAAGAAGTAGCCCCAGTTCGCCGTTCCGGGATCACCCGCGACCTCGAAGCCGTTCCAGCCGGCTGCCTCGATGCAGAGGCGCCCCGAGGGAACCGGAATGCTGATGTCGGAGGACCGAATGATGGTGAAGAACTCATCGTTCTCGCCGACCTGACCGAAGTAGTCCATCGGGAAGGCGAGAGGGAAGTCGGCAGCGACGCCGAAGTCACAGTCCCAGGCGGACAGCCAGGCCGCGCTGTCCGGACCGTCGAACCCCGTCCAGGGATAGGAATTCCACGTCTGGGCGTAGATCCCGAGCTCTGTGGCGTCATCCATGAATCCTGGGAAGTCGGTCCCGTCGGTCCAGTAGACGGTGTCGACGTATTCGGTGCCCGCCAGGGCGCTGCTCGAGAGCAGGACGGCGGCAAGTCCAAGGAGAGCGTGCATCGTTGACCTCGCTAAGTGTGTGGGCCTCGTGACTCATAATCGAGCGACTATTCACCATACCACACTACACCCTTACGACGTAGACCCCAGCCAGACGGCGCAGTCGAGGTCGTTCCGCAGAATTTGTGCTCTTGCGCCACGCTCGCGCACCTTCCTGCGCGCGGCGTCCGCACACGAGCGCACAGCAACGTCCGCTACCACTACCCCGCCGACGCTCGACAGAGCGCGGACTCGAGGCGATCGGCGACCGTGCGCACGATCTGCACACGGGCCGCATGCTTGCTGTTGGCCGGCACGAGGGTCCAGGGCGCACGCGCGGTGCTGGTGCGCTCCACCATGTCGTGCACCGCGCGCTCATACAGCGGCCACTTCTCTCGGTTCCGCCAGTCATCGTCCGTGAGCTTCCAGGCCTTCCACGGCGTGTTCCTGCGATCCTCGAACCGTCGCAGCTGCTCGTCTGGCGTGATGTGTAGCCACAGCTTCACCAGCACGATGCCGTGCTCGACCAGCACGTCCTCGAAGTGATTGATCTCCGTGTACGCGCGCATCCACTCGGTCGGCATGGCGAAGCCCTCGACGCGCTCGACGAGCACACGGCCGTACCAGGTGCGGTCGAAGATCGCGGCATGCCCGGCCCTCGGGAGTCGACGCCAGAAGCGCCAGAGCCAGTGCTGTGCCTTCTCCTCGTCTGACGGTGCACCGATGGGATGGATGCGTACCTCGTGGGCCTCGTAGGCCTCGGCGAGGCGCTTGATCGCGCCGCCCTTTCCTGCGGCATCCCACCCCTGAAAGCCCACGATCGTGCTGATCCCCTGGGCGCTCGCCCGACGCTGAAGGAGAGCCAGGCGAGCCTGCTGCTCACGAAGCTGGCGCTTGAGGGCCTTCTTGGACGCGGGTGGCGTCTGGTCGATGCCCGTCAGCAGGGTCGGCTGGTGTGCGAGCGCCGGCGCGGAGCCCGTCTCGGTGGACGTCCGCTCGCGTGATGCACTCCGCTGGATGTGGCTGCGGATGGAATCACGAACCTGTGTCCCCACAGCGACGGCTCGGTAGTTCGCATCCGCGCCCTCGATCAGGAACCAGGGCGCTGCGGCCGTGTGCGTGCGGGTGAGGACTCGCTCTGCGGACGCGACGAGGTGAGGGTGCCGCTCCCAGACCTCCCAGGCATCCGGGCGCACCCGCCACGCCTCTAGCGGATCAGCCTGCAGGCGCTCGAGCCTCTCCTGTTGAGCAGCCTGGCTCAGGTGCATCCAGAACTTCAGGATCAACGCTCCATCGTCGGTCAGGAGCTCCTCGAAGGCGGCAATCCGACGAAGCGCGTCCTCGAAGCGAGCATCATCCGACCGACTACGCGCATGCTCCTCGAGAGGTCGCTCATACCAAGAGCGCTGGAAGACCCCAATCTTCCCGCGCTCGGGCAGGGACGCCCAGTACCGCCAGAGCTCGGGGCGCTCCCGCTCTTCGTCCGTCGGATGCGTGTAGGCGCGGGTGACGATGAACCGCGGATCCATCCAGCGGTTGAGCAGGTTGGCGACCTCTCGCTGACCGGCCCCCTCGATGCCCTCGAGCACGATGATCACCGGGAACGTGGCGTCTCTGAGCGCCTGCTGCGCCTGCACGAGCTCGAGCCTCAGCTCGGGCTCCACCGCCTTGAAGTCGTCGTCGGACAGCAGGCGACCCACCTCGGCTCCTCGGAACACGACAACCTCCACGCGTCCCCGCAGCGTAGCAGCTGGCCGGCGAGGGCGCGCTGGGGCGTGAGTGCGCTGCACCGAGCGCCGAGCGTTCAGCCCGTCTGTGATGTACACCCCGAGGTGGGCCCCTGGACCGACGCGCGCCCGCGCGGACGCAGCCTACAGGTCGACCCGCGTGCCCACGAGCTGGTCGACGTAGGCCTCGATCAGGGCGTCTCGCTGCGCGTCGCGCTCCTGAATCTCATCCCGCAGCTTCTGCATCTTGGCCTCGAGCTCCGAGAGCTGGGCCCGACGCTCGGCCTGCTTGGCGTCGAACAGCTGGAGCGCGATAGTCGACATCTCACGACGGAGGCGCGCCTGCTCCGGGGAGCCGGCCTGGCCGTGTGCCTCCGCGAGTGCCTTCAGCCGGGCCTCCAGCTCCTGGATCTGCTGGAACCGGGCCCGCGACTCTGGATTGCTGTTCATCCGGTCGACGCGCCGCGCGACCCGAACGAGGGTGACCACATAGGCCTGGGAGTCCGCCTCCTTCAGCCTCTGGAGCCGCTGGTACATGGCCGGGTCACTCTGCTCGACACTCGCGAGGATCTCCGCCTCGCGCGCCAGCACCTCATCGACCATGCGCTGCTCGTGAGGGGGCTTCTCGAAGCGTGGAGCCCGGCCCTGGTCACCGACTCCGTCGAAGCCAGGGCCAGCCCAGGCCAGCGGTACCAAGAGGAAGAGGAGGGCGTGCATGGGGACTCCTTAGAGCGTGCCGAAGTCGGCGGCGAGCGCGTCGATCGAGGCATCGAGGTCGTCGAGCTCCGCCTCGAGCTCTCCCGACCAGACGGAGGCCGGCTCGACCTCCAGCGCCGCCACCGTCGTCGCCGTCGAGGTGGGCTCGGGGACTGAGACGGAGACAGGCGCGGTGCCGATGCGCAGCGCGAGCAGCGCCGAAGCGGCCAGCAAGACACCCGCCGCCCACCACGTCGGGGAGCGCCACGCGGGGGCCTCGGGAAGCTCTGGAGCCTTCCCGCGCGGCAAGACCGGCACCACCACGGACATCACCTGCTCGTGCTCTTCGGCCACGGCCGTGCAGGCTGCACAGTCCGCCACGTGCAGCGCGTGCGCCTCGTCGGCCTCGCCGTAGAGCCATGCGATGGTGGTCGTCGTCGCGTGGGGACAGCTCATCGGCGACCTCGCGTCGCGGGTGTGGAATCGGTGAGACCGGCTGCGGCGAGCGCCTCGCGCAGCTTTCGAGTCGCAGTGTGCATGCGCCCTAGGGCCGTGTTGAGCGACACGCCCTGCCGAGCTGCGATCTCCTTGAACGACAGCTCGGTCGTCGTGCGGAGCCGAAAGACCTCAGCCTGCGGCGCTGGCATCTTCGCCAGGCAGGCCTCGACGGCAAGCAGCGTCTGCCCAGCGCATGCCGAAGAGTGCGGATCGTCAGAGCTACGCCCCGTCTCGAGCCCCCCTGCGATGGGGACCAGCTGCACCCGGGCACGGCAGCGGCGATGATGATCGATCAGGACGCGGCGGGCCACCGCGAAGGCGTAGGCCCGAAACTTGGCGTCAGTCGAGCACTCTGGCGCGGCCCGAGCCACCTTCAGCCAGACCTCCTGTGCCAGCTCCTCGGCCACCACCGGTGCCCGTCGAGAGAGGAACCCGAGGACCTCGGCACGGTGCCGCGCAATGCGTGCATCGAGCTTTGCCACTGCCTGCAAGGGCTCCTCCGTGTCCATCAAACCCGACAACGCATCCGCTACCACAATATTGTCCTGTGACTCACTCGACCCCGGAGCCGTCTTGATCCTGCTGCTCGCGGGGCTGGCGGGCGCGAGCCCCCTCCCCGACATCCTCCAGGCTGAGCTGGATCGGGCCATGAATGCCCTCTCCGAGCACGACGAGCCGCCGTACCACGTGGCTCTGCAGGTCGAAGACCGCCAGGAAGTCCGTCTCTCGGCACGAGACGGCGCCGTCGTCATGGAGCGAGTACGCCAGCGCACTGGGCTTCTCGGCGGTGGAGCGTGCGACGCAGCTGCGCGACGCC
>PKDJ01000270.1 GCA_002862545.1 Pseudomonadota bacterium
GTGCCGAGTTCAACCTGCTGCGGCTCGCTGAGCTCCGCGGGATGATGACCGACGAGGAGCGCGGTCGCCTCGAGTCGATCCGCGAGGAGTACCGTCGACGGCAGCTGATGGGAGGCGGCGACGACGATCCGGTCGCTCGGGTCACCGGGGTGCTCTCCGGAATGGCTCAGAACCTCGGGCAGCTCGGCGACAAGCTCTCCGCTGACGAGGTGCCGGCACAGCTCGCGCGTCTCGACGACAACCTGACGGGCATCCGAGACGCGCTCACCTCGACGACGGCCGGCGCCTCGCAGGAACTCTCCGGCATCCGTGAGGTACTCGCCAGCGGGGCGGGCACCGAGGAGCGCCTCGCCGGTCTCGTCGCGGCGCTGTCGACCATCGCCTCCACGCTCGAGCAGAGGCCACAGCTGCAGCTCGACAAGGTGGAGCGCGGAATCGGCTTCATCGCCAAGCACTTCCAGCAGGTGCAGCGCGGTGAGGTCACCGGCGTGGGAGCGGTGGTCGAGCCCCTCCAGAGCATTCGTCAGGCGCTCGAGGGAGGCCTGCAGGCCCGCTCGGAGTCGGGCGATGCCACCCTGTCGGATGTCCTCGTCGAGCTTCGGGCGCTGCGGCAGGCCCTCTCGGACCGCCCCTCGCCGGCTGCGCTTCCTGAGGGGCCCCAGCCTGTTCGTCGGAGCATGGCCGAGAGTCGACAGAAGCTCCTCGCACAGGCGCAGCGGGCGCTCAACAACGACATTCGACCCGTCGAGTCGGAGGGGGACGGCACGCTCGCGGCCGCCCTTTCCGTGGTCGAGATGCTCACCGTGCACATGGCGGCCAGCGCGCGCGCGCGCCTGCCTCCGGAGCTGCACGAGGCCTTTGTGTCGGATCTTCGACGCAGCGTGGCGAGTGCCGTCGCGGATCTCGCGAGCGGCTCGAAGGCAGACTGAGCCGGCGTGCTGGGTCGTCGAGAGCGACGGTGAGAGACGCTGATCTGCGACTGTACAGTCGCCAGGTCAGCGTGCCCTGCATTCGGGCGCTGAGGGGCTAGCCGGCCCGTCGACTGAACAGCCCGAGGCTCCTTCCCGTCTGCCGGGAGCGGAAGCGAAGCGCCTCGACCTCGTGCGGTGCCGGACGGGGCCGGTCTGGGGAGGGACGCGCCACCCGGGTGCCCAGCTCGTCGCTGAGTCGGGTCAGCTCGGTGCGCCATGCAGCGCAGGTCCAGCGACCGAACCACGTGCAGCCACCCTCGTAGCGCTGCTCGTCGAACTCCTCGGCCGTGACGCAGTAGCCAGCATAGTCATTGGCATAGGCTGCGATGACGGCGTGGGGAACCTCGAGGCTCTGCTGCAGCGTAGCGGCCATGCGGCGCCCAGCGACGGTCGTGGGCTCGCAGGGCAGGCCGGCGATGGCGAGGGGGCCGATCCGGAAGATCTGAAGGGGCAGGATGGTCGGAGCCCAGGGCGCATCGCCGAGCCCTCGCGCGAGTGCATCGCGAGCGAAGCCGACAGTGCTGTCGATGAAGCCGAAGGGGGCCAGCGCGCGAACGGGGATCAGGCCGAGCATGCGCCCTCGCGCTCCGCGCCCCACCTCCAAGAACGTCACCTTGGGCCAGTGGCCGTCCGCGCTGTCACCGCGACGAGCCAGGAGAAGCCGACGCAGGCTCGCCGCGAGCCAGCTGGTCCGATGGTAGGGACCTGGACCCTCGTCGGTCCCGAGGGCCATCGCGAGCCCGATCACGGCCTCGGTCGTCCGCGCGGTCAGGCCACGACTGAAGGCGGGGTCGACCTCGCGGTCCTCCAGAGCGATGTGTCGCAGGGCACTGGACAGTCCGCTCTCGATGGTGAGGAGCGGCTCGGCTGCGCTCCAGAGACGCCGAGCCGTGGCGACCTGTGCCTCCGCCACCTCGGCTCGGCCTCTCAGGTCGTCATCGCGGCAGACCGAGCGCTTCCGTGTGGCGTCCCAGCGGAAGTTCGCCGTGACATCTCCAGCGGGCCCCTGCGCGAAGATGGCGACGAAGCCCTCGGCTCCCTCGGGAGGGGCCTCTTCCCACTGCCTGGAGGCTGCGCCCTTGTGGTCGTGTCGGAGGGCTTGGTGGTCGGCGTGCACGGTGGTTCCGTGGAGGCCGAGCCACGAGACGGCTCCGAGGGGCCGGCCCGCTGCGCTGGTGACGCGGAGCAGGGTGAGGGTCCGGTCGACGGCGCGGCCCGCGGTCTGCTCGGTGACGGGGGCCACGTCTTCGTTGCGGTTGTAGGCGCGCCAGGCGCGATTCCAGGCCACGCCTGTCGGGATGTCGCCCGTCCTGACGTCGACCAGGGCCGGCTCGAGGGAATCCACCGCGCGCCGGATGGACTCGGCGATGCCGCTGGCGAGGCCATCGAGAACCTCTTGGCGAAAGCCCTGCTCGAGCAGGTTGTAGAGGAAGTGATGGCTGTAGCCGCTCGGTCCGCTGTGGTTGTGGGTCGCGGTCACCATCACCGAGCGGGCGCAGAGGCCTAGTGCGTCGAGATCGAGGTGCTCGAGCACCCGGTCTCGGAGCGCGCCCGTGATGAAGGCGAGCTCCGCGCAGGCGAACACCAGCGTCTCGGTGCCCTCGCGGAGTACCACCGCCCGACAGGCGAGGTCGTCACCGACGGAGTCGGACGTGTTCGTGGGCTCGGCCCAGCCCAGCATCACCAGTCCCGGCTCGTAGACGGTGATGTCAGCCCTTCCGAAGCCGGCGTGTAGCATCGTGCCCCCTGGCTCGGGCATAGCCCGGAGGGGCGTCGCATGAGACGCCGAAGGCTCATGGGCGGATGAGCACGGCGGGCGAGCGAGGCTGCGGATGCCTGAATGCGGTCCGACGACTCGACGCTTCCGCAGTGAGCACGGGTTGGATAGGCTTGCTCACGCCCCGAGGACGTCCTGCGCAAGAGCCCACTCGATCATCGCCTGTACCGGTTGATCGTGCTCGAGAATGGACTGCGCGCCCTGGTCGTGTCCGATCCCCGGGCCGACATGGCGGCAGCGGCGCTCGATGTCGGGGTCGGGCAGTTCCATGACCCTCCCGACCGGGAGGGCCTCGCGCACTTCCTCGAGCACATGCTCTTCATGGGGACCGACCGGTACCCCGATGTCGACGACTACAGACGGTTCGTGCAGGACCACGGCGGCAGCACGAATGCGGGCACGGGGCAGGAGCGAACCCGCTACCACTTTCGAATTGAGCACAGCCACCTCGCGGGCGCGCTCGATCGCTTCGCTCGCTTCTTCTGCGCGCCCACGCTCGATCCGGCCTACGTCGCTCGGGAGCGAGAGGCCGTCGATTCGGAGTACCGCCTCAAGCTCAAGGACGATGCGCGTCGGTTCCGTGAGGTGCGCCGAAAGACGGTCAACCCGGCACATGGCTTCGCGAAGTTCTCGGTCGGAGATCGAGAAACCCTGGCAGATCGCCCCGGCCGACCGGTCTGGAGCGATCTGAAGGCGTTCTACGATGCCCACTACACCGCGGATCGAATGTCTCTCGCCGTGGTTGGCAGAGAGTCCGTCGACACCCTCGAGCGGTGGGTGCGCGAGCGCTTCGAGGAGGTCCCGGCGACGGGAGCGAGGAGAGGGGAGTCCGCACCGCCCTACCTGCCCGAGAACCTCGGAGTCCGCATTCACGTGCGTCCGCTGGTGGATGTGCGGTCGGTTCGAATCGAGCTCCCGACGCCGGATGATCGGCCCTTTTTCCGTGAGCGACCCCTGGAGCTGATGAGCTTCTTGCTCGGGCAGGAGGGGGAGGGCTCTCTGCACGCCGCACTCCACGCGCGTGGCTGGATCACGGGTCTGTCGACCAGCCGAGATGGCGCGGAGGACCACCGCCTCTTCGTCGTTCAGCTCTCGCTGACCGAGGAGGGCTATGCGCACCTGGATGACGCCATCGACCTCGTCTTCCAGATGATTCGACGGGTCCGAGAGGCCCCAACGCTGGCACCCTGGTTCGACGAGCTGGCGCGCATTGCCGCGATGGGCTTCGAGAACCACCAGCCGCCGTCACCGCTGGCCGCGGCTCGCTCGCTGGCGGCCCGGATGCCGCACGCACCGGATGCTCACCTCCTGGACCAGCCCTGGGTCTGGGGAGACTTCGACCCGAGCTGTGTGTCGTCGTTCCTGCAGTGCATGCGGCCCGAGCGTGCTCGCGTCTTCGTAGCGGCACCGGATCTCGAGACGGATCGACTGGAGAGTCGCTACGACGTGCCGTGGTCCGTCATGCCGCTCGACCCGGCCCTCGTCGCGCGTTGGTCGTCCGGTCCGATCGAGGCATCCCTGTGCCTGCCCGCGCCGAATGCCTTCCTCGCTGAGCGCTTCACGCTGCTTCCAGACGCCGACACGGCCCATCCCGTCATCGCGCACGAGGCCGAGGGTGCGACGCTGTGGCATCACCAGGACACCTCGTTCAAGGTGCCTCGGGCGACGGTGCGCATGCGCTTCGTGCTGCCGCCCGCCTTCGGGAGCCTGCGCGCGAGGGTGCTGAACATTCTCTACGCCGCGGTGATCCGAGACGCGATCAACACGCTGACTGACCCGCTGGCGCGCGCAGGACTGAGTGTGGCGCTGTCGTCGGCGACCGACGGACTGCTGCTCCAGGTCTCTGGCTACGACGACAAGCAGGCTCTGGTCGTGGACGCCGTGCTGCGGCGGGTGGCCGAGGCGCAGCTGCGGGAGCGCGACATCGAGGTGCAGCGGAAGAGGCTGGCCCGGCAGTGGCGAAATGCAAGCCGCGAGTACCCGATTCGTCAGGTGAGCTGGGCGGTGAACGAGCTGCTCGATCCGACCGACTTTGCGCATGCCGAGGGAGTGGAGATCCTCCTGGAGACGACGCCCGACGATCTCAGGAGCTACGCGCGTGGGCTGTTCGGCGTGGCTTCCGTGGAGGCGCTCGCACACGGCAACCTGGATGGGGAGCGGGCGCGCTCGATGGTTCATGCGGGACTGAGGGAGCTCGGAGGTGCCGCCGCTGTCCGACCACCGCGACGTGTGCGCCGGCTAGGTCGAGCCACGGTGATTCGGGATCTCGAGATCGACCACAATGACTCCTGCATCACCTCGACCTGGCAGGCCGGGAGTGACTCGGATGCCGAGACGGCGGCCTGGCTGGTGGTCGGTGCCGCGATTCGGACCCCCTTCTTTCGGGTCTTGCGAACCGAGAAGCAGCTTGGCTACACCGTGCATGCGGCGTACGACCGAACCGATCGGCTCGCGGGCCTGCGGTGTGGAATCCAGTCGCCTGTCGCAGACCCCGCGGCGCTCCTTCAGCACATCGATGACTTCATGGCGCGCTTCCCCGACGAGCTTCGCGGGATGACCGCCGAGCGCTTCAGCGACATCCGAGCGGGCGTGCTCTCGCAGCTTCGCAAGGCGGACGACACGCTCTACGAGCGCACGGCACGCTTCGCACGTGAGCTCGCCCTTGGTTCCTTGTCCTTCGACAGGCGCCCGCGCTTGGCGAGGGCTGTCGCGAGTGTCGAGCAGCAAGCGCTGGCGACCTTCTTCGAGCAGCGGGTGCTGGGCGGTGGGCGCCTGATCGTGCGGAGTACAGGTCTCGCTCACCTCGAGCACCGCCCCTCGCCCGTTCACACGACCCACGCGTCGGCGATCGCGGCCTTTGAGGGCGAGTACGTCAGAGACTGAGGAGACTGTCACGTCGGTGACATCACTCCGGGTGCCTGTGGATCTACGCCTGTAGTGTCCGCGGGAGGTTCAGTGACGGCCAACGGTGGTTCGCTTGCCCATCGGGCTTCGGGCGCTGGAGGGCGGTCAGAGCGTCTCCTCGAGGCATTGGTTGTGTTGGTGGCATCGTCCACGTTGATTGGTTGTCTTGACTTGTTCCACAGCGATGAAGTCGTGGTGGAGGCACCGACCGCGCGTCAGGTGACCGCACGCAACATGGCGGTACTTGATCGGCGCATCGGAAACTACGTGCGTCGGCACGGCTCGGTGCCCACCACGCTCGCCGCGGTGGTCTTCTCTGCGCCACCGGAGGATGGCTACGGCCGCCCGCTCCAGCTCATTCCTCTCGGAGCCTCGAGCTGGGAGCTCTGGTCGCCAGGGTCGGATGGGCGGGTCGGAGGGCAGGGACACGCCGCCGACGTGACCTGGAGCATGCTGCGCGGCGAGCTGCATGAGGCAGACAGCCTGTGAGGTCTAGTCGACGAGCACCGCTCTGACGATGCGGTCGAGCTCGGGGTAGGCGGCGTCGAGGTAGGCCCCTCCCCAGGTCTGGATGCGGCCCTGGTCGGGACCTTCACCGCTCGGAGCCCCCTCGCCGTAGCCGGCGTAGAGCGCATCGACGACCTCCATGCCCTCCAGGACCTCCGCGAAGGGCGAGAAGCCCATGCGATCCAGCTGGGTGTTGTCGACCGTGTTCACGAAGAACTGCGTCGTGCGACTGTCTGGACCAGCGGAGGCGAAGGACAGATGCCCGCGGGTGTTCGACTCTCGGACCGGATCGTCGCCGATCGATTGCTCGATCCAGGCGCCGGTGACCTCGGGGTACGGACTGATTCCAGCTTGCGCCATGAAGCCGTCGATCACCCGGAAGAAGGACGCCCCGTCGTAGAAGCCGATCTTCACGAGGTTGTAGAACCGATCGGCTCCGAGTGGGGACCACTCGCGATGGACCCGGAGCTCGATGTCTCCCTCGCTCGTCTCGAGTCGAACGATGAAGGTCGGTGGGGCAGTCTCGGTGGCCAAGGAGGGATCGGTCAGTGCAGGTGAGGCGCCGTCCGGGACCGCCCATGGAGCGAGGCTCGGCTCGTTGCCTGTGCCGGGCATGGGCATCAGCGGATTCGCAGGCTGTGCCTTGGCGGCCAGGGTCTCTGCCGACCCCGTGCGGTCTTCGCAGGTGTCCTTGCGGCCTCTCAGGGGCTTCCAGTACGTCTCCATCGTGCCGCAGCTCGCCTCCGTGACGGTCGCTCGGAGGATTCCCGTGACGATCGCCGCACCCTGAAGCGCCGCCGGCGACAGCTCGCCGAGGACCTCGGTGCATGCATCGGTGAGGCGAGCGGTTCGGGGCAGGCTGATGACCTGGGTCGTGCTCCAGATCGTCTGCGGCACAGGGCCCTCCGCCCACGAGCGGCCGGCGGGAGGAGGACGGATCACACCGGCCGCGAGTGCCTCGGCGAGCTCCGCCGGAGCGGGATCCGTGGAGGCTTGGCCGTCGAGGCAGTCACTGGCGATGATCTCGAGACCGCCTCCGATCGGGATGAGCGCGTCGCCCGGCGCGAGCCCCTCGAGGCCACCCGGGAGCGTCTCCCAGCCAGCCCGACCGAGGACGACGGCCTCCGGCAGTGGACTCTTCTGGAGGTTTGAGCCGGCGAGGGCGGCGGCGGCCAGCAGCACGGGCAGCATGTAGTCACCAGGGTGGGCGGTCGGGCGACTGCGTGATTAGC
Organism: Pseudomonadota bacterium; assembly: GCA_002862545.1. Classification (GTDB taxonomy): domain Bacteria; phylum Myxococcota_A; class UBA796; order UBA796. The sequence goes on from PKDJ01000270.1 coordinate 7,392, forward strand.
ACGTTGTCGGGAGGGGCGATGATCTGGCTCATGGCGGGGCTTGCACTCGCACAGACACCCCTGCGGACCGCCGCCATCCAGGCCGTCGAGACCTTCGAGGCCCGCGAGCTGCCGCGACCGCCCGCATCGACGGATCGTCGCGCCATGCTGCCGTGGGTGGAGGCCATGAAGAGCCTGCTCGCGGATCACCAGGCTGCAGTCGCGGCGGTCGAGTCGCTGGACGAGTCCGACCGGGAGGCGGGGCTGGCTCTGCTGGCACGGGTGAGCACGCACCTGGCTGAGCTGGCGTCGAGCGCGGACCGTGAGCGGCTGACTCCCGGGCGGGACGATCTCGCGAGCGCCCTGGACGAGCGCGCGGCCGAGGCATGGCTGGGCGTGATGCACCACGCGGCGGAGGTGGGAGTGTGGGGAGCAGCGGCGGAGCAAGCACGGCTGTGGATCATCGAGCGCGATCCCGCACTCCTCGAGGAGGTGGCGCTTCCGTGGTCGCTGGCGTGGCGACGCGCCCCGTGTACCGAGAGGCAGCTTCGTGTCAGCACGTCGACCACGTGGCGAGGTGAGCTGGCGCGTGGCTGCGTGGCGCTCGAGGCAGAGCCGGAGGTCGCGCTGGCGGCCTTCACTGCGGTGGTCGAGGCCAGGCCCAAGCGCAGCGAGGGCTGGCTCGGACTCGCACAGGCACAGCGCATCCTCGCTCACGAGCATCGCACCTCCCTCGAGGCGGCACTCAGTGTGAAGCCACGCCATTCGGGCGTGCGCTGGGCGCTTGCACTTCAAGCGCTCGACGATGGGGACCGTCCCGACCTTGGCGGACGGTGGCCGCGCGCGTGGCGTGAGGCGGTGGCCGCCCTCCAGGCGGCGTCCGAGTCGAGCTAGGCCTCGGGCGGGTCACCGAGAGACACCCGCCACAGGCCATCCGGACGGATGACGCCGATGCCGTCGGGAAGCGACAGGAGTCGTCCGCCGAGTCGCACGTCGAGCCGCCGCCTCTCCCGACAGCCAGGTCGCGGCCGCGCCAGGGTGAGGCCGTCGCCGGATTCGACGACGACGTGAGGCCCCACTGCGACATCGATGCCCTGTCCGCCCGGATCGGGGGTCTCCTCGACGTCCCAGGTACGCCAGTCGGGGGCGAAGCGGAGTCGAAGGCGTCGGCGCAGGCCATCGCGAGCGATGGCGAGACTCACGACGCGACCGGCCAGGCACGCGTCGAGCACGCGGGCACCCGCGAGCTCTGCGAGCCGCACCCGGTGGCAGCCGCCCGTGGGTGGCAGGACCACGAGCTCGAGGCCGCCAGGGAGCGGCTGGGTGGCGACACCGGCGAAGAGCTGCGTGCCGGCTGGCCCGTTCGCCAGCACTCTCGGGGCGACCCACTCGCCACGGATCACCAGCTCGACGATGCGTCCTCGGCGAAGGACCAGCAGTCGGCCGGCATGGGACACCACGGCGTCTGCCGCGTGCTCGCAGCGCAGGGGGCCGGCCGAGGTCTGGAGCTCGAGGCGGCTGTCCTGGCATCGAGCGGCCACCCAGGCGCCGCTGCGTGTCCACCCCACGGCATCCCAGCGGCCGGGCACGCGGGTGCCATCGACGATCACGCTCTCGGCTGTGTGGACAGCAAGGCCTCGGCCGATGTCCACGCGATGGATGCCGGGCTGCTTCAACAGAGGGGCCCAGGTCAGCTGGGCGGCGGGTGTGTCGACGAGGAGCGGTGCCGGTGGGGCTGAGCTCTGCGGTGGGGCCTCCCGGCAGCGCTCCTGGAACACC
>PKDJ01000277.1 GCA_002862545.1 Pseudomonadota bacterium
GGCGGCGGGCAACCCGGTGCTGGCGAAACCGGCGGAGGAGACGCCGCTGGTCGCGGCCCTCGCCGTGCGGATGCTGCGCGAGGCCGGGGTGCCACCCGCGGCGGTCCAGCTGCGATTCCCGGGCACGTAGGTTGTCAGGCCCTGGAGAGCCCAAGGAGTGTCGTTCCAGGAGTCGAAAGAGACACGGTCTCCTTCGACCCAGGCGCGACTCAGGCTGTGGCAGACGAGATCACCGAGGACGTGGGGCTTCCCCTGTACCGTCAGCTCACGCTCAGGCGACACTCCAATCTCGGCGAGGGCCTTCAGCAGTAGATCCGTGTGAGGCTCGATCCTGATCGCGCCCCGCTTGCGAGGAAACCGCACCCGCGATGTCCCCGCCACGTCGATCTGCTCTGCGTACTCCGCGAAGAGATGGTCGATGGCCAGCGTGCCATCCGCGAGGGCTGCGTCTGGCCCCAAGGCAATCAAGGCGTGGCCGATGGCCCAAGGATTGTCAGGATCAAGTCCTTGTCCCTCGACAACGCGCCGCAGGATCTCTCGCGTCGCCTCAAGCTCGGGCGTCGTCTCCACGGCGATCGGGCTCTTCCTCACTTCGCCGGGAAGCCGCAGGCCCTCACAAGGGGGAGCGACCGGCACCGGCGCCGGTGCTGACTCGACAGCGGGCGGTGGAGGGGTCGGCACAGGGGCCGATGCTGACTCGGCGGCAGGCGGTGGAGGGGTCGGCACAGGGCGCTCGTCGCCGCTGCAGCCCAGCGGTGCGATCGCTACGGCCACACAGCACAGTCCCCGGAGCCACGGCTGCCAGCTCACTCTCCGGCTTCCTCTTCAGCCTGCTCTGCCTCCGCCTTGAGCTCAAGCGCATCGGCGCGGAGGATGCGGTCTTCGCTGGTCACGAAGACGAGGTCGTCGAAGACCGCAATCTTCGGGACCTCGAGCGAGTACGGAGAGACCTTGACTTGGTAGTCCACCTTTCCGGGCTTCTTGAACTTGGTCGCGAACCCGGTGTCGGTCACCGCCCAGAGCTTGTTGTCTTCATCGAGGCACAAGTCCCAAGCCTCGAAGCCCTCCCCGAGCGCGCCAGCGAGGATGTCGCCGTACTCGAAGCCCTCGGCCGAGTACATCATCAGGCTGCGCCCAAAGGCCAGCCCGATCTTGCCGCCCGACAGGGCCACTGCAGCCGTCGGGACTCCCCGCTTGATCGGCCAGCGAGAGAGTTCCTCCCCCTCGAGCGAGAGTGTGAAGCCCTCGTTGCCCCAGATCACCACGAGACTCTTCTTCACGAAGACCAGGTGCCCCTCGCCGCCGACGCCCGCCGAGATGTCGCCGGGAGACACATCCAGCTCGACGACCTTCTCGACCTGCCCCGACTCCCCGATGAAGCTGAGGCGGCCGGCTGCGTCCAGCGCGACGATCGTGTCGTTGAGCTTCCCCGGAATGCGCGTCAGCGAAACGGGCTGCCGGAACTGGCCGCGCTCCGCGCCCGGACGAGAGCCCGAGGCATAGAACGCGCGTCGGCGTCCGAACCAGTCATCGGTGACGTCGGGCTCTTGGTCGCCCCATGACTTCTCGGCGATTCCCTGGAAGCTGAAGCGCTGGACTCGGTTGTTCGCGGTGTCCGCGACGTAGACTCCACCGAAGCCATCGATCAAGATGTCGAGAGGCTCGCCAAGCCCCTGCAGCGCGCCCTTCTCCCAGCCTGTCTCTCCGAACGGAGCCATGTTCCGCCGCCCACCACCGACCATCTGCTCGTAGGCCTTGAAGTAGGCCGCCTTGGTGCGGAGCACGCGGGCCACCTTGCCCGTCGAGCGCAGCGCTGCACGCTCGATGGCCGGAATGGCGTTGGAGTCCTTCAGCTTGAGGAGCGCCTCTACCGCATCGAGGTCTGGTGGGAGTGCATTCATGCGAAAGCCAGCCGCGACGGACGACTTTACACGCTGCCTCAGGTACGGAGCACCATCGCTTGCGCGCTCCATGAGCTCCAACAGCGAGTCTCGATCTCCGAATTCCTCGGCGTTGATCTTATCGAACAGACCGATGATGTCTTCGCGATTTTCCGCTGCGGCCTTCTGCCCCGACTCACTCGCCAGCCAGTCCTCGTGACGCTGAACGGCAGCTGGCTTCTCCCCAGCGGCAAAGTTCAGCGCGATCTCTGCGATGTAGGCGTCGCTGTACAGGCCACCCTCGTAGGCCTGATCGATCGTGATCCGCACAGCAGTTGCCTTCTCGCCGCCCTCGATCGGCACGTCTACCCTCATGGGGCCCTTGACCGAAGGGTCGAGTACCCGGTGCTCGACACGAATGGGCTCCTTCGAGCCAGAGACGCTGACCTCGACCGTGATCGTGTGTGGGCGCGCGGACTCCCGCACGGAGCGCACCCCCTTCACGAGGTTCCCAGGCCAGAGCGAGACGGACTGAACGGGCGTCGGCCGGTCGAGGCGCAGCTCGATCCAGCTCCCCTCCCCTTGACCCGACTCGCCCTCCGCCCAAGCCGTCGTGAGCAAGCCATCAAAGGCGGCGGACGCTGGATGGCGCTCCCCGTCGATGTCCTTGAGCTCGCTGGAGGCCTTCGGGTAGGCCGCGAACGCAGGGGTTGTAGCGAGGCACGTCAGGGCGAGTGCCAAACTAAATCGCAGTGTCCAGCTCATTCTCGGGTAGCTCACAGTCGAGGTAGATCTCATTGCAGACAGAGGGAATCGCGGCCTCTAGCGGCGTGTCGCCGCCAGGGCAGCCAAGCATGGCCATCTCCTCGAGGCATTGCTTGGCTCTCGCGCCGCGGTAGCGACAGTCCGTCCCCCACTTGTCGATGCGGGGGCCCTCCACGGCCAGGCACTCCTGCTTGCTCGCCCCCCCGTCGAAGGCTTCGAGCACAGGGTCAGCGCACTGCACTTGGAGCGAGCAGTACAGCTCGGCGTACTCTGGGACGAACTCGGTCTCGTCGATCCCGCAGCCCATGAGGGACGACAGCAGGAGGAGCGGTGCAAGCATGAGGACCTCCGAGCCTGGGGAGCAGCGCTACTCGTCGCCCTTGTCACAGTCCCAGACATCATCGCAGATGTCGGGCTGCTCGGCGAACACGATCGGTGGTGTGTCCGTGTTGCACACCCAGTCTCCCTTGAGGCACTCGCGCGCGGCGTCCTCGTCGTAGTCGCAGCCCGCCATTTCCTCAGGAGACTCTTCGGGAATCTGCTCACAGTCGAAGTTGCCTTGCCCCTCGCAGACCTCACAAGCGACATCGCGCTTCTTGCTGGCGAAGTCTTCTGGCGAGAGGCTGCAGGCAGCCAGCATGCAGGCGACGAGCGGAATGAGCTGCTTCACGGTGATCTCCCTCGGATGCCCCATACACGCCCCGATTGGGGCTGTCCAGGCACCCGACGGCACCTCGTTCGTGACAACCCGGCTTTCACCCTATCTGTTCCGACAGCGGGACCACCTGTCAGGGTCTCGTCGAGCCCCGATGACCGCTCAGCCCGACTCGTCGGCGAGCGGCAGTCGCTGCTGCTCCGAGTCGAAGGCATCGGGTTGCCAGTGGAGGCGACAGCGGGCCTCGTATGTGTCGCTGCTGCCCAGGAGGACGCGCCGTTCCCGGTGAACCAGACGCTGGCTACGGTTGGCAGGCGCGCCGCACACCATACAGACGGCCATTGCCTTGGTGACGTACTCCGCCACGGCGAGCAGCTGCGGTATCGGCTCGAAGGGAACGCCTCTGTAGTCCTGGTCGAGTCCAGCGACGATGACACGACGCCCCTCGTCGGCGAGCCGATTGGCGACCTCGACGAGCTCCATGCCGAAGAACTGTGCCTCGTCGATCCCCACGACCTGCGCGTCTCCGACGCGTCGGAGAATGTCGCTGGCATCGGTGACCGGGAAACAGGGCAGGCGCGCATCTGAGTGCGAGACGATGTCCTCGGCCGCGTAGCGCACGTCTACGGAGGGCTTGAAGACGACGACACGCTGTGTGGCATAGCGGGCTCGATTCAGCCGACGGATCAGCTCTTCGGTCTTGCCGGAGAACATGCACCCGCAGACCACCTCGATCCACCCGGTGCCGACAGGGTAGGCGCGCGGCGTGCTCATCGTTCTTTGCTCCAGCAAGAGGGTCTCGGCGCGCTCCAGCGCAGGACCGAGGACGGATCGTCCTGCTCGGTCTCTACGGTGCTGAAGCGTGTGCCTTCAATGGGTATGGATACTCGTGGTTTGCACCATGGGTTGTCCAGCGCCACGCTACTGAACCCCCCACAGGGCAGGGGCTCGAGCCACCAGATGCTCGCCATGGTCGTGCACCCAGGATCACCGAAGAGGGAGCGGCCAGAGTGACTGAAGCTCGCGCTGTATTCCCACTCCACATTTTGGGCATGAACCCAGTCGGCAGTGCCGTAGAGGAGCTGCTGCAGATACCCGCGGGGCACGCGAGATGGCTGCGTCGCGCCAACGCAGTACACGAGCGGGAGTCCAGCAGCCTCGGTCTTGTGTCGATCGATCAGGTCCACGAGCCTGGCATCGAGTGCCGTCAGCCGCTCGAGCGCTCTGACGGGACCGACGCACAGCAGCAGTGACGAGCCCTGTCTCTCGCCATGCCCCGCCAGCGTCAGCTCGATCGCCACATTCTCGTCTTCGTAGACCGCGTGGCGGCCCTCCCACTCCCCACTGTCCACGGCCGAGAGCCACAGCCGCACCGCCCGTGCAATTGGAGCAGGGTCGAGGCCACTCGGTACCCGACGCCGGATGTAGAGGACGTATCGCCGGCTACCGAAGGTCGAGCCGAGCGCCTCGACGAGGCGCTGCACATCCTCTGGGTGCCCCATCGGGTGAGTGTCGACCGGCTGAACAAGCACGACCAGCCCGACCTCCTCTCCACCTGGCAGGACCAAGCGAACGATGTCGGGGCCGATGTTGCCGACGGCCCTCGCACCTCCCGTCCCAGCCAGTGCCAGCGCGTTGAGGAGCATCTGCTCCCACCAGGGCTCGTCAGCGGCACGCTCGGATACCCACTGGGCGACCTCCACGGGAAGCCACGAGCGCAGCGACTCTACGGCCACCTCTACCCATGGGCGGACCGATTGGTTCGCTCGAGCTTGTTCTTCGTCGCTGGGAGGCGGCGCGGCCATCGCGCGCCCATTATCCCCCCCTTTCACCACGTGCGACTACACGAGGGGGTTCGCGTGGCACTGAACGCACATGAACGGGCAGCATTGGTGGAGCTCGCAGCGTCTCTCGAAGATGCGGACCCCAAGGCTCTAGCAACGCTGGCCGACCTCTCCTCGAGACTGGAAGGCGAGATGGCTGCTCGGCCGGGCTCCGACGCTGTCCGGGCCATCGTCCTGCGGGCGATTCCAGAGCTGGAGCACGCGGACACCCTGCGCTGGCGCGAGGCGGCTCGGGGTGCTCTCGACGACTACGCTACAGATGTGGGGTCCGGCGATCCGACGATGCTGCTCGCCCGACATCCAGCCTGGGCAGGCCTCGCTCGGTACGAGCTCGCTCGACTCGACGGAGATGCTGGTGCCACCGCGGTCGACCGCGCCGAGCGAATCGCCAGGCTGGGCTTCGCGAGTGTCGGTGACGGAAGGGGTACTCAGCGCGGCACGGTCCTCTGGGCTCTGTCGGAGCGGGCGGACGAGATCGGCTGGCGAAGCCGTGCCCGTGTCTTCCTCCAAGCAGCCAGCGAGGGCCCCTTCGACGACCCGTCCGACGCAGCGCGTATCGCCCTACTTCGCGGCCTCTCCGATGCAGAAGACCAGGCGAGCGGTGCCGCCGAGTGGCTTGAGACGGCTGCGCGAAGTCCTGATGCAGACGCGCGCACTCGCGTTCATGCTCGCTGGGTGCTGTCGGCGCTCGCGCGAGACGCAGGCGACCCCGACACCGCTCGTTCTTGGCTCGATGAGGCCCTAGAGGACTGCGCGAGCGAGCCCGACGCGGTCCGAGAGCGCTTGCAGGAAGCTCGCAGGGCGCTCGAGGACTCCTGAGACTTACCAGCCGGACTCCTCCTCTGCGTAGGAGCCCGGGGTCGGCCCTTCTTCCTCCTCCTCATCCAGCAACACGGCCAGCTGTACGGACCGACACAGCGACGCCAGAGCCCGCCCCTCGCCCTCACGACCAGAGACCGCATCGCCGAGTCCACAGACGAGCGCGTCCGCTCTCTCTCGAAGCGAGCCCGTCTCTGGGACATCGACACGGTGCTCGCCGGCAGACCACGTGGCGCCCTCGCCACTGCCCGACTCGAGCGCACTCACGACACTGCCTAGCAGCTCCGTCGCTCGGCTCCGAACCTCGGCACTGTCCTCGACGCCGAACGCTCTCCCAACCGCACGGCCAACCGACACGGCCGTGTCTTGGGATGCACGAAGCCGCTCCGCCATGTCGGCGCGCCGCCCGCCATCGAGCGCCGAGCGCTCCACGATCTCGACGAGCCGCGCCAGACGATCCGCCGGCATCGGCCGAAGCTCCAAGGCGACCTGCGTGTGAACCAGCCCCGGCAGCGCCACGTCGCGCACGACATCGAGCCCCGGTGTATGGCCTTCGGAAGCGGGTGCATCCAGCCCGCTCTGGGTGGCTTGATTGCCACGAGTGGGTTCACGGGTGCGCTCGTGCGCTTGCCCTGTGGAGCTAACTGCTCGTCGGTCAGCTCCCCCTGATGGTGCCGCCCGCCGGCGCTTGCTCATGCGTCGAGATCGCGCGCGAGTCGGAAGCCAAGTGCAGAGCGACGGGATGCCGGAAGCTCGAACGTCAGGGCCTTGGCCCACGCAGCGAGCGACGGCTGATCCCAAGACCCAGGATGAACCAAGCGCTCTTCGCCGACGACGGGAGCGTCGCCGTGCCACTCAGCCACATTGCCTGCAAGATCACAGACGCCCTCGGGCGTCGCGTCGCGCACGAACAAGCCGACTGCACACGGGCGGCCGAGTGCCTCTTCCCGTGTGTTGGAGTTGCCCTCGCCAAAGGGGGCTCCCCATGGATAGGGCCGACGCTGTGCTCCACGGGTCACACGAACGCGCTCATCCGCTCGAACGAGTCGTGCACCCATCGCTCTCGCGTAGGCATCAGCCTCGAACCAAGTGACGCCGACGACCGGCTGGTTCGGCACGATGAACGCGCCGGCCTCCTCCCCTTGCGCGAGGACCGGCCATGGGTCGGAGACGCCTGCAAGCCAGGCCCGCCCCTCGTCACTCCACGCCGAGCTGTCGTCGTAGCCGCCCGCCTCGACCCATGCCCGGTACTCCTGATTCGTGACCGGGAACTTCGCAATCCGTACGCCACCGTGCTCGAAGGCCACGTCGACGTAGTACCCAGCATCGTCAGGGGCCAACACGCGCGGATCGCCACGACGCCCGAGTGCCTCTCCGAGGGCCAGCCGCACCTTGGCGGAGCCATGCCCAGCCTCGAGCGCCTCGACCAGAGCAGCCGTGACCGCGTCAGCGCCTCGGTCACTCGTTCCCGAGGCGAGCCCGGTGAGTGCTTCCAAGCGCGCATCGGCATCTTCGAGGCCAAGCGCCCCTTCCAGCGTGTCGATCCCCACGTCGTCCTCCGACCGCGGCGCAGCCTCGACGTTCCGTCCATGCGCCAGACGATCCCGGCCCTATGCCGTCAGTGCCTCGCTGTCACAGATGTCGAGCAGACTCCTCCCTCCCCGGCGCCCGCCACTCCTGCAGAAACGCTGGTCACGGGGGTTGCCCAGGTGCGGCGTGATCATTACGGTTGACGGGTTGCTCGGACGAGCCCTCGTAGTTCAACGGATAGAACAGGGGATTCCTAATCCTCAGATGTGAGTTCGATTCTCGCCGAGGGTGCTCCTCGTTCCCACACACTGGTGCGGTACTGCTCGTCGCACTCTCGGGCTGCTCGTCCCCCTCTGCGCAGCCTGGTGGCAAGCGCACTCCGAGCGACAGCGCATCGGCCAACCAGACGGCAACTGCCGACTCGGCCACGCGACAGACCTGGTGGGCCGTCGGGCACGTCGGGGAAGTTGCACAGCTGCACCAACCCGCAGCCTCCTCACCCGAGATCACGAGCCTGCACGCGGTCTTTGCCGAGGCGGTCGACGATCGGGTCGCTCCTGCGCTCTGTGTGTACACGAGCGAGGCATGCTGGACCGCGCTTCCCGAGGGTGCGGATGACTGGGTCGACGCCAGCGCCCTTCCGCTAGGCCCACGCGACGCACGCTGGACCTGGGCCGGTGACGCCATCACCGTCGGCCCCCACGAGCTCACTTTCGCTCTGAGCGAGGACGGACTCGCAGGCTACGAGTCTGCTCTGTCGCAGCCACTGCGGACGAGCTCTGACCTCGTACTTGGTGGAGAGCTGGGTCCCGCCAGGCTGCCCGGCGGCCTCCGCCCCGCAGGGGTCATCGCACTGACTTCGCCGTCACCTGGCGCGGCGCTCGACCTCACTGCGGACTCCATCCCACTCAGCTGGGATGCGGCCGCGCCGGGGCGTCTCGTCATCGAGGTCCGCGGCATGGGCTCCCATCGTCTCTTCGGCCCGCGCGACGACGGGGAGGCGGAGCTCGCCCTAGACTGGCTGGGACCTCGCGTGCTGGGAGACGTCGTCGAGATCGTCGCGTGGCGCATCGAGGACCTCGTGCACGATGTAAACGGCAACCAGATCGTCGCGCGCTCGGCCGTGCGTCATCCCATGGTGGCGGCAGTCGCGGAGCCGGGCACATGCATAGACATTCTACAGGTGAATCCCGAGTCGCCGAGTGGCCCCTACCCTCTTCAGCCTGACCCACTCCTGCCTGCACGCGATGTGTGGTGTGACATGGAGACGGACGGTGGCGGTTGGACGCTCGTGGCCGCGAGTGCCGGTCAGCCCCTCTCGGACCAAGCCGGCCCCTGGCATGCCGGACTCGCGCTGGCCGAGCCGAGTGGGCCGGCCGACTGGATCTGGGATGGATTGCGGGGCCGCAGCCCTCAGGAGATCCGCTTCACCTGTCGACACGGACCCGCTGACGACGCACCCATGGTCGACCTGTCATTCCGAGGTGTCGACTGGTACCGCATCCTCACGACCGGCACGGAGGAAGAGTCCTGCTTCCTGGCTGGCGATACTGCAGGTATCGACGTCAGCCCCGCACGCCGCGACAACCTCACGGGCGAGACCCGAGCCGCAGGTGTGGGCTGGTCTGCGGGC
>PKDJ01000011.1 GCA_002862545.1 Pseudomonadota bacterium
GCCCATGGGGCTGTCGCGACCGCGCACTGCGGACACGCTGATCGACCGATACCCTTCACAGGGAGGCACGATGGACGACCACACCGCGACCGGCTCACTCATGCTCGGCCTTGGGTTCCTCGCCTTCGCGCTGGCCGGCCTGTGCGCGCTGGGGTGGCTTCCATCCGGCTTCTTCGGGCCCGACGATCTCTTCGTGATCGGCTGCGTCACCGTCCTGACCGGCCTCGGCGTGCGGGAGCGCGTGCTCGCCTAGCCCGAGCAGGCCTGCGTGACGTGGTCAGCACAGACACCAGCGAAGCTTACCGGAGACGCGCAGGTCGAGCACCGGCGACCCTGTTCGTGTCTTACTCAAACTTATGCTCAGCCTCCCCTTCATGCGCGCCGCGGCCGACAGCATCCTGAACATTCAGGCTGCTGAAGCCGGACCGCTGAAGCTCGAGTGCTTGGAAGGTCGCGTGCCAGAGGGCTTGTCCGGCTCGCTGCTGCGCAACGGCCCCGGACGAACCGAGCGCGGCGGAGTGCGCTACGGGCACCCCTTCGACGGTGATGGCTTCCTCACGCGCGTCGACTTCGATCACGGCGAGGTCACTTGGCAAGGCCGCTGGGTTCGTACTCGAGAGTGGCAGGCTGAAGAGGCTGCGGGACGTATTCTCTACCGCGCCTTCGGCACCAATCGCCCCGGCGGCCTCCTGCCGAACCTGCTGCGCATGCGCTTCAAGAACGCTGCAAACACCCATGTGGTCCAGCACGCCGGACGCACTCTGGCGCTCTGGGAGGGTGGCTGGCCCCACCTCATCGACCTCGACTCCCTCGAGACCCTCGGTCGCGTGCACCTCGACGGAGCCCTCCGCAACGCCGGCCCGGATGCCCTGTTCAACCCAGAGCTTCCGTTCGCTGCGCATCCAAAGCTCGACCCCGAGACCGGGGAGCTCTGGAGCTTCGGAATCGCCTACGGCATCACCAATCGGCTCATGCTGTGGATCGTCGGCCCCGACGGCCAGCTGAGGGAGCGGCGATGCGTTCCTCTGACCGGGCTGCCCTTCGTCCACGACTTCGTGCTCACCCGCGACTGGGCCGTGTTCGTACTTCCCGCCGTGCGCTTCCAGATCGGCCGGGCACTTCTTGGTCTCTCCGCCCCCGTGCAGGCCATGTCTCTGGACCAGCGCCCTGGCACCGTGCTCCTCGTCCCGCGGGCGGGCGGACCAGCTGTCCGCATCCCTGCTCCTCCGGGGTTCATCTTCCACTGGATCCACGGCTGGGACGATGACGGGCGCGTGATCCTCGATGGCGTAAAGTACGCGGACTTCCCGACGTTCGACGACATCACCGCCCTATTCACACCAGGACGCGCGGGGGAGGCCATCGCCCAAGCCGTGCGCCTGACGGTCGACCCCGCTTCCGGGACCTGTGAGGAGACGCTCCTTGCGGACCATCCCATCGAGCTGCCACAGACGACAGCCGCCCTAGGAGAGCCCTGGCAGGTGGCCTGGGCGAGCGGAGCACCGCCGGAGCGCCGCCATCCGTTCCTCTCGTGCACGCTTCGTCTCGAGCGCGAGCAAGGCGTCACGCACTGCCGCGACTTCGGCGATGCGGTCACCGGGGAGCCCATGCCCATTCCCGCGCCGGGTGGTGCAGAGTGGGTCGTGCAGACACTGCATCGCGAGCGGAGCACCGAGCTCCTCGTCCTCCGCGCCTCTGACCTCGCAACCGAGGCCCGCCTGCAGCTACCGACGCCTCTGCCACCGCGCCTGCACGGCACCTGGCTGCCTCGTGAGGACGCCACCGGGCACTGACGCTCTACGGAACCTCGAGGATCCAGCGCGTGGCCCGTACCGAGAGCGCCTCGCCCGGCGGGACTGTCTCCCAGGCGAATCCGATGGTCCACTCGCCAGGCAGGACCTCCTCGACCGCCAGAGCGGTGCGCTTCTGGCGACCCGCAGTGACTGTGTTGATGCGCTCGGGCGGGCTGCTCCACGAACCATCGGCCGCCCAGAGTTGGGCAAAGATGTCCTCGTCATCGGGTGAGACGTACTCCGACCACGCCACGAGCAGCCAGTCGTCACCCAGGAACTCTGCAACCGGCCGAGACGCGACAGCATTGTCGGTCCCCAAGGCGATACGCGGCGTCAGCGGACTGCCATCCGACTCGTACAGCCGCACCGTCGCCCCGAAGAGGTCGCGCGTCGCATCGTCACGATCATGCCAGCTCACCGCGAGCTGCCCGCTCGGTGACACGGCGATCATCGGCCGACTCGGGTTGCTTCCTGCCCCCTCGCCCGACACGTCGAGCCGGTCTCCGTCGAGCTCCCCGAGGGCCATGAGTTGGAGCCAGATCGCACCGTCGCGCGCATACACGGTGGCAAACCGCCCATCGGGCAGTCCGACCACGTCCGCGGGGTTCGAGTTCTCGCCTGTGCCCGACAGCGTCACGGGCCAGCCCTTGTCGTAGACGGGGTCCAGGTTCTCATCCAGCCAGCGAACCTGGTAGAAGCCCGTCGTCGAGACGACGCTGTCGGAGGCGAGCCACGTGACCACCGTGTTCACGCCACCCTGGGGATCCGGTGCGCTCGCAAGATCTGGAAAGTGGGGGTAGAAGCTCTCGGTCTCGCGCTTGAAGACCTGCACGCCCGCCTCGAAGCGACGCCCGGTCTCGCTGTCTCGCAGCGCGAGGTTGTTCCCATCGGCATAGGTCAGCCGAAACCCGGTCTCATCGCCCACGACATCTGGGTAGTCGGTCCAGCCCTCATCGCCCGAGCCGACCTGCTGCGCAGGGTCCGGAGCGAAGCTCGGGTCGAAGTAGCGCACCCAGATGTCACCATCGATCCCCTCCGAGCGCCAGGCTGCGACCATCGCACCCGCGGGGTCCATCGCCAGCGTGGCGTGGTGCTCTTCGATGGACAGCCCTGCTGCAAGCTCGAACTCGGAGTCTCGGAGGGCACTCTGGAGCGAGGGCCTCCCCTCTCGGTCGCCGGACGACTTCGAGGAACATGCGGCAAGGATCACGGCGAGCGCTGCTGGCCGCACCGTCACTCCATCAGCCGGAAGTTCAGGACCTGATCGATGGTGCTCGTCTCATCGTCACGCACGATGCCCTGGTCGGCGCCCGACAGGGGCACCAGGTCGCCCGGAGTCGCGCTGAAGTCGCCGTTCACATCCAAGAGCGTGGCCAGCCAGCCCTCGCCGCATGCGACCACGTCCATCGTGTAGCCGACCGGCCCACTGGAGAGGTCGACGCCGCTGGCGATGTAGCCCTCGAGCGGCTCGGTCGCGGGATTGGCGGTTGGGTCGATGTCGAACCAGCCAATCAGCAGGTCGCCCGAGCAGCCCGCCGCACAGTTCACCGCATCCGCAACGCTGATGCTGCCCGTGATGGCGCCCAGACACGGCCCCGTGTCCAGCGTGGGGTCAGCGCCGTTCTCTCCGCTGTCGTCTGCAGCGCTCTTGCCGCCACCACACGCCGCCAAAGTGAGAAACGACAGTGCCGCAAGCCACTCACGCATGCTCTCTCCCCGAGTTGGCTTAACCCGGGGCCAGCGGTGCACGCGTCAACCGCGCGCTCGGAACACTCTCACGTCGGTCTCCGCCCAGAGAGACGACTTGCCGTGCAGCTCAGCGGCAGTCCATCAGGCGCCCATCAGCTCGATGGTGGGCACGCGGGGCTCACCGAGGGCACGCCGGAGGCTGTACGCAATCCGACCCGCCGATTGCGGCAGCGGCAGCACGTAGTCCGCGTCCTCCTCTCCAGGTGCAGTCGCCCAGCTGGGCGTGACGAGCACACTCCGCGTAGGCCAGGCGCGAGCCCTCATCACGAGGGGGTGAACCGGCTGAAGAGCCGACGCTCCATAGAGCAGAAGGTCAGGCTGGCTGCGCCACCAGAAGGGCGAGGCGACCTCTCGGGGAACCATCCGGACCTTGACCCCCACCAGTCGCCGCAGACCCGCACGCAGCGCCGGGTCGTTGAACACCGGGTCACCTGCGACGAACCATAGGGTTTCTTCTGCTGGGTACATGCGTCCTCCATGTCCCAGAGGTACGCCCCCACCAGCGCACGCGGCTGGCAGAAGGCTTACCACCCTCACTCGCGACCCGATCCCTCCGGCCAAGTGACGGAGAAGTCGGTCACCAGAGGCTCCGCCCGCTCGACCTGGGGCGCCAAGAGCTCCCAGAGTTCCTCGACCATCGGATGATCCGGAGAGTAGAGGTCTGTCTGCTCGCCTGGGTCGGCGTCGAGATCGTAGAGCTCGGCACGCCCCGACCACCGGAACATGAGCTTCCAGTTTTCCTTCCGCACGCTCTGAACGGCGCCATGCCTCGCGACCGCGAATGCGTACCGGGCACGATCACCAGGGGCCTCCCCCACCGGAATCCCGGTCACCTCATCGGGAATCGGCAGGTCGTAGAGCTGGAGCAGCGTGGGCACCAGATCGGTCGAGACCGTCGGTCCCTGCCAGACGTCCGTCTCGATGTTCGGCGCCCAGAAGAAGGCGACTGCGTCGTTTTCCTCGGCGTAGAGATCGTACGCGTGGGTGTTGCGCCCGTGCTCCCAGAACTGCTCGCCATGGTCCGTCCACACGACCACGAGCGTGTCCGCGAGCAGTCCGCGCGTCCCCAGATCCTCGAAGATCCCCTGCAGCTGGTCATCCAGCCACTCGACCTCCGCCGCATAGAGCTCTCGGAGCGCCACCTCGATCATGCCCTGCGTGATCGGATCGTAGCTGTCGAAGTCGTCCCGTGCCGCGTAGTGGTCGTCCTTGTCGGTGGGGTCGAAGGAGAGCGGTGGGATTCCCGCAGGAATGTACTCCTGGGGTGGGCTGTACCCGGCATGTGGCTCGAGCACGTGCAGGTGCATGAACCAGCGCTCTGCACCGGCGTCGACGGCGCGCTCGAGTCGACCGACCCCCTCGCTGTAGACCGCCTGCGCACCCGTTCCCGGCGGCGCCGCGAACTCCGTGTAGCCCTGTGCATTCCCCCACTCCTCGGACAGCCACCCGTTTGGGCTGACGAGGATCGAGTGGAAGCCTGCCTCGGCGAGGTAGCCAGCGAGCAGGTTGGTGCCGTCAGGAATCTTCTCTCGCGCCTGCTTCGACAGCCTGGGAATGAAGCCGTTGTCGATGTTCGACCGCCCCAGGAGCGTGCAGGTGGTGCTGTGGAAGGTCCAGTTCGAGCACTGGGTGAAGTCGTCCAGGGCGACCCCGGACGCCGCGAGGTCGTCGAGGAAGGTGGTGAGCCGACGGTCATCGCCGTACCGACCCATGTGGTCCTTCCGGAAGGTGTCCATGCTGATGAACAACAGGTTCTTCGGGACGCGATCTCGGAAGACCGGGAAGGTGTCCGTCGGCGGTCCATTCGGGTCGGGCCCCTGGTGAGGCGTCGGCTCGACGGGCTCCTCACCGCGGCAGGCCGAGAGCGCGACCAGCAGGACGAGCAGGCCTCTCATCGCGGGAGGTCCGGCGGCCAGGTGATCGGCCAACGGTCGGTATCGAGCGCTGCCTCGGCCTGCTCCACCCTCGGCTTGAGGAGCTCCCAGAGCTCCAAGGTCAGCTCGCCCTCCGGATCGTACAGGTCTTCTCGCTCCGTGGGATCGACGTCGGTGTCGGTGACCACGACCGCACCCGTCGACCAGTAGAAATGGATGCGCTGAGTGCCCCGACGAATGCTCTGCACGGCACCCGTGCGGGCGATCGCCATCGAGTAGCGGATGCGATCGTCACTCACGCCGTCGGGCAGGACGGCCCCCGTGACGGTCTCCGGCACCTGGACATCGTAGAGGTCGAGGAGCGTCGGCATCAGGTCGATGGTGCTGACGGGACCGCCGAAGCTGTTGGGCCGGATGTTCTTCGCCCAGAGCCACATCGCGACGCCGTTTTCCTCCTCGAAGAGGTGGTAGGCGTGGGTCTGGCGTCCGTGCTCCCAGAAGGCCTCGCCATGGTCTGCCCAGAACACGACCAGGGTGTCGTCGAGCAGGCCCGCCTTGTCCCACTCCACCCACTTCTCCGACATGCGGTCGTCCATGAACCGCACCTCGGCCTCGTAGCGGATGGTGAGCTGTGCGTTCAGCTCCTCCT
This sequence comes from Pseudomonadota bacterium, assembly GCA_002862545.1. Lineage (GTDB taxonomy): Bacteria > Myxococcota_A > UBA796 > UBA796. The sequence goes on from PKDJ01000011.1 coordinate 6,066, forward strand.
GCGTCGCCGTGTCGAGGGCGTGGTAGTCATCGCGCGCGTCGTAGTGCTGGTCGCGAAGCGACAGGTCCCAGGGGAGCTCCGTTCGCCCCTCAAGCTCGCCGAGGTAGTCCTCGGGCGGGTTGTAGGGCGCGTGCGGGTCGTAGAAGTGGATGTGCGTGAACCAGGGGCGGTCGGACGGTGCCTCCAGCACATCGGCCTTTGCCTCGTCGAGGACCCGGGCGGCCCGCGCACCGCCGAGGTGCTCGTCGACGATGAAGCCCTGGGTGCTCCCCCATGCTGTCCGCAGCCAGCCGTTGGTGCTCCACAGGATGGTGTGCCAGCCCTCGTCCTGCATGACCTCGGCCATGAAGACGCTGTCCTCCGGCACGAAGTCCACACCCTCACGACCCGACAGCGGAGGCTCGTAGCCCGCGTCGATGCCGTGACGGCCGGACATCGTGCAGCTGGTGCCCGCATAGGTCCAGTTGGAGCACTGCATCACGTCGTCGAAGACCACGCCCTCCGCCATCAAGCCGTCGAGGAAGGGCATGTGGGACTCGCCGCCATACCGGACGAACAGGTCTCGGCGCAGCGTGTCGATGGACCAGAAGAGGATGTTCTTGGGCCGAGGCCCATCGAACTCGATGAGGCCCGTGCCCGTGCCCGTGCCCGTGCCCGTGCCCGATGGTGTGCCCGTGCCCGTGGTGCCCGTCGGGGTGGTACCGGTCGCCGTTCCCGTCGTCCCGCTCGGGGTGGCTCCACTGCCCGTGCCCGCAGTCACGCCGGTCTCCGAGAGCTCGGGCGGCGGGTAGACCACGGGCTCACGCTCACACGCGGCCATCAAGATCAGTGTAGTAAACATGGGCGGAGCTTAGTCGATGCTTGTCTGGCCCGCGACAAGGATGCCCGCGGTGGAGAACACGGCCACCTCAGAGGGCCGAGGCGCCAGCTCGATCGCCATATGCGCTGCCGCTCAAGCGACAGGCAGGTACTGCTCCACCCTCTGCCGCAGAGGCCCCTCAGGCGTGTTGCTGCGCAGCGTCTCGACCAGACGGTTCGCATCCGGGTCGAGCAGCCGATTGGCGGCCAGCGCACGGAGATAGGCGTCGTCCCACGTCGGGCGCTGGACCAGCGAGGCCGCCTTGTCTGCGAGCTCCGCTGCCCGCTCGAGCTCGACCCCGTCCTCGAGGTAGAGCGTGGCGAGCAGGCGGGTGTTGCCGAGGTCCGGGGGCCGGTAGCCGCAGCGTCCGGGTGTGTCACAGGTGTGCGCGAAGCTGGCCTCGAGGGCCCGCATGGCGGCCTTACGGTGCCCCCCACGCAGTCGGACTCGCGCGAGCTGGCCGTAGAGCTGCTGGGTACCTGGATAGTCCTTCAGCAGCGCCTTCAGGACGGACTCTGCCTCGCCGAGCTCGCCGTTCGCCTCCAGCAGTGAAGCAAACAGCGGGCCGCCGACCTTTGGAGCCGTCGCGCGCACGTTCCGGAGCACGCGCAGCCCACCAGCCACGTCGCCACTCTCGGCGGTGGTCTGCGCGAGCAGTGCGCCGCTGTGCATCTGACCGAAGTCGCGGTGCCCGCCCAGCACCTCCCCCAGCTTTCGGAGAGACCGAGCTGCGGCACGCGGATCGGACAGCGCCAGAGCGGCCCGCGCGCGCTCCCAACACACCAGGGCATCGTCGTCCGGCAGCTCCAGCAGAGCGGGCAGCGCAAGGTCGGGCCGGCCGTCATCGAGGTCGAGGACCGCCTTGGCGAAGGGAGCGCCGAGCTCTCGGACGCCCGCACGAAGGTCCTCGGGATAGTTCTCGACCAGCAGCGCGAGCCTCGCCTCGATCTCGTCGCGGTCCGCGTCGTAGAGGCCAGGGTCGACTTGCTCGTCGAGCCAGCTTGGGCCGCCTGTGATCCCGAGCGGGTCGACGGCCATCAGCCGCGCCTCTTCCTCTCGCTTCTTCCGCTCCTCCTCCTCGCGACGCTCTGCACGGATCGCGCGCAGCTCGCGACGCGCCACCTTGAACTCCTCCTCAAGCCCCCCAGAGTGCAGGTTGTTCGCCAGCTCGAGATGTTCCTGGACGCCCCGATCGTCGCCGAGGCGACAGCGGGCGATGGCCTCGTCGATGTTCAGCCGGGCGAGGTCGTTCTCGACCTGTGACAACAGAGCCGCTGCGCCCGGAGCCGAGTTGTCCAGCAGCTCATAGCGTGCATCCGCCGGCCGGCCATCGGCGATCAGCTTGCGGGCCTTCGCGACCCGGTCTTCCGGCGACGGAAACAGCCAGCTCAGGAGGCCCATCTCAGATCTCCTCTTCGTCGGGATCGGCGTAGTCGAGGAGGTCCTCGTCCGCGTAGTCCTCCAGCTCCACGTCGTCGGCCTCGGACTCGTCGTCGTCACTGTCGAGCAGCGGCCCATAGCGGCGGTACTCTGGGAGGAAGGAGAGCGAGCGCGTGTCGACCTTGTCGACGTACAGGACGCCGTCGAGGTGGTCACACTCGTGCTGCACCACGACCGCCGGGTAGCCCTCCAGCTCGTAGGCCTTGCGCGTGCCGTCGCGGTCGAAGGCGAACACCCGGATGTGGTCGGGTCGCTCCACCCGCCCACGCATGTTGGCGACCGAGATGCAGCCCTCCCAGGTATGGCGCGTGGAGCTGCCGACGACCTCGATCACCGGGTTGACCAGGAACTCGGGCCCCGCCTCCTCGTCGAGCTCGAGGACGACGACGCGCTTGGAGACCGCGATCTGCGGGGCTGCAAGCCCGACGCCGTCGTGAACCACGCGGTTATGTTGGCCACCGTCGTTTTGTTTCGTTATGTTGTCCTTTTTATATTATTCGTGCATTTAGTATAATTATAGGTTTAAAGGTATTCATTTATTATAGGTAATCATTATTATGGATGGTGTTATCAACACATGGGACTATTATGCGTCTGATTCCCACTTTGGAAGAATCTCAAGAAGTCAAATTAAACTTATTCTTCGGACTTCTGTGGTGAATCTTCATTTTTTATGTAAAAACG
>PKDJ01000009.1 GCA_002862545.1 Pseudomonadota bacterium
CCCTCGATGGACGAAGCCGTCGTCGCGCGGCTCCCAGGGGCTGTTCACCACCTGGAGCAGGCGGACCAGGATCCACGGGGAGGGCCAGTCACCCACGAGGTCGAAGTGTGTGTCGCTCATGGACTCCGGTACCACGAGCCCGCCGCGGCTGCCCTCTCGGAGGTCGAGCCTCCGCGATGTCCGACGCTCGGAGCCATCGGAGCGCGGTAGGGTGGGCTGAATGCCACATTGGACCAACTGGAGCCGGACCGTCCGCGCGCGACCCGAAGAGATCGCGTGCCCGGCTGACCTCGGCGAGGTGATGGCGCTGGTCGAGCAGGCGGCGGAGCGCGGTCAGCGGGTCAAGGCGGTGGGTGCGGGGCACTCCTGGTCGCCCGTCGCGGTGACCGATGGCGTGCTCGTGCGTCTCGGCGCTCTGTCTGGCCTGCGTCGAGTCGATCGGGAGGCGGGCACGGCGACGTTCGGCGCCGGGACGCGCCTGCGCGACGTGTCGGCGGCGCTCGATGCCGAGGGCCTGGCGCTGCCGACCCTGGGCTCCGTCGATCACCAGACCCTCGCGGGTGCGATCGGGACGGCGACGCACGGCTCGAGCCTGACCTGGGGCAACCTGTCATCGCTGGTCCGCGAGGTCCGACTGGTGGACGGAACGGGGACGGAGCGGGTGTTCGGGGGCGACGACCCCGAGCTGGACGGGGTGCGTGTCCACCTGGGTGCTCTGGGCCTGCTCACGGAGATCACACTCGACGTGGTGCCCGCGTTCAACCTCCGTGAGGATCGCTTCACCATCTCGTGGGGCGACGCCATGAGCCGCCTCCCGGATCTCGCGCGGGAGTGCGAGTACGTGAAGCTGTGGTGGCTGCCCCACACCAGGCCCGTGGTGGTCTTCCGCTACACGCGCACCGAGGCGCCGGCCACGGTGGGGGCGGCGGGTCGCTGGATCGACGAGCACCTCGCCAACCGGTTCTTCTTCGAGGGGCTGCTGCAGCTGGGGAGCTGGGTGCGTCCCGCCGTGCGGTGGAGCAACCGTCTGGTGGGCCAGACTTACTTCTCCCCGGCCAGTGCCGTCGGACCGTCTGCGCGGATGCTCACCCTCGCCATGCCTCCGCGTCATCGTGAGACCGAGCTCGCCATGCCTCTCGACCAGGGAATCGAGGCGCTGCACCGCCTGCGGAGGGTGATCGACAAGCGCGGGCTGCGGGTGGACTTCATCGTCGAGGCCCGCTTCGTGCGCGGTGACTCGGGCTGGATGAGCCCGGCCTATGGTCGAGACAGCGCGCAGATCGGGGCCTACATGCGGCGAAGTGAGGGGCTGCAGGAGTACTTCGACGGCTTCGCGGCCGGGGCAGCCGACCTCGGGGCCCGGCCACACTGGGGCAAGGAGATGACGCTGGATGCCGCGCAGGCCGCGGCCCTGTACCCGCGGTACGCAGACTTCCGGGAGCTGGCGTCGCGACTCGATCCGCAGGGTCTGTTCCGCAATCCGTTCCTCGACGCGCTCCTCGGTCCGCTCCAGGCGCATGCAGACTAGGGAGAGGCTTCCACCCCAGGAGGCCTCCCGTGCAGCTGTCCGTGCTCGTCGACACCTCCGCTGCCGTGGCCGCGACCCGCTCTCGTAAGCAGAAGGTCGCCGCCCTCGCGGCCCTCCTCGAGTGTGCGGACGAGCGCCCCCTGGTGCTGAGCTGGCTCGCCGGGGTGCTGCCGCAGGGGCGCATCGGTATCGGTCATGCAGCCCTGGCGCGTACCCGTGGCACCCCGCCGGCCACCGAGGCGGGCCTCACCGTGCAGGCGGTCGACGCTGCCCTGACGGCGCTGGGGGGCATCAGCGGCAAGGGCAGTCAGGCCCGTCGACACGAAGCGCTGACGATGCTGCTGTCTGCGGCCACCGAGACGGAGCAGGCCTTCATCATGCAGCTGCTGTCCGGAGAGCTTCGCCAGGGTGCGCTCGTCGGCGTGATGACGGACGCCGTCGCCAGGGCTGCTGATGTTCCTCTCGCTGCAGTTCGACGGGCCGCCATGCTCTCCGGTGAGCTCGTCCGGCCCTCTCTCGCCGCGTTCGAGGGAGGTGAGGCGGCGCTGGCGGCCTTTCGGATCACTCTGTTTCAGCCTGTTCAGCCGATGCTGGCCTCCCCGGCTGATGACGTCGCGGCTGCCCTCGACCAGCTCGGGATGGCGCGCCTCGAGTGGAAGCTCGACGGCGCTCGCATTCAGGTTCACCGGGAGGGGGAACGGGTGCGCGTCTACAGCCGCCAGCTGCGGGACGTGACGACCGCAGTGCCCGAGGTGGTCGAGGTGGCGCGGGCCTGGCCCTGCAGGGATGCCATCGTGGACGGTGAGGTGATCGCGCTGCACCCCGATGGCCGCCCTCGTCCCTTCCAGCAGACCATGCGGCGGTTTGGTCGAAGACTGGATGTCGATGCGCTTCGCGCGGAGCTCCCCCTGACACCCGTGTTCTTCGACCTGCTGCATCGCGACGGCGACATGTGGATCGATCGCCCCCAGTCCGAGCGGTCACGCGCGCTGCAAGAGCTCGTGGGGGACGCTGTGGTGCCGCACCTGCACACCGATTCGCTCGAGCAGGCCCGGCACTTTCTGCAGGATGCGCTCGATCGAGGGCACGAGGGGGTGATGGCGAAGGAGCCCGACGCGGTCTACGCGGCCGGCAGCCGAGGGGCGGCGTGGCTCAAGCTCAAGCCGGCCTGGACCCTCGATCTGGTCGTCCTCGCGGCCGAGTGGGGCAGCGGTCGCAGGCAGGGCTGGCTGTCCAACCTCCACCTCGGAGCCCGCGACGGCGATGGCTTCGTGATGCTCGGAAAGACCTTCAAGGGCCTCAGCGATGACCTGCTCGCGTGGCAGACCGCGGAGCTGCTGTCTCGGGAGATCTCGCGCCAGGACCACGTCGTGCGGGTGCGTCCAGAGCTGGTCGTGGAGATCGCGTTCAACGAGCTCCAGGTCAGCTCGCGCTATCCGGGTGGCCTGGCGCTACGCTTCGCCCGGGTGAAGGGCTACCGCCCCGACAAGTCGCCTGCCGAGAGTGACAGTCTGCAGACCGTGCAGGCGATTCACTCCGGCCGCCTCCGTCACCGGGTCGTGCGCTAGGCCGCCCCCGCCGGCCGGCGATCCAGCTTGGAGAGATCCAGCGCGGTGAGTGCAGTCGCGATCAGGCTGCCTGCGATCCTGCCGAGAGCCGACACGAGACGCGGTGTGGGGGTCGACCGCGGCGGCTGGGTGACTACCTTGGGAGCATGGAGCCCATCGTGCCCGCCGAGCGTCCGCTTCCCCCCCGCCTCGTCCTCTTCGATGGCGTCTGTGCCGTCTGCGATGCGGCGGTGCAGTGGCTCCTAGAGCACGATCGCGATCGGAGCCTCGCCTACGCGCCCCTCCAGGGCCCCACGGCGGCCGCCATCAAGGCACGCCACCCTCACCTGCAGGCTCTCGACACGCTCGTGCTGGTCGAGCAGACTCCCGACGGAGAGCGCGTTCGGACGCACTCGAGCGCGGTCCTGGGGATGTGCGAGACGCTGCCGTCGCCGTGGCGGTGGCTCGCCGGTCTGCTGTGGGTCCCGCGAGTGGTGCGGGATCCGTCGTATCGAGGCTTTGCTGCCGTTCGGTATCGGGTCTTCGGCAAGCGCGAGGCCTGCCGGTTGCCGCAGCCGGGAGAGGCGGAGCTGTTCTGGGACTGAGGCTCAGCCCAGCACGGTGTCCCAGGGTGGCTCGAAGACTGAAGACAGCTCTCCGCGCTCGGCGAGGTGGTCGAAGAGGTCGGCAAAGCGTGGCTGGCTGGCCAGGGTGGCGGAGTCGCCCACGGCGATCAGCAGTCGCCGGGCCCGCGACAGGGCCACCGTGAGGCGACGGCCATCGCTGACGAAGCCCAGCTCCGCAGCGTCATTGCTCCGCACGAAGGTGCAGACGATTGCCTCCTTCTCTCGGCCCTGGAAGGCGTTCACTGTCGCCACCTCCACCGCCGGGAGCAGGGCTCGCAGGCGTCCCACCTGCGCCGAGTAGGGGGCGATCACGCCGATGGCGTCGGCTGGGACGCCCGCCTCGCAGAGCGCGGTCACGGCGAGCACGACGACAGCCAGCTCGCCCTCGTTGTACAGGGACTGACTCACGGGGTCACGGGCTTCACCGAGGCCTGCACCGGCGGTGTCTACCCACAGCGCCGAGGTGGTGGTCAGCGGGGTGGACTGCACGCCGGACAAGTCGGCCAGGACCTGGCGCTCGACGGTGGGGTGAGCGCGCCAGGACTCCCCGTACACGGGCTGAACCAGGGCCTGGAGGCGCTCGTCCATGCGGTGCTGGACCTCGAGCATCGGCATCGGCAGCTCGCCTTGGTCGAGGAGTCGCTGCACCACCGAGCGCTCCAGTGGGCTGCCACGGTCGAGGACCACTGGACCGAGCTGACAGGGATCCCCGACCAGGATCAGGCGCTTGACGTAGGGCACGGCGGTCCACACCGCCGGCTCGACCGCCTGGGTCGCCTCGTCGATGATGGCCGTGTGGGGGGGCTCGAGGTCCGGTGCCACGCGCGCGAGGGTGCCCAGGGTCGACGCGATCACCTCCGCCCCCGCCAGTACGTGTGAGCGAGCCTGCGCGGACAGCTCCCTGCGCTCTGCGAGGAGCTGGCGAAGCTCTGCCCGACGCGAGCGTGTCGAGCGGAGGCGACCGACGTCGCGGTCCAGCAGAGCGAGGGCCTTCGCGTGCGGGCCGGCAGCGATGCGGTGCTCCACCGTGATCTCCCGGGCGGGTCCTCCGACGCGCATCGGATGTCCGAGGCGAACGACGCGCAGGCCGCGAGAGGCTGCACGCAGAGCCAGGTGATCGACCGCGGCGTTCGAGTCTGCCAGCGCCCAGGGGCGATCTCCGAAGGCTACCAGGGCGGCGAGCATGGCAGCGACGAGCTCGGTCTTGCCCGTGCCCGGGGGGCCATGGATCAGTGCGAGCTCGGCGGCCTCGAGGGCCTGCGAGCCCGCCGCATGCTGCGCGGCGTTCAGGCGGCCGACGGGGAGGCGGGGGTGATCGTCGAGTGTTCCGCCGGGTCGCGTGCCGAGGAGGACCTCCCGGAGGGGGCTCGGGGTGTCGCGTGCGCGGAGGAGGGCCTTGCGGTAGCGCTGGAAGGTGCTCGGGTCGAAGCGCAGAGAGACGGCGCAGGAATCAGGAATGACCGAAGGATCTCCAGAGACGACGACCTCCGCGATGCGCCCCTCGGCGCCTGAGACCCAGCCTGGCAGACCCTCGACGGTGGTGGGGGTGCCGAGGACGATCGGATCACCAGAGCGGATCCCGTCATGGAGTGCAATGCCCCGCGGAGCTCGCAGGCGGACGAGGGTGCGCGCCCCCATCGACCGTAGGCTGTCGACCTCGAGGGGCGACCAGGTGAAGCCTACTGCGACACGGTCGGATAGGCGTAAAGCCGCCTTGCGAGCGTGTTCGGAGCGAGCGGTGTCCTCCTCCGCGCGCAGCGATGTGATGAGGATCTCGAGCCAGTGAGATTCATGCAAGACCGCTCCAGTCTGTTGTTCGCACACGCGGGTCCGCTGGTGTACCCTAGCCGTACAGGTCTTGAGGTCTGCTCTGCGGCTCGTGTCCACCATCGTGCTCCTCGCTGCATGCGAGGCACCCGAGCGTCCCCTGCCCGAGGTCGAGGTGGGGCAGGCGCCCTCGCTCTATGTGGCTCTCGATGCGTTCGACCCAGCGGCTGCGGGAGGGGCGTCCACGGCGGTGCTCCAGCTCCAGAACACCGGCACGGCACCTCTCGATGTCCATGCGGTGTTCCTTGACGGTGACAGCCAGTTCGTCTTCGAGTCGGTGGCGCCCTTCCAGCTCGCCCCGGCTGAGCTGCTGGGCCTGCCGATCCTGTACCGTCCAGACCATGCCGGCACCGAGCAGGCCGAGGGCTCGATCTCCGTCCTCAGCAACGATCCGCAGCAGCCCACCGTGTCGATGCCGCTGTCAGCGGTCCGGCTCGACGCCGACCTGCAGTTCTCGGAGCTGCGGCTGGATCTTGGGGTCGTCGACGTGCCCTGCGGCACCGGCGGAACGCTGTCCGTCCGCAACGACGGCGACGCCGAGCTCGTCATCGATGCACTGGATGTCTCTGGCGATCCGTCTCTGACCGTCCTGGGGCGTCCGAGCGGCACCGTCCGCCTGCCCCCTGGGGAGCACGCGCCTCTCGACGTCGTGGTCGACTCGGTCGAGGTGGGTCCGGCGTCTGCCCGAGTGACGGCCCTTCCGCGTGGCGGGGAGCCACGCTGGGCCGACATCGTCGTGCGCGGCACCACCGAGCGGTGGCGCACGGAGCGCTTCGCTCAAGACGCGGGTCGTTACGCGATGCTGATGGTGGTCGATCGCGACTCCGAGTGGGTCGAGACCGAGAAGGCCCTCCAGAGTGGCGTCCCCGAGCTGGTCGCGGCCCTCTCGCAGAGCGCCGAGCACTGGAGCCTCGGCATCGTGACGGCGGACTCGGGGTGCGTGAACCTCGAGGTGTTCGACGAGACCTCATCGCACGTGACTCTTGGCGCGCTCGAGGCCGTTCGCGGTGCCTCGGGGGAGCTCTCCAACTCGCTGCTCGAGCTTGTCGATCGGGCGACGGCGCTGACGGGCGCCGGGCAGTGCAACGAGGGGTTGTTCGACCCCTCCGCTCCGCTGCACGTGGTGGTGGTCTCCGACTCTGACGACGCCAGCGGCCTCGACATCGACGGGTTCATCAACACGGTCAGCGCTCGCATGGCCGACCCGAGTCTGCTGACCGTCTCCGGTGTGATCGATGTCGCCGGAACCTGTGCGGAGTCGTCTACGCGCTACCTCGAGGTGATCGAGCGCACGGGCGGTCTGCCGATCGACGTGTGTGACGAGGTGTGGGCACCGCACCTCCAGGAGTTCCCCAGCTGGGCGGCGCCCATGCCGACGACCTCCTTCCCGCTGTCCACCATGCCGATGCTCGAGACGCTCTCGGTGAGCATCGACGGTGGCATGGTCAGCTCGGGCTGGTCCTATCTCCAGGATGCCCAGATCATCAGCTTCGATGCGCCTCCGCCCTCGAGCGCGCGCGTCGAGGTGACCTACGCGCCGTACGATCTCTGCGAGTAGACGTGGAGCGTCCACCCGACGGGCTCGACTCCGAGGATGTACGTCGCTGGCGAAACCAACGTCGCCGCCGCGTGCGGCGACAGGGGCGCCGTCGCCGCTGGCTCGAGGCCATCCGTCAGGACAACCCCGAGCTTGCCGAGGAGCTCGAGGGGCTCAGAGGGCGCAATCCGCAGGCCTTCCGGAAGCGTCTCGTCGCCGAGGCCCGCCGGCTCGACATCTTCGACTGGGTACAGCGCTGGTCTGACCGGGATCTTCCCCCGATGGAGGAGCGGCGCCAGGAGGACGACTGAGCGAGCTCGGGGCTCGCGATTCTGACCCCTGGCTGTCGAGACGCGATCGCAGTGGTCGATCGTTGAATTCTGGCTCTAGTCTGTCGGTGTCCGGAGAGGTTTGATGGTCAGGGGACTGTTGATCGCCGCACTCGTCATGGGGGCCTGCCGTGGGGTCGATGAGTGCAGAGGCGAGGGCACGTCATGGGTCGAGGTCGGCGAGTCGGGCGTCGATGACTCCTTCTCTCCGTTCGTAGACGGTGAGGGGCTCACGTCGTCGTTCAACGACGAGGGGCAGGAGGGTGTCGAGCTCGGTCTGCGCACGCGGGGAGCCGACACCTTCGACTCGGTGACCGTGACACTCGAGCTCGAGGTGGCCGGCTACCTGAGCCAGCTCGTCGCCGACACGAACCTCGTCTGCGACAATGCAGGGCATGGTCGGCTGCGGGTGTTCGGGGCGCTGCCGGAGGTCGTGCAGCGTGACCCGGCAGCGCACGATGGCCAGCAGATCTATGTGCAGGCGACGGTGATCGACCGTCGCGATCGGGCGATCGATGCGGATCCGCTCCTCATGGAGCTGGTCACTCAATGAAGCGGCCGTAGAACCGGCACTCTTCCTCGGCGTGGTAGCCGTTGTAGCGGTGGGTGGCCCACACGACTCTCAGCTGCGTCGCGGCGAGCCAGGCGAGGCTCGAGTCGACGTTGGACTCCACGTACCGCGCGATCTCGTCCATCGCCGAGCCCTGTGACAGGTCGTCGGTCACCAGCCGCGCTCCCGCCGTGTCGATCAGCTCCAGCCCTACCAGTTCGTCGAAAAACCCAGAGGAGAGCGTCGCGCCGATCTCGGGCTGGCGCTCGAAGCGTGTCGGCGTGAGCAAGATCTCAGGCGCCACGAGGTAGCGGCTCGGCCAGCCGAGGTCCTTCTCCTGAAGGTCGGCGAGCCGCTCGGCCCCGCCCTTGACGTTGCCGTTGTCGTTGTCGCTCACCGCCCAGAATGTCGGCGCCTCGATCGCTCCAGGAAAGTCGGCTGCCGGACTGTTGTGGATGGAGACCACGCGGATGTCCCAGCCCAGCTCGTCGGCGACGGCCGAGAGCCAAGTGGCCATGCTGCCGCCGTCCGAGAAGCCCGAGAGCACGATGGGAGTGTCGGCCGTCAGCGCGGTCGTGGCGATCAGGTGGTCGCGCAGCGCGATCAGGCGTGCGAGCTCCGGATTCTCCGATGGGTCGGTCGACGACTTGTCCCACTCGGCCTGCTCCCGCTCGGAGGAGTTGGTCGACACGGCGGCGTAGCCCTGAGCCGTGAGCAGGTTCAGCAGGTAGGTGACCTCGACGCCGTTGATCTGCTCGAAGTTGCCCTTGCTGCCATGGAAGAACCAGTACAGCGCCACGGGCTCCTCGGGGACGTGCCACCACGTGGCGTAGCCATCGAACTCCTCGCGCGTGCCCTCGACCCGTGGCACGACCGGCGCATCCAGAGGCGGCGGAAGGCAGGGATCGACAGCTTCCATCGTGGAGTCAGTCGGAACGGGCGCGTCGCGCTCCGGCTCGGAGTCGCCGCAGCCGCTCGACAAGAGCAGGGGCAGGAAGAATCGCACGCCGTGGAGTAACGTCGTGCGGCGTCCGGATGGGTGCGGTCGTCCGCACTTGGGGTGTTCGTGAAGCTCGCCGTCCTCTTGTTGTTCGCA
>PKDJ01000206.1 GCA_002862545.1 Pseudomonadota bacterium
TGGGTTTCCGGCGATCGCGATCGCGGAAGATGGACCGTTTGCCCGATGGCTGGACGGAGACCCGGGCTCCTCTTGGCGGACGATGCTGCAGCTGGCTGGACTCCCGGAGCGTGGACACTGCAGCGGAGTCACCGAGACGGTCGCACGAGGTCGGCGCTGCCTGGCCTGGCTGGTCGATGGTCAGGTCATCCTTGGTGGTCCTCCAGCATCGGGTGGCCAGGTGGCGCCTGACGATCCCCTCCCGACCTGGGAGCTACCGTCCCTGCTGCGACGGATCGCTGCCGTACATGACGGGCTTGGGCCTGCGGACGGCCCCCGAGCCGTGTGGTGGCGATCGGCATTCCTGCCCATGGAGCTCATGCGCCCGCTCTCGCGCCACGTGCGCTTCGGTGCCGACAGCATCCTCTACGACCCGTCCGCACACTTGCTCGTGTCGACGGATGGGCGAGGAGGCGGCTGGTGCCTCGGGCGTGACCAGCGTGCCAGGGCTTGGTCCGGAGCAACTCACGCACTTTCGAGTCCGGTGACGCTCGACAGTGTGGTCGCCTCCGTGAGTGCCGCCTGGTCTACTTGAGGATGACCTCGCGCAGGCGCGCGCGGATGCCCCACTGGCGCTTCTCGATGAACCACGGGTCGAATCCAGCCTTCTTCAGAGTGTTCCGGGTTCGGTAGATCAACACGTGCAGGGTGTTTGCCTCGCGTGTTGCTCGGCCCCAGACGCCGCGCGCGACATCGGCGTCGTTGCACCAGCCTTCCTCGGAGCGACCGAGGCCGCCGTTGCGGTCCTCTTGGAGCTTCTTTGCGAGGAGGTAGAGCAGCACGCCCTTGTTGCCAGTCAGCAGCTTCTCGACTCCGCGCTCGTCGTCGACGAGGCGTGCCTGAGGCCCGGTGGGGCCGTCGATGGTGGCCTCGACGCGGTAGGGGTAGGGGTGGTCTCCCCACTCCACCGTGGGGGCATGGCTGCGCGGGGCAGCCACGATTCGGTACTCACGGCCAGCAACCTCAAACGACTCATCGAGCGCCAGCGGCCGCTCGTCGTCGTCGGTGCCGATCCAGACCTCCCCGTCGTCGTGAATGAGGAGGGTAGCAGCACGGTCTTCAGCGCCCTCGATCCGGAGGTCTGCATCGGCGGCAGAGCCGATGTTGAAGCGCTCGGCGCGCAGGGTGAAGCGCACCTTGTCGGTGAGGTCCTCGAGCTGCAGCACGCGGAACGTAGGTGCGGCCTTCTCGGATGAGCGAATGGCGAGCGTGAGGCGGGCGCCCAGACGGATCTCGCTCTCGGGCGAGACGGCCGCGCTGGTGCGGACGCGCTCCTTGTCCACGAAGGTGCCATTGCGGCTGTTGAGGTCGCGAATCCACACCTGACTGTGCTCGACCCAGACCTGCGCGTGGTGCCAGGAGATGGTGCCGTCGGGTAGGACGAGATCACTTGCAGGGCTGCGGCCGATCGCCAACGGCTTTGCTGCCAGTGGGAGGTACTGTGTACCTCCCTCTTTCAGCTCGACCACCAGTTCGAAAGACGGCGCCATCCACTCACCTCCGGCCCCACCTTAGTTCATTCGGACGAGGAACACCTCAGCGCGATGACCAGTTCTGTGTAAGATCGCCTCGCCCTCTAGCAAATTGCCGTGGCGCGCAAGCCGAAGTGAGTAGTTCGCAGCGCTTGGGTGGTCGCTGACGTCGCGGAATGTGACGATGCCGGACTCCTCGGAGTACGAACCGGACACATCGAGGGACACTCGGTGCCCGCCTGGCAGTGTGAGATCCAGGGTGCCGCGGAGCTCCTCGTCGACCGTCTCGATCGTCACAGTCGTGATGTGGGACTCCCAGAGGCCATGCCACGTCCCCTCTGGGCGAACGTCGAGTGGCGCACTCGGTGTCTCGACCGCCGGGGGGGGCGAACTGGGGCGGGGCCACTCACGCTGGGCCAGTCCTCCTGCCGTCATGGAGACGCCGACCACGATGGCCAGGGAGAATCCGAGCAGCTTGGAGCGCTGGCCGCGAATCACCGACGCCGGATCGCTCGTCAGTGCGATTTGGGGGGCTGGACGAGGCACGGGGGTGAAGTTTGGGAGCGTGCTGAAGTCATCTTCGAAGGCAAGCTCCCGTGCGGGTGTCACGGGAGTCGGGAACTGCAGGGGCGCGTGCGGCAGCGCGCTGGAGAAGTCTGTGGCCTCCTCCATGGTGTGCGGCCACACGCTTCCCTCTGGGCGACTCACTTGCCTCGCCGGAGGAGGCTGCGTGGACAGTCGTCCCAGCTGGCGTCGAAGATCGCGCGTCAGCTCGTGTGTGTCGGCGTGGCGGTCCCTGGGGGCTGCTCGGGTGGAGCGCTGGAGAATGGGGCGCAGCTCGGGAGGGATGTCGGACCAGCGAGGTGAGCTGGCATCCGCGAGGAAGAGATCCGTCGGCGTCGACGCCGTGAGCAGGGCGTACAGAGTGCAGCCGACGGCGTACAGGTCCGCTGGTGGCCCGACCTCGTGGGCATTGACCCTCTGCTCTGGTGCCATGTACGCGTACGAGCCCAGGACTGCGCCGGTGAGGGTGTGTCGGAATCGAGTAGTGCGGGCGATGCGGGCGATCCCGAAGTCACAGAGTCTGGCTCGTCCATCGCTGCCCAGCAGGATGTTGTCCGGCTTCACGTCTCGATGCACGACGCCGCGCTCGTGTGCGAAGGCGAGTGCTTCGAGTACGTCGAGGGTCATCATGGTCGCTGCCCTCGGCGACATCGGTCCCGACGCCTGCAGCTTGTCGGCGAGCGAGCCACCGGGGCAGTACTCCATGGCGATCCAGTCGATGGCGCCGTCGGAGCCGAGCCCAAACACGCGGAGGACGTTCGGGTGACGGAGGGAGGCCATCACCTCTGCCTCCGCCTTGAGGCGGATCCGCGGTCGTGCGGTGGCTCCAGCGTGAGGCAGGATCTTGATGGCTACGAGGCGGCGCTGCTTGAGGTCCAGTGCCCGCCAGACACGGGCGCTGCCCCCCGCGCCCAAGGGGGTGTCGAGCTGGTACCGGCCGGCGAGTACGTTCACTGACGCCTACCTATCCCTTCGTCTCGATTCGTCGCAGGTGGCTACCGTCAGGTGGTCTGGGCTAGACTGACGAGCGCTTGAAGAGGAACCCGATGTCCACCGGACGTATCGACAACAAGGTGCCGGACGACGTGCCTACCCTCGGCGATGGCCCCAGTCGCGAGGCCACACCCTCGAGCGCGTCTGGAATGCTGAAGCGCGATCAGCTCCTGAGCCGCTCGCGCTCGCAGCCCGCTCAAGACGACGACGACATCGGAGAAGACAACCTCCTGGTCAAGCTCCTGCTCGTTGGCGTCGTCCTGTTCGTGGCGTTCGACATCGCGGTCTTCGCCTACAAGTTTGGCTGGGTCGGTGGACACACCGCGCCGGCTCGGGTGCCCGCCCCGCAAGTCCAGGTCGAGGCTCCGAAGCCAGAGCCACCGCCGAAGCGCGGACTGCTCGAGGGTGTCCAGGTAAAGGACGGCATGTCAGAAGGCCTGGTCAAGGAGCCGGCTCCCCAGCCCGCCCAGCGTCCGGTCGAGCCCCCCGGAATGTAGGTGCTGCCGTCGCGTGGGCGCACTGCGCGGGCTCTCGGAACTACCAGCCCCCTGCCTAGATCGGGCTGCCATCTGCCCTGGAGCCGGGCGAGAACGGAAGCGGTGAGACGGTCGTGTGCGGCACCATCGGTGCTTCTGACAGCTCTGGGTCTCGCACGATGCTCTGGGAGTCTCCAGCTTCAGGCCCCCACGCGTAACGGGTGACAGCAGTGCCAGATGGGTCTCGGAGGATGAGGTCGCCACCGGTGTCGTCCAGGCCAAGGCCGTCGCCCGCGAAGAACAACACGTCCGGTCGATCGACGCAGTGAGGAAGTGGCGTCACGCTGCTGCCATCGAACGTGGGTGTGCCGCCACCGAAGAGCACGACGGCTCTCCCAGCCTCGAGGGCTCCATCCGTGAAGGTGTACAAGATCTCGGAGGAAGAGGTGAGGGTCCAACCCGCCAGGTCGACGACGGCAGCCCCCGCGTTCACCAGCTCGACGAACTCATCGGTCTCGGCAGTGACGACACCGTCACAGTTCGCATCCCCGCGCAGCGGATCGGGGTCTGCCAAGATCTCGTTGATCACGAAGGCCACGGCTGCCGGAGCGCCTGTGTCTCCGGTCTCCATCAGCGCAGCGGTGTCGCGCGCGTCGCCGGTGTCCCCCGTGTGGCTGGTGTCCCCCGTGTGGCTGGTGTCCCCCGTGTGGCTGGTGTCCCCCGTGTGGCTGGTGTCCCCTGTGTGGCTGGTGTCCCCGGTGTCAGCGACGTCGCCCGTCCAGGGTAGGCCGTCTGAGGCAGAGCCTGGAGACATCAGGGTGGCCGACACGTCGCTGTGCCGCACCATGGCAGCGTCCGAGAGCTCGGGCTCTCGAACCAGGCTCTGGTCGTCTCCACCCTCGGAGCCGTAGGCATAGCTGTGGAGCAGAGCGCCGCGTGGGCCCAGGAGCGAGACGGTGTCGCCGGAGTTGTTCAGGCCGAGGCTCCCTGCGACCACGAAGGTGGCCTCGGGTCTGGAGACGCAGTGTGGCAGTGGAACGGCACTCGTTCCATCGAATGTTGGCGTTCCCCCACCGAAGACGACGACGCTCTGCAGGGGCCCCAGCACGATCGTGTCGAAGGTGTAGCGGCTAGCAACCCCATCACGAAGCTCCACCCCCGAGAGATCGACCGGGGCATCTCCCCGGTTCACGATCTCGATGAATTCGTCCTCGGTCGTGCTGACGACGCCGTCGCAGTTCGCGTCCCCCAGATCCGGGTCTGGGTCCGCGAGGATCTCGTTGATCACCAGATCCACGCGCCCGAGTAGGCCCGTGTCCAGCGAGTCGGCGGTGTCGCCGGTGTGGGGAGCGAGCCCGGTCTCCAGGGTGCCGCTGTCGAGGAGGGCTCCCGTGTCACCGGTCTCGACGAGGCCCGTGTCGCCCGGGCCGCCGATCGGGAAGGCCGAGCCGCTGGCCAGAGTGCCGGGTGACAGCGGACCGATGCTGCCTGGCAGGGTGCTGTGCCGCTCCATGGGAGCCGTCGAGAGCTGCGGAGAGCGTGTGATGGCTTCGTCGTCGCCGGCCTCGGAGCCATACTCGTAGACATCCCAGGTCAAGCCGTCGGCGTCGGTCAGGGTGACCGTGTCGCCGCCGTTGTTGAGGCCGAGGGAGCCAGAGCTTGCCGTCACCAGGATCACGCTCCCGGGCAGCGGGATGCAGTGGGGCTCGAGCGATGGAGAGAGGCCGTCGAAGGTGGGAGTTCCGCCGCCGAAGACGACGATGCTGTCGCCTGGGTCGAGGCGGGTGCGTGCAGCGAAGACGTGCCTGTCGCTCGCGCCGTCCGCGAGGGCACCACCGGACAGGTCGATCGTCTCGGTGCCATTGTTCACGACCTCGACGAACTCGTCGTCCGTGGTGTCGGCGAGTCCGTCACAGTTGGCGTCGAGCCCTCCAGGATCGGCGAGAATCTCGTGGAGGAGCAAGCTCGGGCCCTCGACGATGCCACCGCCACCGGTGTCGCCTGTCTCGAACATCCCGGTGTCTCCGGTCTCGAGCAGCCCGGTGTCTCCAGTCTCGAGCAGCCCAGTGTCGACGGGGAGTGGGCCGACAGGCTCTCCCGTGGACAGACGACCGGGACTGAAGACACCAGTGGAGCCCGGGACCTCGGTGTGCGCCATCATGGACGATGACGGGTCGAGCTCGGGCGAGCGTGTGACCGATTCGTCGGTGACCACGGCACTAGCCCAGGTGTAGCTGTCGAGCTCAGTGCCGTCGGCGGCGAGCAGCGTGAGCGTGTCGCCGCTGTTGTTCAGTCCGAGCCCCCCAGCGGCCGTCTGTAGCTGAACGGTCGGGGCCAGCGGTGCGCAGTGCGACTCCGGGTCGCCGTCGAAGAGCGGCTCTCCCCCGCCGAAGACGACGATGGTGTCGTACGGGTCGAGGGTCGTGCCGGCTGGGAAGGTGTGACGCTCGCCAAACTCGTCCGTGAGCATCGCACCAGACAGGTCGAGAGGCTCGACGTCCACATTGACGATCTCGACGAACTCGTCAGCGGCGGTGTCGGGCACGCCGTCGCAGTTGGCGTCGCCCGTCTCGTCCGGCGCAGGGTCGAACAGCACCTCATTGATCACGAAGCGTCCGATGATGGGAAACCCGGGACCGCCTGTGTCGATCGGTGCGCCTGTGTCGATGATGGGGCCCTCGTCGAAGGCCTGTCCCGCAGAGAGTGTGCCGGGAGAGAAGGCTCCAATGGTGCGAGGCAGGGTCGTGTGGTGCACGAGTGGTGCGTCGGGGAGGAGCTCCGGCGAGCGATTCAGCGAGGTGTCACTCCCCCCCTCTACGCGCCAGTCCGCGCGTGCAAGCTCGCCTCCCGCAGGACCTGTGAGGACGACGCCGTCGCCGCTGTTGTTCAGTCCGAGGCTGCCCGTGGAGGCGACCACCACTCGAACGTCCGCCCCGAGTGTCACGCAGTGTGGAGCATCGACCATCGAGCTTCCGTCGAACGATGGAGAGCCCCCGCCGAACACCACGATCGCCTCTCCAGGTGAGAGGGTCTCACCGCTGGCGAAGCGATGGCGCACCGTGAGCGACGCGGTCGTGTCGCTGAGGGTCACCCCTCCGAGCTCCACCACCACATCGCCGGTGTTGACGACCTCGACGAACTCGTCGTCGGCTGTGTTGACATCACCGTCGCAGTTCGCATCGCCGTCGTCGGTCGGGGGATCGGCCAAGACCTCGTTGATCACGAGCGCGAAGCCGGGAGCGCCGGTGTCGTTGCCTGGGCCCGTGGGCTCGGTGTCCGTGTCCGTGTCCGTGTCGGCGTCGGTGTCGGTGTCGGCGTCGGTGTCGGTGTCGGTGTCGGTCTCGGTTGCAGGGTCTGTCGGGGTCGAGGCATCTGGAGCGGTGTCGATCCCTGCCTTGTCACCGCCTCCGCAGCCGGCAAGAAGCCAGAATGCCAGAATCGACGTCGTGCGCACCATCTACCTCCGAGTCCGGGGTTTTATCATCGAGGCCCATCCAACGTCGCGGGGGACACGTGGCCGCCACCGAGCGTGAGCGACGGGAATCACGACTGCGCACCCTGCACGAGACCGTCTCGCGGCGAGATCGGCACCTAGTCGGTGCCGTCTGGTGACCGATCGGGAAAAGCGGTGAGTGTCGTGCGGAGCCCCGGCGACACGGAGGAGGTCGCTCCGGGGGCGGTCGCGTGCCTCACGAACGCGCCGGTCAGCTCGGGGGCCCGCACGAGGCTCTGGTCCTCACCGCCCTCGGAGCCGTAGGACCAGACGTCGAGGACGGCCCCCGTGTCGTCGGCCAGGGTCACCGTGTCGCCTGCGTTGTTGAGCCCCAGTCCGCCTGTGCTGGCCACTTGCCAGCGGACGTTCGCGTCCCAGCCACGGCAGTGTGCGCCCCGGTCGGGATGGGGGGCGTCGAAGTCCGCAGCGCCCGCCCCGAAGACCACGAGCACTTCACCAGGGCGCAGGACCGTCTCCTCCGGGAACACATGTCGCGTGGTGACCGCGTCGGACAGCGTGGCCCCCGACAAGTCGAGTCCCTCGTCGCCCGCGCCGACGAGCTCGACGAACTCGTCGGCCGTGGTGTCTGCGAGGCCGTCGCAGCTGGCGTCATGGTCTCCTGGGTCTGCGAGGATCTCGTTCAGGACGACGACTCGGCCAGGGAGCACGGGCACACCTGTGTCGACGAAGTCGTGGCCTGTGTCGGCAGTCTCGAGTGCAGTGCCGGTGTCTCCGAGTCCGGTGTCGGGACCGGGTGGACCGATCGGAGAGCCGCTGGCGGCCCGTCCAGGGCTGTGTGGCGCGACGGCGAGGAGGCTGTGGGCCGTCCAGGCACCCGCCGTGCCCTGTCGAGCGCGGGTGAGGCTCTCGTCGGAGACGATGGCCTCGGACCACTCGTGCTGGTCGAGGAGCGTGCCGTCGCGTGCTGTGAGGGTGACGATGTCGCCGGTGTTGTTGAGGCCCAGCATCCCGTCGTCGGCGGTGACCACGCTGACGTGGTCCGGCAGCGGTGCGCACCCGTCACCGGGCCCCCCGTCGAGCGCAGGACTGCCACCACCGAAGACGATGATCGTCTCCCAGGGCTCCACGACGGTGCCGAAGGGAAACGTGTGGCGAGGTCCGATGGCGTCGCTGACCGTCGCTCCGGAGAGGTCGATCGTCACAGCGTCGATGTTCACGATCTCGACGAACTCGTCCTGCGACGAGTCGCGGACACCATCGCAGTTGGCATCGCCGAGGTCGTCGGCCGCAGGATCGAAGAGGATCTCGTGGAGGATCACGTCACCGATGATGGGAAGGCCTAGAGTGGGCGGGGCCGTGTCTCCGGTGTCGGCCTC
The DNA here is from genome assembly GCA_002862545.1 of Pseudomonadota bacterium. Lineage (GTDB taxonomy): Bacteria > Myxococcota_A > UBA796 > UBA796. The sequence continues at coordinate 8,375 of PKDJ01000206.1, forward strand.
CTCCTGCAGTGGCTGTCCATCGACCAGCGTGCCAGGGGAGGTCAGCGTCATCGCTCCGGGCACCGACGAGTGCACCACGAGCTCGGTGTCGGTGAGCTCTGGTGAGCGGTTGAGTGACTCGGCGGCGTTGCCGTCTGTGCCCCACTCTGCGCGCGCCAGCTCACCGCCGGCGCGGCCCCGCAGCACGAGTGTGTCCCCCGCATCGTCGAGTGCCAGCTCCCCGGTGGAGGCGACCGTGATGTCCAGGCCCCGAGGAAGCGCGACGCACCAGGGCTCGGGAGCCGATGAGGTACCCGAGAAGCTCGGCGTTCCACCGCCGAAGACCAGGAGCGCCTCCCCTGGCATCAGCGTCGTTCCGTCGGGGAAGGCATGCCGCTCGGCCATGAGGTCGCTGACGGTCGCACCGCTGAGATCGACAGGGATCTCCCCCGCGTTCACGAGCTCGATGAACTCGTCGTCGGCGGCGTCGGGCAGGCCATCGCAGTTGGCGTCGAGGGTCGCCGCGTTGACCAGCACCTCATTGATCACGAGCTGAAAGCCGGCGTCCGCAGTGTCATTGAGAGTCGTCGTGTCGGTGTCGGTGTCGGTGTCGGTGTCAGTGTCGGTGTCGGTGTCGGTGTCGGTGTCGGTG
>PKDJ01000267.1 GCA_002862545.1 Pseudomonadota bacterium
AGCTCGGGAGAAACCGCTCGGGAATGTCGTGGTTGATGACCATGTAGGCGGGCGTGCCGTTGTAGCCATCGTCCTCCACCGTATCGACATAGGGCCACGACTCCCCGTCTACCCACGCGGTGCCAGCAGCGATGGGGGCAAGGTAGATGTCGAGCTCCGGACCGTCGAGTGAGTCTGGCAGAACGGGCGCGTTGAAGCCCATCTCGTCGACCTGAATGCGCCAGGAGGTCTCCGCGGCCTCTAGGACCAGTGGGCCCTTGGCGGCATCCTCCGGCCGGTTCCAGTGGACGCGGATCGGGTAGGTCTCACCAACGAGCGACCCGATGGAGGGGGGGCGTGGGTACAGCCCCGCTGGAGGGGCGGGCCCACGATGGGCTGGCACGCAGGGCCCATGGGGACCTATGGCCTCTGCGGGTGAGAGCACCAAGAAGAACAGCCACATGGGGAACCCCAGTCATCAGAGCGGTCAGTCAGGCGGACGACTTGATCCGGTATCTCTCCGGCAGCACAGGTGCCGTCCAGCCCTCGGGAGGCTCCGTTCGATGGAGGAAGTAGTCGGGGTCGAGGACGATGGTCTCGCCGTCGCTCATCTCCTCCCAGATGTTCTCACTCTCGCCGATTCGCTCGGAGGCGACCAGGAGGTGGTTCACGGGGTGACTGTCGGGGCGCTTGAGGAGCATGCAGACCTTCGACGGCTCGGGGCACGTGTGAAAGTCGGCGCAGTGCCTCTTCTGTGTCGCGATGAACAGTGGCATCCCCGCCCGATGCGCGACGAGCGAGCGCCCGTCCGTCAGCAGCAGGTTGATGATCGGGCGCTCTAGGCCACGCTCGCGCGCGAGCTCGTCGAGCTCGAGAGCTAGCTCGCGCAGAACCCGCCCCACGACTCGCGCGTCGGAGGGCTGTCGACCCGTGGGGTCCACGCCCTCGGCCTCGAGGCGGGTGAGCAGGAGGTGAAACAAGTGCTCGGAGTCCGTGTCCCCCACGATCAGCGGGCGACGAGCGGGCGCGATTCGCTCCAGCACCCAGTCGCGGATGGCGTCGAAGCTGAACAAGGTTCCGTTGTGGCAGAGCAGCCAGCGCCCAAAGCGAAACGGGTGCGCGTTGACGTGGTCGACGTGCCCCACAGTGGCTCGTCGGACATGCACCAAGAAGGTGTGCGAGGTCAGACGGGCCGACATGCGCTGGAATCGATCGCTTGCGTGGGCCGCCGTCGCCGACTTGAGCACGTAGGCTTCGTCCTCGACGAACCAGCCGATGCCCCAGCCATGAGGGTGACGACGGCTCTGGGCAGCCAGCGCGTTCTCGGCGTCTAGCAGCGAGCGGTGCGCACGCGAGGGCACTGCGCTGCGAAAGCCGAACATCCGACAGATTGTACACCTCCGGTGCCTTGATGATTCGCACACGAGCCTATGCGTCGTGACAGCCGGTGTAAATGGCGGATGGACAACCGGCGTGTGCGCTTCATCAACGCGATGTGGTTATGGGACGCGCCTGGAGGCGGGTTGCTGGGCATCGGCTTCACCGAGATCCTGCTCATCGGCATGGTGGTGCTCCTGGTGGTCGGCCCCGAGAAGCTGCCCCACCTCATGCGCACTGCCGGCAGGCACTACGGCCAGCTTCGTCGGTCGGCTGACGAGCTGCGCCGTGCGTTCGTGCTCGAGGCGGACCGGCAGGACGCCGAGGCGCGTATGCAGGCCCTCCGTGAGCGCCGCAAGCAGCAGGCGGAGGCCCGCAAGCGCGCTCTGGAGGCGGCTGGCGAAGGGGCCGTAGCGCAGGGTGAGGTCACGGAGCCTGTCGAGGAGACCGACGAGGATCCTGACGCTCCGCCCGCTGTGCATCATGCTGATCCCCTGGCTCCTGCTGCCCCTGCGACCCCTGCTGCATCAGGAAGCGACCGGTGAGCGCGACCGAGGACCTAGACGAGGTCGAGCGCAATCGGATGCCCCTCATCGAGCACCTGGCTGAGCTTAGGCGGCGAATCTTCATCGCGATGGGCGCTATCGCGGTCGGTATGGCGGTCTCCTTCGGCTTCTTCGAGCCGATGTACGCTTGGCTGACGGCACCCGTGCTGGATGCCATGGCCGCGAACGGCATCGAGGGAGCAGGACTCTCGATTGTTCATTCGCCCTTCGAGGGGGTGTACACCTACCTCCGGGTAGCCCTGGTCGGTGGAGCGGTCCTGGCGTCCCCGGTCGTGGCGTTTCAGATCTGGCAGTTCATCGCACCCGGGCTCTACAACACGGAGAAGCGACTGGTCTTGCCGCTCGCGCTCACGTCTTCGGCGCTCTTCATCGCAGGCGCACTGTTCTGCTACTACGCCATCTTCCCGCTGGCGTTTCCGTTCTTCTTCTCCGTGATTGACGCCGCTCCAAACCTGTCGATCGGCGGCTATCTGTCAGCCGTCGTGAGGATGATGCTGGGCTTCGGGCTCTGCTTCCAGCTCCCTGTTGGGACCTTCTTCCTCGCCAGGACGGGGCTGATCGACCATCGCGACATGCTCTCCAGCTTTCGCTACGCGGTCGTGGCGATCTTCATCGTCGCTGCCCTCATCACGCCCCCAGAGGTGCTCACGCAGCTGATGCTCGCGCTGCCCCTCGTCGTGCTCTACATCATCGGCATCGGGGTTGCATGGTTGTTCACGACGAAGACCCGAGACTGACCTGGACTAGCGCGGCGACTTGAGAATGCCGGGGAACTGCACCCCAGCTCTCGGGTCGATGCCCTCGTAGCGAGCGCGAGCGACACCCAGCGTCACGGTGAAGCTCATGTCGGGAAGGTAGACACGGCCATCCTTCTCGATCAGCCCCTCGGGTGGGTTTGGGAAGGGGCCCGCCACCCTGAAGGCGCGCACTACGGCATCGTCGAGCTCGGGGCTTCCGCTCTCTCCAGTGACCTCGATGTACTCCAGCGCGCCGTCGCCGTTCAGGATGCTCTTGACGTCGGTCGTGTACAGCGGGCGCGACAGCCGGACCGAGCTGGGCAGGTTGTCGATGTTCTGCTGCCAGTAGAAGTTCACCAGACGCCGGATGCGCTGGAGGTAGCCGGCATAAAGGTATTCCTTGGTGTTGAGCTGGGTCGCGTCGCCCCGCTTCTCTCGTAGGAGGTCATTCTGAGGCGCACCGGCGAGCTGGCTGGTCGTCTGGCTGGACAAGGTCGGTGCGTCTGGTCCCTCCTTGTTGGTGACCTTCCACTTGGAGGGAAGCGAGGCCAGGGTGCCGTCGCGGTCGGGGTCGAAGCGATTGTTGCCCGTTGTGGCCCCTGTCGACTCCTGCTCGGCATTCACGTCGACCAGATCCTCCATCTCGGCCATCTGCTCGTCGGAGTGCTCCGGCGAGAGAACCTCGGGGTTGACCTCGAAGCGCTCGGAGCGCGTCTCTTCCTCCACGACATTGTCGTACTCTGCCAGGTACTCAGCTTCCTCTGGACGCTCCTCCTCTTTGGGGGGCGCGATCTCGACGAGCTGGCCTTGATCGTCCGGCTCCGGCTCCTCTGGAACCGCGGCTTCTTCCTCGGGTGGGGGCTCGACGATGGTGAGGGTGATCGGGCCCGACGGGCTGCGGTCGTCGACCGGCCAGGTCTCGGCAAAGGCTCCCAGGCTTCGGATTGCCGCCACATTCACCAGGACAGACGCCAGCAGAAACAGCTCCCATGGGGTGCGCTGGCGTCTTCGTGTCCGGTGCGAAAGGGGGTCTCTCGGCAACCGTCCTCCCACACACAACGTAGGGCCGTTTCCAGTGACCCACAACCGCGGTGTGCAAACAGCCTCTCTGCGTCCAGGCCGCACTCGTGGCGTCAGAACTCGATGAGCGGGTTGCGGTAGCGCAGGACGATCTCGTGCACCAGCGTGGACAGCTCGACCCGACGTGGAATCCTCGGCACGCGAGGTGGCACTGACGCCATCGCCATCCGGTCGAGCTCGGGAACGCCTGACGACCGCACCACGCTCACCTCGTCGACTCGGCCACTCGAGAGAATGCGGTAGCGAAGCACGACCTCGCCTTGCTTGCCGACGCCTCTCGCATGGGGCGACAGGTCCAGCTCTGACCAGCGCTCGGCAATCAGGCGCTCGACTCGGTTGATGTAGGCGCCCAGCTCCGTTCCGCGCGCGTCGATGGCCGCGGTCCAGCTGAGGATCAGGTCGTCCGAGGCCACCTGTGGCGAGCGCGAGCGTCTCCCTGGTCCGCGCTGGAGGCCTGGCGCCGTGTGGGCTGCGCGAGCTTGCTCGATGAGATCAGCCCAGCCCAGATCCCGCTGCAGCGACTCGATCGGATCACCCAGCTCTCTGAGATTGACAGGCGGCCCAGGAGTGCGAGTGCGGTGCTCTGACGTGTTCGGTCGAGTGCGCGAGCCCTCCACACCTGCTGCGGCGCTGCCGCGGTCTCGAGCCGAGAGCGGTCGTGTCGCCACGGCCTCGCCTTCGGACGGTGCGGTGATCGCCAGCCCGGGGCGCGGCCGGGAGATGCGAGCCCGGAAGACCGACGGTCGCCAGCTGTCGGGGCGTCTGGCCTCGGCGACCGCAGTGGCGGGTGCGTGGCGGAGCGAAGCAGCCCCGCCAGGCAGGTGCGCGCCATCGTCATCGGCCCCCACCAAGTGGGTGGCTGCCCGCCCGCCATCGGCTGATCCTGTTTGCCCTCCCTGGCTGACGTGTGTGGCTGTACCACCGCCTCTGGCTGCCCGATCCGACGTGCCGATGCGCTGCTGCGCGCCCAGAGATGGCGCCGCGTCCGAGCCCGGCTGATTCGGAGTCAAGCGGCCCTGCTCCGGAGACGACACAGGACTCCGAGTAGGAGTCGTGGCGCGGGCGCTGCGTGCGGCCTCGGGAGCGGTGGGACTCGCTGGAATCGCGGACGGCTGCTCGTCGGGCACGTTGACGATCTTCGAGGTGGAGGCCGACACCGGGACGGGCGGTGGAGCGGCACCGGCGACCCGAGCGACGATCAGGGGAGGGGGCTGGGGCGGCGCAGCGGTGGACAGCCCGACACGAGTGGCGATGACCTGGCGCGCGTGGGCATCCATGACGAGACCAGCAACCAGTGCGATCAGGTGCAGCCACACGGCAACGAGTCGCGCCCAGCGCTGCGCACTGCGCACCACTCGACGCTGCCGGATCAGCCTGCGGGCTCGCGGAACACCCATGTGGTCCGATAGCCCAACATGCAGCAAGCCGGAGGTCCTGTTGCCCATCCGCCCGAGCCACAGACTGGATCTCCTGCTGGTGCCGCAGCCGCCCGAGCAGGAGCCCGATCCGGAGAATCTGCTGGCGAGATGGCGAGAGCGTGGCTGGCTGGAGCCGCGGAGCTCGGGCATCGTGGAGGGGGGGCTTGCACGGGTTCGTGTCGACCGACCGGGTCGGGTCATCCTGTACGCCAACCAGCAGGGCGGCTTCCGGGTGACCTGTCCAACATGTAGCGCGAACGCTGTGGGGGCCTTCAGCACGGCCGTCACAGCCTGGCGCGCAGGGGCTGAGCGAGTGGCCGCGTGTGATGCGTGCGGCGAGCGTCATCCGCTCGAGCACTACCGCTGCGCCCCGTCGGCCGCATTCGGGCGCATCGCCGTGGTGTTGCACGATGTCGCCAGTGCCTTCCTCCAGGAGGGAGTGCTCGCAGAGAGCGAGGACCTGCTGGGCTCACTGGCCGTGGTCCGCCGTCGCGTCTGAGGTTCGGTGATAGAGGGGCGCATGAACGCGCTCACCTTCCAGGTCTGGACCTTCGACGTCGTCGTCCAACCAGTCCATCTGCTGATCGTCGGCTACTTCGCCCTGATCGCCCTTCAGGGCGGAGACATCGTCGCGGCGTTGAGCATCGCGGGCGTGGTCTTCGGCTCGATTCTGTGGCACGAGCTCGGCCACGCGGCGGTGTGCCGTCGCCTTCGTGTGCGACACGGACCGATCGTGCTGACGGGCTTTGGCGGCTACGTCGCGCATGAACCGACGACACCCGCGAAGCAGCTGCTCATCAGTCTCGCGGGGCCAGCGGCGATGCTGGTGGTGGGCATTCCTCTGGCCCTGTGCTGGGACAGGGGCTTGGTGCCCGACCACCCCGCGCTCCAGCAGCTCTTCGGCGATCTGATGCTCGTCAATGTTGGCTGGGGCTTGCTCAACCTCCTGCCCATGCTTCCGCTGGATGGTGGCAACGCCCTGCGTGCGGGTCTTGGGATCGTGATCGAGGCGCGACGGGCTTCCCTCGTTGCAGGCGGCGTAGGCCTGCTCTGTGGCATCGGCATCGCCGTCCTCGGTGCGACGAGTGGCCAGCTCTTCGTGGGTCTCCTGGGCGGATTCTGCGCCTACCAGAGCTGGAACGCCGTCTCCGGAGGGGCGCGCTGACGGGCTCGAAAGAGAAAGCCCCGGCCGCAGCGCGTTAAGGTGACGGCCAGCCGAGGTGCGAATGTCCTCTGTGCGACAGCAGATCAATATCGCCGTGGGCCCCCGTGCCGTCTGGCGCGCGTTCACCACCGAGGAGGGTGTCACCTCCTGGTGGGTCGATGGCGCGCGCATCGTGGCGAGCGAGGGCGGGCGCATCGTCCTGGACACCGAGGACGACGAGGGTCAGCCGCTGCAAGAGCGAGGGCTCTTTCATGCCCTCCGGCCCACCCGGTCCATCGAGATCATCTTCGACAAGGCGCCCCCCACCCCGTGGGCGGGGAGTCGCCTCAAGCTCTCGCTCGCCCGTGACCGCGGCGAGACCCGCGTTGTCCTCGTGCACAGTGGCTCGAGCGAGACCTTCACCGATGACGAGCAGCGTGCCGCCCTCGACAAGGAGTGGCGAAGCGCGCTGCGGTCACTCCGTGGGGCCCTGGAGGGCTAGGGCAGGGGCGCCCGCGTCGGCGACCGTGTCGGCGAGGGCGGGGACCATCAGCCGCGTGCCTGGGGCGATTCGGTCCAGGTCGACGGACGGGTTGTAGGTCTCGAGGAGCCACACCGGAATGCCCAGCTCGTTCCTCGAGATCGACCACGCCGTGTCGCCGCTCCGTACCGTGTAGAAGTCGGTGCCGGCGACCCCTCCACGAGAGTCGAGGTAGCCATCAGCGCGGGCAACGTGGTGCTGGGTGCGAGCCAGCTCCACACGGGCCCTGGCCTCCGGATCGAGGGGCACGATGATCTCGGTGCCGACTGGGTAGACCTCGGTGAGGCCCAGCGAGCTGTGCTCGGCGATCACTTCGACGGGTAGGCCAGACCAGCGGGCGAAGTGAGCGAGCGTCTCGCCGCGCTTGAGGGAGTACTTCGCGGTGAGTGGGGCGTCGTCGGTTGGGGTCTCTGTGGAACGGGGCGTCTCGCTTGGGGTCGAGTCGGAAGGGGCCGTCTCGCTGGGGGTCGAGGCGAGCTCGAGAAGCTCATCGGGTCCCGCTGCAGGAGCGGCGGTGTCCGTCAAGAGCAGAGCGGGGGGCTCGACGGGCTCTGCCTGGGTGACAGGGGGCGCTTCGACGGACGGCCCAGACGAGCAGGCCGCGAGGGCGATGAGCGTGGTGACGTGCTTCAGCATTGGTTGTCCTCCAGTGGTCACGTTGTGTGACCAATGGGGTCTACTGCGAAGAGCATGCCAGGATTTGGAGGGTGGAGCGCCTCTGTAGATCTATGAATCGTAGTGCCGTGATCAGAAACGTCACATCGAGAGAGTCAGGTCCGTGATCAGGGTCAGCTCTCGGGCGCCGCCGGCAAGCGCTGTCGGAGTGGCTCCCGCCCAGGCGGCGATGGGAAGGAGGAGGCCCGCCCTCAGGCGCAGGCCGTCCCGCGACTGAACTCGGGCGAGGGCCGTGAGCTCGAGTGGCGAGATGTCCCACCAGGCAGCGTAGACCTCACTCGTGAGGCCAAACAGCGGCGAGGCGCTCCAGTCGAGGCCTCCAGCCACGGCGAGTCGCGTCCAGAGCTTGGGATAGGGGTGAAAGCCGCGTGTGCCGTGGAGGCCGATGGAGGCGCGTCCCAGCCATGACAGGGGGCCCTCGGTCCTGACCTGCCAGACGGCGTCAGCGCCGCCACCCGGCCAGAGCTCCTCGGCCTTGTTGACCCATGTCCACGGGCGCCCACCGAGGTTGACGTGCGCCTCGACACCGAGGGAGTGCAGCGTGCCTCCGCTCTCGATGAGCAGCTGCCCGTCGACCATGAGGTTTCCGAGATCGGTGCTGCGACCGTCTTGGGTGCGGTACGCGGCAAAGGGAAGACGCAGTCCACCGGCGAAGCGCTCTCCGCCGTAGCGAGCCGCGACGTGGATGGCGTTCGTGCCGCCGTTGGGGCCGATGACCGAGGCCAGGCCGGTGGCGACCTGTGCACCGGAGCCGGTGGGGCCGATGCGGTAGCCGCCACTGAGTCCGGCTGGGGCGCTCGGTGCGGAGATTGCGGGGGACGCGAGGTCGTCGCTGGTGCCTGGTGGGACGTCGAGGTCCCAGGGGGCGGCGAGCGAAGCAGCAGCCAGCCAGGGGATCATGAGCCTTCCCTGCGCCGCGCGTGGAGAATCTCGGCTGGAACGCCCGGCTCGGCGGGTGGGGCGACCTCTCCGTCCACCGTGATGAGGAGCCCTCGAGGCTCGTCGGACTCAGCGCAGATCACGGCGACCGGCGGGGAGACAGTCAGGTCGAGGTCGTGGAAGGAGCTCTCGTCGAGCAACGTCCATGCGATGTCTGCAGGAGCGCCGTCACGCTCCGACAGAATCTCGGGCAGCTCGGTGAGTGGTCGACTCATCACGAGGCAGAGACCATCGAGACCGTCGACGGTGGAGAGCACCCGGGCGCGATCACGGGTCGAGAACAGTGCATCGCCGGCGAGAGGGGCGCCAAGGGACCACGCTGTACCGCGCGGCTGTGGGGTGACCTCGGCGATGTTCCAGTGGTAGTCCGACCCGGGACGCCAGGCCTCCTCGGGCTCGAACACGAGATCGAGA
>PKDJ01000014.1 GCA_002862545.1 Pseudomonadota bacterium
GTCCGCTCCATCGAAGGCGACGTAGGTGAAGGTGTCGCGACCGGTGAAGCAGAGGCTCGGGGTGTAGGTGAAGCTCCCGTCGAGGTTGAGCACCAGCTGACCACCCGCGGGCACCGTCTCACCTGGACGGGGCTCGATCTCGCCGTCGCGGTCTGAGTCGTTGGCGAGCAGTCCATCGAGGGCCGAGACGACCAGCGGCTCACCGAAGGGTGTCGCGTAGGCATCATCGAGCGCCACGGGCAGGTCGTTCACCGGGGCGACGCCGAGCATCACCGTGGTCGCCTCCGACTCGCCGCCCAGCCCGTCCGAGGCGCGGTAGGTGAAGGAATCCTCGCCCCAGAAGTCGGGGTCGGGCGTGTACGTGAAGCCACCGTCTCCATCGAGGCTCAGGGTGCCGCTGGCCGGCCCGACCTCCAGTGCGGCGGACAGGGGGTCTCCGTCGAGATCGATGTCGTTGGCGAGCACACCGTCGAGGCTGCTGACCACGACAGGGATGTCCTCGGTGCCCTCGTAGCGATCGGGCAGCGCGAACGGCGGATCGTTCACGTCCCCGACGCTCACCGTGACCAGGACCACCGCCGAGCTGAGGCCACCGGGGTCCACCGCCTGGTAGGTGAAGCTGTCGAGGCCCGACCAGCCTGCGTCGGGAAGGTACCCGAAGGAGCCGTCGCGACCGACGAGGAGCTCCCCATTCGACGGGGAGTCGACGAGGACGGCCTCGAGGCGGTCCTCGTCCACGTCGGTGTCGTTGGCGAGCAGACCGTCCTCGGCCAGCACCTCGAGCAGCACGTCCTCGGACGTCGCGTAGCCCTCGCCAGCGGCCACCGGCGCGTCGTTCACGGGCAGCACGAGCAGCGGCACGGTCACGTCCGGGCCCGGATCAGCGTCGACGGGCCGGTAGGTGAAGGCGTCCTCCCCCCAGAAGTTCGGATCGGGGGTGAAGTCGAAGGAGCCGTCCGACCGCAGCGCGAGGGTGCCGTTCGCCGGCGGCACCACGAGCTCGGCCGTCAGCGGGTCACCCTCGAGGTCGAGATCGTTCGTGAGGACCCCGTCGAGCGCCGACACGGCGAGCACCGTGTCCTCCGTCGCCTCGTAGCCCTCGATCACGCCGAAGGGGATGTCGTTGACCGAGGTCACGGTGAGCGCGACCACGGCCTCCTCGGATCCGTAGAAGCCGTCGAAGACCTGGTAGGTGAAGCTGTCGACGCCGTAGAAGTCCGGTCGCGGCGAGTAGGTGAAGCTGCCGTCGGGCTCGACCACCAGCGCTCCGTCCGTCGGCCGCTCGACCAGGAAGATCTCCAGCTCGTCGCCATCGGCGTCGAAGTCGTTCGCCAAGATGCCCGGAGCGCCGACGACCAGCTCGGCGTCCTCGTCGGTGACGTAGCCATCATCCCGAGCCTCTGGCGCAGACAGGCGGGAGCCCACCGGGAGCGTCATCACGTTCGTGACCACCGAGTCGACGCCACGCGGAATGGCCGCCTGGATCGTCATGCTGAAGCCGAGCAGCTCCAGGGGTGGAAAGTCGAAGGACCCCGTCGCCACGCCGTCGGCGTCCGCGTCCGAGTTGTCGAACAGGCGGGCGGGCGGGGCGAGAGCCATGCAGGCCCCACCGAGGGCGCCCGGACAGAAGCCATCCACCAGCTCTCCACCGACGCTGTAGACGAAGTAGACCCGCTCGCCAGGAGCCGCTCCCGTGACGGTCCACGTGCGCGCCTCACCCCAGTACAGATCATCGTCGACCGTGAGCACCAGCCCACCACGGGCCTCCCCGACCGGCACCTCGGCGTCGGCCACCGAATCGACCGAGGGTGTCGGGGAGCAGGCCATCAGCGCGAGGGTCGTGATCAGAGTGCGTGGCATGTCGAGCCTCCGTCTGTCCCCGGTACCTGACACAGGCCTGCCATGGCTACCCGCGGACGCTCCCTTGACCCGAGCGGGTCAGGCCACTCGACGAACATGCACCGAGAGTCAACGTCAGCCCCCTCTGCCGTTGATCTGACCGGACTGATCTCGACCCGGCTTCACAGCGAGCGGAGCAGAAGACACGCGCACACCTTGACGACAGGTGAAACGTGTTCTAGATGGAGTGAAACACGTTCCACCAGGTCCTCGATGCTCTCCACAGCTCGCCGCACGGCCACTCGCGCTCGCCGTCGCGCCCAGCGCGTCGCCCTCGGCACCGTGCTTCCCCGACGGGCCTACATCCGGCACCCCGCAACCATCACGACGCGTGGCGACGAGGTCGATCCCCGCGAGGTGGGCCTCACCCACGCCGACATCGAGGCGATCTGGGACGCCGTCGCCCAGTACTACCGCATCGGCCTGCATCCAGCCCTCTCCCTCTGCATCCGCCGTCACGGCAAGGTCGTGCTCGAGCGCTCCATCGGCTACGCGAAGGGGGCCGGCCCCGACGATGCGCCTGGCGCCGAGCGGGTGCGCGCCACGCCCGACACTCTCTTCAACCTCTTCTCCGGCTCCAAGGCCATCACCGCAACGTTGGTTCACGCCCTCGCAGAGGACGGCGTCCTCGACCTCGACGCACCCGTCGCCGACTACATTCCTGGCTTTGGCGCCAACGGTAAGAGCCGCATCACCCTCCGCCACGTGCTGTGCCACCAGGCGGGCCTCCCCGAGACGCCTCCCGAGGCCATCGACCTCGATCTGCTCGGCGACCATGACGCGCTGGTCCGACTCTTCGCAGCGCAGGCTCCGCAGACGGCCCCTGGTGAGGAGGTCGCCTACCACGCCGTCTCCAGCGGCTTCATCCTCGGCGCCGTGATCCGAGAGGCGACGGGTGAGTGCCCGCGCATCGTCCTCCGACGTCGCCTCCTCGACCCCCTGGGCTTCAGGCACCTGTCCTACGGCGTCGACCGCACCGACCTCCCCAACGTGGCCACCGAGGCCTTCACCGGTCCACTCGCCAGAGCCCCCTTCTCGACGTGGATGAAGCGCAGTCTCGGCATTCCCTTCGAGTCCGCCATCTCCATCGCCAACGACGAGCGCTTCCTCACCGGCGTCGTCCCGCCCGGCAACGTGATCGGCACCGCAAATGAGGCGAGCCGCTTCTTCGAGATGCTGCTCCGTGGCGGCGAGCTCGATGGCGTGCGGGTGCTCTCCCGCCACACCCTCGCCCGGGCGCTCGCCCCACAGAACGATCGTCGGCAGCAGGACCGCATCATCAAGCTCCCCGTGAAGTACGGGCTGGGCTTCATGCTGGGTGACGAGCTGGTGAGCTTCTACGGGCCCGGCACGCCAGCCGCCTTCGGTCACCTCGGCTTCACCAACGTCCTGGCCTGGGCCGATCCCGAGCGCGACATCTCGGTGGCGCTGATGAACAACGGCAAGCCCTTCATCACGCCCGAGCTCGTGGCGTGGATGCGCATCATGTGGACCATCGGCGCTCGCATCCCGCGCCAGCGTGGTCTGCAGCTCGCCGCCTGAGGCCTCGGTCACGCGTTACCGCCCGACTCCGAGCCCCGGAGTCCTGATGTCCCTCCAAGCCGAGCGCGCCGCAGCCATCGACGCCGTCGTCAAGGCGAGCCGTGTCTGCCAGGCCGTCCAGCAGCGCCTCGTCGCTGGCAGCACGCTGCAGAAGGGAGACAAGTCGCCCGTGACGGTCGCCGACTACGGCGCACAGGCCATCGTGAGCCACCTGCTCGCCGACGCCTTCCCGGCGGTGCCTCTGGTCGGCGAAGAAGACGCGGCTGCCCTCCGAAAGGTCGAGAACAGCGCCCTGCGCGAGCAAGTGGTGCATGCCGTGCGCTCGGTCCTGCCCGCTCTCGACGAGGACGCGATCCTCGATGCGATCGACCGAGGCACCTACGCCGGTGGACGCAGCGGCCGGCACTGGACCCTCGATCCGATCGACGGCACGAAGGGCTTCTTGCGACTCGAGCAGTACGCCGTCGCGCTCGCCCTGATCGAGGACGGTCAGGTCGTCCTCGGCGTCCTCGGCTGCCCGAACCTGCCTGTGTCGGCCACGGACGCCAGCGGACCGCGCGGCTGCGTCTTCGTGGCCGTTCATGGCGAGGGTGCCTTCCAGCGCACCCTCGGCGACGCCACAGAGCTGCCGATCCGCGTCACCGACATCCGCGACCCCTCGCGAGCCCGATTCTGCGAGTCCGTCGAGAAGGCCCACAGCTCCCACAGCCACAGCGCCCGCATTGCCGCAGAGCTCGGCATCCAAGAGCCCCCCTTCCGCATCGACAGCCAGTGCAAGTACGCTGCCGTCGCTCGCGGAGACGCCAGCATCTACCTCCGCCTGCCGACGCTTCCCGGCTACGTGGAGAAGATCTGGGATCACGCCGCCGGCTGGATGGTCATCACCGAGGCTGGAGGCCGCGTGACCGACATACACGGTGCGCCTCTCGACTTCGGACAGGGTCGCAGGCTCGAGCACAACAAGGGCGTGATCGTCACAAATGGCGCGGTCCACGCCCCCGTGCTCTCGGCCGTGGCAGCCGTCCTCGAGTTGTGACAGGAGTGTCAGGCCACGCCTATTGACATGTACGGAACATCGACACGGGTGGCGACCCGTGCAGCACTAGCGCTATCGTCCCCCACGACGTTGAACGGTCGCGCACCTCACACACACGGACGCGCTCATGACCAGACCCCTCTTTCTTGTTGCCTCCACGCTGGCCTGCCAAGCAGCGCTGGCACAGGAGCCCGCCCAGGGCTTCGATGCACACGGATTCGATCTGGCAGCCCACGACGGTGACCTACGCGATCCCCTCTCGGTGCAGCGCCCGGGCCGGATGGTGCAGGGCGACTACTTCGTCTCCGGAGTCGGTGAGTATGCCGCCTCGCCACTCCTCTTCTCCAGCGAAGACGTGGTGACCGGCGACATCACGCGCACCTCCGAGGTCGACAACCTCACGGGGCTCAACCTCTCCATGGGCGCGACAGCGCACGAGCGGGTCCGCTTCGACCTCCACGCGCCTCTGTTTCTGTACAACACAGACGGCGCCGGTGCGAACGCGCCGCCCACCTTCGGCGACATGCGGCTGTCGTCCATGGTCATGGCCATGGCTCCGGACGCCGACGAAGGCGGCCTCGGCGTCGGCTTCGTCGGATGGTTCGACCTTCCCTCGGGTGCGCCGGCGCGCTTCCTCGGCAACCGCACGATTGCTGGCGGCCTCAAGGCCGCCGCGACCTACGAGACCCCGCTGTTCACCGTGACCGGCGACCTCGGATTCCAGGCCAATCCCGGCATCACGCTGCAGAACATCACCGGGAGCGACACGCTGCTCGCCGGGCTGGCGCTCGGCTTCGTCGCGACCGACGCCGTCGGCGTCACGGGCGAGCTGGTGATGGCCCCTCCGTTCGAGAAGAACGCCATCGCGGGTGCCGCGTTCCCCGCAGAGGGCATCCTCTCCATGCGCTACCGCGCCAGCTCGGGGGCCTTCTTCACCGCAGGCACCGCAGCCGGGCTGTCGGGTGGCGCCGGTGTGGCCGCCTGGCGCCTGTTCATCGGCGGAGGCTTCGGACGGATCGAGGGTGGGAACGCACCCGTCATCGCCGAGACCTGCCCCGATGGCCAGCCGCCGGTCGAGGGCCGCACCCTCGCCGATGGCTGCTTCAGTCCTCTCGTCGTCGTGGCCACCGTTGACGGGCAGCCGCACCCCGCCGAGATCTCCCTCCTCGGACCAAGCGGAACCACCCGCGACAAGGTTGGCCCCTCCGGCATGACCCTCCGGTCCCTGCCGAACGAGCGCTGGTCTGCCGTCGCCACGGCCGGAGCGTGTCTGTCGGGTGAGGGTGAGGTCGTCACCACGGGTGGTGCCGACAACTTCCAGATCCCGCTGCGCAGCCTGCGTGACTCGACGCTGGTGCTGCGGGTGGTCGACACCAACGGCCAGCCCGTGCAGGGAGCAGTCACTCAGTGGAGCGGCGCCGACCCCTCCTGCTACCCGAGCCCACGGACGGCGAGCGCCGACGGCAGCATCGAGGAGCAGGTTGGAGCCGGCACCTTCGACATCACCGTGAGAGCGGGTGGCTACCAGCCCTTCGAGAGCACGGTCCAGGTCGCACGCGCCGAGACCCGAGAGCTCACGATCGTCCTGCAGCCGACCCAGGTTGAGGTGACGAAGGAGAAGATCGTCATCCTCGACAAGGTCTACTTCGAGACGGACAAGGCCATCATCAAGGCCGAGTCCTACGCCCTGCTCAACGAGGTTGGCTTCATCATCAACGACAACCCCGACATCGGGCGTGTCGAGGTCGCAGGTCACACCGACAGCCAGGGCAGCGACGAGTACAACCTGAAGCTCTCACAGGCACGCGCCGAATCCGTGATGGAGTACTTGACGGCGAGGGGCATCGATCCCGCGAGACTCATCGCCACCGGCTACGGCGAGACGCAGCCGATCTCGACCAACCGAATTCCGAGTGGACGCGAGAAGAACCGTCGCGTCGAGTTCAACCTCATCGACACTGACGGAGGTGCCCAGTGAGCCGCATGCACCCACTGCTGCCGCTCGGCGTCCTCGCCTTCGCTCTCCCCGCCTTCGGCGAGGGGACGGAGGACATGGACGAGAACCAGCGCCTGCGTCCCCAGACCGTCCTCCGTGTGGACATCCTCGCACCCGACGAGGTGATCGAGTGGCGGGGCACGATGCGGTCCTGGGACGGCGTCGAGACCCCGGTCGACGTAGAGGTCTCCGATCCGCTCGACGAGCTGGTCGGCGTGTTCCCATCGGGCGCGCTGATCCCGGCCTCGTCAGGTATCGGCACCTACTACCTGCGCCCTGTCGGACAAGACCTCTGGAGCGACCCCGACGACCCTGACGCTCCA
The DNA here is from genome assembly GCA_002862545.1 of Pseudomonadota bacterium. Classification (GTDB taxonomy): domain Bacteria; phylum Myxococcota_A; class UBA796; order UBA796. The sequence goes on from PKDJ01000014.1 coordinate 6,797, forward strand.
CCGGAGTCGGGCCCACCCGATGGCCTCAACGACCCGCTGTACGACTGGGATGTCGACATCGAGGGCCGCACGGACGGTCGGGGCCGCTTGTGGTCGTTGCGGTGGCGCTTCGACACCGGACGCTGGAGCGACGCAGTCGCTTACTCCGGCAGCTTCTACGGCGTGCTCGACGGCGGTGCGCCCGGCAACGACGCCGTGATCGAGCTGCGCACCAGCGGTCTGTCCGCCAACCAGTACGACATCACGGCCAACCGGGCAGGCGCCACGGCGGGCGCAGTCACGGCGAACGGCCGCTCCACTCCGATCGCCGGCTGGGACATCCCACCCGAGTTTCCGGTCTACCTGAACCCACCGGAGACCGCGACCTTCAGCTTCCTCGACCCCGCGATCGCCGATGAGTCCTTCACCTACGACACCGCCTGCGAAGAGGTCGCCAGCGGCATCCTCGGGGGCACGCTGTCCTTCGACAGCAACGTCGACGGCACCTGGCACCTGATCTGCGACGGCAACGCCGACGGGATCTACGATCTGTCCTCCGACGAGGACGTCCACGTCGTCGGCGAGGCCGTGGTCGGCCTGAACGAGATCCCCTTCGACGGCACGGGTAACGACGGCGAGCCCATCCCGCCGGGCGACTACGACTGCCGCATCAAGCTGACGGTGGGCGAGTACCACTTCGTCGCATCCGACACGGAGACGTCCTACGAGGGCCTTCGGATGTTCCGGGTCGACGCCGATCTCTCGCGCACCGGCCTGCCGATGTTCTGGAACGACACCGAGGTCCAGCCCGGTGCCGTGCTGATGCTCAATGGTGAGCTTGGCCAGATGACGTCGGGCGCCACGGGCATGGACTCCGGCTCCCCCGACGACGCCGCGCTCGCCAACGTCAACGCCCGCTCCTGGGGCGACTTCACGCGCTTCGGCAAGGGAGACCAGACCTTCCTCGACACCTTCACATGGGTCAACGAGGCCGAGAGCCTCGAGGTCAACATCCGCGTCGGCGACAGTGTGCTCGACGCCGACGCCGATCGACTGCCCGATCTGGAGGAGAGCTGTGTCATCGGCACCGATCCCGGGCTGTTCGACACGGACGCCGACGGCCTCGGCGACGGGGACGAGGTCATCGACGTGGGCTCGCTGCCGCTGGTGCCTGACACCGACGGAGACGGCCTGCTCGACGGCATCGAGGTCCCCGACCCGTCCGCACCTCGCAACAGCGACCGCGACGTCCTGAACGACGCCGTCGACGACGACGATGACGACGACACCGTCCTGACGCGTGACGAAGACACCGACGGCTCGGGCAGCCAGCTCGACGACGACACCGACGGGGACGGCCTGCCCGACTACCGCGACAACGACGACGACGGTGACTCCGTGCTCACGCGCTTCGAGGACTCCGACTTCGATGGCGACGTGCTCGACGACGACTGGGACGGCGACGGCATCCCCGACCGCCTCGACGCCGACGACGACGGCGACGGCATCCCCACCGTCGAGGAAGACTACACGCCGGTCGACGGCTACGGCATGCCCATGGGAGACGGCGATCCGCGCGGCTCCGACTGGGACGACGACGGCCGACAGGACTTCCGCGACGACGACGACGACAACGATCGCATCCCGACGCTCCTCGAAGACCTCAACGGAGACGGCGACTACTTCAACGACGACAGTGACGGCGACGGCCTGCCCGACTTCCTCGACGACGACGACGACAACGACGGCGTGCCGAGCCGCAACGAGGACTCCAACTTCGACGGCGACCCGTCCAACGACGACCTCGATGGCGACGGTATCCCCGACTACCTCGACACCGACGACGATGGCGACGGCATTCCCACGCTCGAGGAAGACTACGACGGAGACGGTGACCCCCGCACCGACGACAGCGACGGTGACGGCCGCGCCGACTTCCGCGACACCGATGACGACAACGACGGCACGCCGACGGTCGAGGAGGACTTCAACGGCAGCCTCGACCCGCGCGACGACGACTTCGATGGTGACGGCCTCCCCGACTACCTCGACACCGACGACGACGACGACGGGGTCGACTCGT
>PKDJ01000064.1 GCA_002862545.1 Pseudomonadota bacterium
GGACCCTTGATCACCTGGCCCGACGAGGCTGAGCACAGCCACTGGGTGCGGGTGGGCGAGCGTCCGGTCGATGCCCTGCGCGTGGTGCTGCCTCCGGCGCCCTCCGCCGCTCGCGTCACCGTCCACGAGCTGATCGACGGGGACCTCTCGGAGGTCTCCACCGGGCTGGTCTGGCGAATTGACTCCGGCGAGGCGCTGACGGTGGCGCTCCCTCCGCGCCTCGGGACCTTCCTGGTCGAGCTGGACCCGCAGCTCCATCTCGACGAAGAGCCGCGCTTCGAGGCGATTCGCACCGAGGGCATCGACCTGCCTGACGAGACGCTCCGCATCCCCGTGACGACCTCACGGCTCCAGGAGAACGGCTGGACGCGGTACGATCTCGAGCTGCCGTCTCGGCTGCCGCTGACCTGGCTCGAGGCAGACCCGGTGGAGGACCTCTTCAGCCGCGACGCGGCGGTGGTGGCGCCGCGGCCCTGGTCCTATCCAGGCTCGCTCCCTCCAGCGCTCTCGCCGAATGAGAGCAGCACCATCGAGCGGCTCCAGCTCGACGAGGTTCGGCTGGACCGCACCCGCCTTGCCGTTCCTCCGGCGACCGATCACGGAGTGGACCTCAGCCTCCTGATTCACAGCGAGAGCGGTCCGCCGCTGCAGATCCCGGACGTGGTCGTCGGACTGCCAGGACAAGAGCTGCTCGTGCGGGACGCCGGGCCGGGGCCGCACACGCTGTTCGCGGGACGCCACGGCCACAGCCCACGCAGCTCGGACCTCCAGTTCGCCGCCGCGGAGCTCTCCCGGGTCGCGACGGGTCCGTACCAGCCGGGCGACAGGGTCCCGAACCCAAGTCATCGACCGCCCGAGGAGCTGGGTGACCTCGGGAGCCCGGGCGTCGGGCTGGAGCGTGACCGCTCGACCTTCGTGCGTGCGATCTCGGGCGAGCCGGGGCTCGTGCGCATCCCCGTCGATCTGCACGTGCTGACCCACGCGCGAGCCGACCTGGGTGATCTGCGCCTGGTGACGGCGGACGGGAGACAGATCGCCTACGTCCTGAGCGCGGTCGGGACCGTTCCGGGCTGGACGGAGCTGCCCTTCGAGCGCACCGAGCAGGGGGGGACGTCCGTGCTCGAGGTCACCCTGCCCGAGCCCAACCTGTTGGTGGGTGGCGTCACCCTGCACACCGAGGCGCCGCTGTTCCGCCGGGGCGTTCGGCTCTCCCAGCCCCGGGGCGGCGTCCTGTCGCTGATGCGGAGCTACACCTGGGTGGGCTCGGAGGCCCCCGGAGCCCTCTCCCTGGACGTGCACCGACGGGTGGGAGACACCCTCGTCGTCGAGGTCGACAACGGCGACGATGCACCGCTGCCGCTCCACCAAGTCGATGTCGACTGGTCCAGCTGGGAGCTGGTGGCGGTGCTTCCCGAGGAGCCGGTGGAGCTGCGCTACGGCGATCTGGCGCGCGAGGCGCCGGCCTACGACCTGAGGCTGGTGCGGGACCTGGTCGTGCGGGCAGAGGCGACGGCGAGCCTCGGTGAGGTCGAGGAGGTGGGTCCGCGACCGGTGGCCTTCCTCGATCGGGCGCTGGTCTTCGGTGGCGTCGGCGTGCTGGGGGTCGGACTGCTGGTGCTCACGGTCCTGTTGATCCGTGGTGCGCCGGCCGGGCAAGAGGACGCGGACGCCGAGGCAGTCACGGCAGGCGAAGACCCGCCGTCAGGAGCCTGAGCCTTCGGTACTGGCGGCCGCGGCGGGTTCGTCGACTACCACTCGCCGCGCAGGCCGAACACGGGCAGGATGGGCATTCCATACAGAGGCTCCTGCCTCCGGTAGTCGTAGCGCCAGCCCATCAGGTCGATGCTGCGCGTGTTCGTGGTGTTGGCGATGTCGAGGTAGCCGACCAGCTCCCAGGTCTTGAAGGTCCAGGTCTTGTCGAAGCGTAGGTCGAGCTGGAAGGCGGGCGGCAGGCGAGACGCGTTGCGCTCGTCCCACAGGGCGATCCAGGTGCGGTTGTCGAGGTCGTAGGCGTGCTGGACGGCCTCGGTGTAGGGCCCACCGAGCCCGAAGCGGGCGCGGCTGCCGACACGCCACTGCTTGGGCAGGGCGTGGGAGACGAGGGCGATCAGGTTCAGGGGCTGGTCGTAGCGGTAGGGGTGCCAGTCGAGGGTGTCGTCGCGACGGGTCGAGCGGGAGACCGTTCCGGTGAGCCACACGAAGGTCCGTCGGTTGCGCCACTTGAGCATGGACTCCAGACCGACGATTCGTCCCTCGCCGGTGCTCCGCCAAGGGGCCGTGTCGAGGGGGCCGAGGACCACGGGATCGGTGAACGAGAAGGCGTCCTCACGCCCCACCACGAGCTCGGAAAGCACGTTGACGTAGGCCGAGCTGCGCCACTCCCACTGCGAGCTCGGCTGCCAGGACACGCCGAGCGCGCTCTGGGTGCTGTGGGCGGCCGTGAGGCTGGGCGTGCCGAGTGGCTCCACGAGCTTTCGGGGCTGCGGCATCCGAGACCACCGGCCGGTCGCGGCCTCGATGCTCAGCGCCTCGGAGGCGGCGATCGTCACGGTGAGGCGCGGGTCGACGACCGCGCCGCCGTAGCCGGTCTCGAGGAACATCGCGTCGGCTCGCACTCCCGGGGTCGCGGTGACCGGGCCGAGGCGCACCGAGGGCTCGAGGTAGAGCGCGGGCTCCATCACGGTGGTCTCGAGGGTCTCGTCGGTCCCGAAGGAGGGCACCTTGAAGCGGTATGTGCGCTGCCCGCCCAGCCACTCGAGCCCTGCTCGCCAGCCGACGGTGTCCTCGCCGACCGGTCGCGACCACTCGTGGCGGAGGTGTGCGGTGAGCGCGGTCTCCGTGGCCTCGCCGTCGTCGCCGATGCTGACGCTCTGGCGGTCCGGTCCGCCGAGGAGCGACGTCTCCGACACCACGCCCCGGCCGACCGGCACGCGCAGGCCCAGCTTCGCCTTCTGGAAGGCCGCGACGATGTCGACCACCGGGGGGGCGTCCTCGTCGAGTCCGAGCAGGGCGAAGCGGTCGTCGGAGGCGAGGAGCATCGCGTCGAAGGCGACCCCGCGAGGACCCTGGTGAACGAACTGCAGCTGGCCGTCGTAGTAGCGGGGCGCTCGCAGGGGCGTGCCGGTGGCGTTGGCGACCGGTGCGACGATGGCGTCGATCCAGGAGCGGCGTGCCGATAGCCGAATGCCCGAGGGACCGATCGGCTGCTCGACCTCGAGCTGGGTCTGGAAGAGATCGAGGCCGACGGCGCCGCGGGTGCGCTCGGGCGGCGCGGTCGTCGTGCGGAGGTCGACGACGCCGCCGGTGACTCGGCCGTAGCGTGCCGACTGGGTGCCGGGCAGGAAGGCCACCTCGTCGACCAGCATGCTGGAGAGCACCGTCGTCAGGCCGCCGAAGTGGAACACCAGCGGCAGCTCGACGCCGTCGAGCGTGAAGATGGACTCGTCGGGACCGGTGCCGCGAATCAGCAGCTGGCCCAGGTTGAAGGGCGGCCGCGCGACACCGGGGAGGTTCTGGATGGTGCGCACGAGGTCGCCCGAGGAGCCGGGGAGGACTCGAAGCTCGTCCTGGTCGATTCGACGCTCGCCGATCTCCGGCTCGGTGCGGTAGCCGACCACGTCGACGATGTCGGTCATCTCGCCGAGTCCGTCACCGACGGGGCGTGCGTAGAGGGTGACCGTCACGACCTTGCCCGGACCCGTCTCGATCTCGGCCACCGACGGGAGCAGGTCGGGGCCGGTCGCCGTCAGTCTCCATGGGCCAGGCTCGAGACCCGCGAGCTCGAAGGTGCCGTCGGGGCTGGTGATCGAGCCTGCGCGGCGTCCGTCCGGGCTCTCGGCGAGGACCTCGACGCCCTCGAGCAGGCGCCGCTCCCCGGCCAGACGGACGCGACCCTCCACCGAGATCACCGCCGCGTCGTCGGGCGTGAACACGATCTCGAAGCGGATCGTTGCCGGCACCCGATTGCCCTCGGCATCGCGGGCGGGCGCGAAGGCGTAGGCCTTGATGGCCGCGAGGGCCGCCTCGTCGAAGCCCGCGCCGGCGGCTCGGACGACGCGCGCCTCGAGGATCGACCCCACATCGTCGATGTCAAGCTCGAGCAGCACGGTGGCCGACTGGCCGCGCGCGAGTGCCTCGGCGGGGTAGACGGCGGGCGCCTCCGCGAGGAGCTGAGGCAGCACGGGCTCCGAGGCCTGGGCGAGCCCCGCGTTGGACAACCAAGCCAGCAGGATCGTTCGCACGAGGTCCCCTTAGCAGGTTGTCTGGCGGTCAACTCCCAGGAGGGCTGTCGGAGCGGTGTGCGTCGGGGTGAGCCCACGAACGTCAAAGGCCTGTCTCCCGCCAGCTTGTGATGGTCAACCCGGAGGGTGTCGGCACAATGGGGGCAGTTGTCGTGGTCTGCTCCCGCCCGGGTGTCGTCTTGCCGGATGTCGTGCACGTCAGGTGCGTGTTGTGTTGTACGTGGTGGACCCTGCCGGCCGAGCGGCTGGCCCATCCGCTCCGCTGTGAGCGCTGTGGGGCGGCCTTCACCGCAGGGAGTCGACCCGAGGGCCATCCCGAGCCGCTGCCCCTGGCACAGCCCGTCAGGCGCGAGGTCGTGCGACTGTCCGCGCAGGAGCGGGCGGCACGTTAGAGCCCGCAGAGCGCGGAGCTTGCATGAGTGACACCCCCCTCGGTCGCAACGAGATCGCCATCGGCGGTGTCCTGGCCGTGATTCTCCTCGGCGGACTGTTCTTCCTCTACCGGAGCCTTTCGGTGGATCCGACGGGAACGCCTCCCTCGGAGCGCGCGCCACTCGTGACGGCTGAGGTCGAGCCGGCGCGTCCGGTGCCCAAGGCGCTGAACGAGCCGGGAACCAAGCCCCCGCCTGTCAACAGTCCCCCGCGGTCCGGAGGGGCGGGTATGGCCGGTGTCGGTGGCTCGGGCACCGACGAGCCCAGCGCGGGCGGCTCGGGCTCGGGAGGGGCGATGGCGGTCCCCGGGAGTGGTGTGCCGGTGCGGCCTCGCCTGAATCCACCCGGGCAGCAGAACCCCTGGTTCGTCAGCGGCAGCATCCCGGGAGGGCGTCCCCTGGCGAGCGGTGCGAGCGGCGGCGGGTTCCTCGGTGGTGGGAACTAGGAGCGTGCTAGGGCCCTCTGTTCTGGTGTGAGGGGCCTAGCGAGGCCTCGCGCCTGAGCACACCCGTCGCGACTCGGCTACGTTGCCGGCCCGGAGGAGTGCCAGCCATGGGTCGCATGTTCGAGAAGCGCAAGGCCACGATGTTCAAGCGGTGGGACCGCATGGCCAAGGCGTTCACGCGCGTGGGCAAGGAGATTGCCATCGCCGTCCGCGATGGCGGCCCGACCCCCGAGAACAACCCTGCGCTCCGTCGCGCGATCCAGAATGCGCGCGCCGTCAACATGCCGAAGGACAAGGTCCAGAACGCGATCGACAAGGCGAGCGGGGCGGGGGCCACCGACTACCAGGAGCTGGTCTACGAGGGCTATGCACCGCACGGGGTCGCGCTGCTCATCGAGACGGCGACCGACAACCCGACGCGCACGATCAGCAACATCCGGCTCTGCTTCAAGAAGGGCAACGGCAGCATCGGCACGAGCGGTAGCGTGTCGTACATGTTCGAGCGCCAGGGCGTCTTCAAGCTGAAGGCCGAGGGACTCGATGCCGAGGAGCTCGAGCTGGAGCTGATCGACCACGGGCTGGAGGAGCTCGAGGAGTCCGAGGACGAGGAGGGCAACAGCATCCTGGTGATCCGGTGTGGCTTCAGCAGCTTCGGCGAGCTGCAGTCCGCCATCGAGGAGCGTGGGATCGAGCCGATCAGCTCCGAGGCCGAGTACGCACCCACGACGACCGTCTCGCTGTCGGATGAGCAGACCGAAGAGGTCCTGGCCTGCGTCGACCGCTTCGAGCAGGACGACGACGTGCAGAAGGTGTGGCACACGCTCGCCTAGCTGGAGCAGGCATGCCGATCGCGCGAACGTCGATCTCCATTGCGGCGCCCCCTGCTGTGGTCTGGGGCGTGCTCACCGACACCGCGCGCTGGCCCGAGTGGAATCCGTCTCAGCCAGGCTTCGAGGTGCCGCTCACGGCAGGAGCCCGAGGACGGATCGCGGTGGCTTCGGGCAGCCGCGTGCGCTGGGTGCCGGTCCGGATGGTGTCGGTCGTGCCCGAGCGAACGCTGTCGTGGCGAGGAGGGGTCCGAGGGGTCTTCCACGCGGTCCACGGCTTCGACCTCATGCCCGAGGGCTCGGGCACGCGGGTCGATCACGTCGAGATCTTCAGCGGTGTGATTCCGCATGTCGCCTGGGCTGCCCTGCAGCGCAGGCTGATGCCGCGCTATCGGGCGGTGAATGCAGCTCTTCGAGATCGCTGTCTGGCGTGAGTGGAGGGCCTCGGACCAGGCGTCGGGAGTCGGTCGACGCCGGTGTCGTCGACGGCTTGGCCTGTCGCGGCGGAGCGGGTGCAGCGCGCCACGGGCGTGGTTCATCGTCGTGCGAGAGCCGACGGTGGTGCACAGGAATTGGTGAGGAGGGCTGGGCCGAGGTGTCTTGGTTCGAGCAGGGGAATGGGGTCGCAGGCTGGTCAGTTGAGGGCTCGATGGGCCGTGAACGACGCGGGGTGGTCGCGCTGGGGGGCGTGATCAGGTACGCTCGCGCGGAACACGGCATTGGAGGATCCTGATGCACTACGTCCTCGGAGTCTTGCTGGCGCTCCCGAGCATCGCTTTGGCCGCGCCTACCCTCACGACCTCTGGTACCTGTCCCGGCACCGTCGACATCGAGATCGGCGCGCTCACGGCAGGCGGCGGGTACGCCATGCTCGTCGGTGCCGATGTCGGCTCGGCGACCATCGGCTACGGCCCCTGCGCTGGTACGGCCTCGGGTCTCTCCGATGCCCGGGTCGCGCTCACGCGGAGCGACCGCGACGGCGACGGCGCGGCCTCCTTCTCGCCGTCTCTGCCGTCCGACCTCGGCGGCACGCGCATCCAGATCCTCGACATGGCCACCTGCGAGATGTCCGAGGCCATGCGCGTCTGTACGCCCCAGGCCGAGGGGACGCTCTACGCGGCGGCCTCCTCCGGGTCCCTCGGAACCACGGCGTTCTACTCGATCGACCTCGGCTCGGGGGCGGTGTCCTTCGTCGGTGACCCCGGCGTCGGCATCACGGGCCTCGCGTCCGTCGATGGCGTGCTCTACGGCATTCAGGATGCCAGCGGCAGCGGCATCTACAGCATCGACCCGGCCACTGGCGCGGCGACCCTCGAGGCCGCGGCCGAGGACGAGTACTACGACTACTACTACGGCTACTACGGCTGCTCTGTGTACGGTGAGGCCTTCATCGGCGCGATCGACGGGCAGATCGTGGCGGGTGACTACCCGAACTGTGCCGGTACGTACACCCCCGGCGGCACCTTCGTGAACGACCGACCCATTGAGAACAGCTTTGCTGCTGCCTACGGCATGTCGCTCGTGCAGACCAGCGAGGGCTCCTACTTCGTGGGCTACAACTCGCTGGCCACCTACGAGCCGGCCACGGGTGAGCAGGGCCCCGGCATCGACTTCACGGGTGACTACGCCGGCTCCAGCAACGGTGGCGGCGCTGCGGTCGTCGACGACGTGATCTACACGACGCTGAGCTTCGGCGAAGAGACGGCGCTGTTCACGGTCGACCCGGCCACGGGTGCTCTGTCCGACACGGGCATCCGCATCCCCGAGCCCGACATCGATGCTCTTGGTAGCCTCTCTGATGCCGCGCCGGAGCCCCCGGGTGCCCTCGTGGGGTCCTACCGGATCAGCGATGGCCCGGCATGGGGTGACGACCCGCCTACCTACAACTGCCTCGAGGGCTGTGCAGTGGTGTTCGGCGGCACGGCCGATGACTACCAGTGCTCCACGGACGGTGCGGTGGTCGACAACCAGGCCTACGTCGATGGCTGGGGAGACGACACCTACTGCATCACTCCGGTGGCCGAGGACTACAAGCTGGGTGAGAACTACAACTGTGGCGGGATGGGCTGCTCCTACAGTGCCTACGTCTCGGACCATGGCTGCGTGTCCACGAACTACTGCTACACGCGGTGATCTTCTGAGCCCGTCCGCCGCGTCGTCGACCTGACGGGCGGGCAACGCGACACAGCCGGTCTTCCGTTAGGGAGGCCGGCTGGTGTCGTCTTGGGCGTCAGTTCTGGACGCTGCGTGTCGCGCAGGCTGCGTGTGGTTCAGACGCAGCTGCGTCGACGCTGCACGCAGTGCGTAGGCCAGGGCCCATCCCTGACGACGAAACGCCGAATATTCGTGCCAGGTAGGGTTGGCATGCGGCTCGCAGAGGGGAGGGTGTCCAGGAGGTTCCCCATGAACACGCTCCCCCGTCGCAGCCGCCGCGCCACTGCCTCGATCGAGTACGCGCTGCTTCCGATCTTGATCGCGGTGGCAGCGATCTTCGCCATCGGCGACCTGGGTGAGACCGTCAGTGAGACCTTCGACGTCGCGGTCGTGGCGATGGACGACGCGGAGTCCCACAGCAGCAACGGCAACCGCTCTGGCCTCGGTGACGGCACCAACCCGGGCAAGGGCGGCGGCAAGGACAACAGCAAGAACGACGGCACGGACAACCCGCACAACGCGGACCGGCCGATCTTTCCCTGAGGAGGCCGCTGCGGTCTGTCAGCCCAGAGCGGGCAGCGGGCCCTCCGCAGCGTCCCTGCTGCACGGGGCTGAAGGACAGCTTGGTGTGCGTCGCGCCCGGCGTGTCACCCTGTGTTGGGGGGAATGTCGACGGTGTCGTCGCCCTCGCTCACTTGAAGAGCGCCAGGAGAGTGCGCCAGGAGG
>PKDJ01000279.1 GCA_002862545.1 Pseudomonadota bacterium
TCGGTGTCGGTGTCGGTGTCGGTGTCCGCATCCGCGTCCGTGTCCGTGTCCGCGTCCGTGTCGGCATCCGTGTCCGCGTCCGTGTCGGCATCCGTGTCCGCGTCCGTGTCGGCATCCGCGTCCGTGTCGGCATCCGTGTCCGTGTCCACATCGCTGCCGGTCGTGGTCGGGGTCGTGTCACCAGAATCCCCATCATCCTTCGCATCGCCGCCGCAGGCCATGAGAATCATGGGTACGAAAATCCATCGCATGAGCGTCCTCCACAGTGGCACGCTACCGCGTGTGAGGCGCGCGGTCGATACGTCGAAGGAGGCCCGTCGTGAATACAGCCCTCGTCCTGTCCGGAGGAGGCGTACGCGGCGCCTTCGAGGTGGGCGTCGTCCAGGGCATTCTGGAGGTTCTTGGACGACGTCATGTCGACCCGCCTCCGTTCCGGACGTTTGTCGGGAGCTCGGTGGGTGCCATCAACGCGAGCTTCTTCGCTGGCCACGCACACCGCGGTGACCTCGGTGTCCACGAGCTCGCGGCGCTCTGGCGAAGTCTGGAGCTGCGCGAGCACGTGAAGCTGGACGTCTGGGGCATGCTCGGTCTCGGCCCACTCCGACAGGCCGGCCGGACCGTCGGTCGTTCACTCCTCGATCCAGGTCCTCTCGAGCAGCTGATCGAAGAGGGCATCGACTGGAACATGCTGCACGACAACATCGCTCATGGTCGCGCGCGAGCCCTCGTGGTCCCGGCGCTCCATGTGCCGACAGGTGCGACGTGGGTGTTCGCGGAGCTCGCCGAGGGTGTCCACATGCCCCCGACACCCGACCCCCGCCGCGTCCTCGTTCCAACCATCATCGGGCCACAACACATCTTGGCATCCTCTGCGATTCCAGCCATCTATCCGGCTCGCCGCATCGGCTCGGACCCGTTCTACGACGGAGGGCTCCGCTTCAACACGCCTCTCAAGTCTGCCCTCCGAGCAGGGGCCGAGCGACTGGTGGTCGTGACCGCAGTCGGCGAGGACGTCGCCGAGGTACCGTCGACGCGACCCGGCATGCTCCTGATGCTCGGCAAGGTGTTGAACACCCTCCTCCTCGATCCCGTGAGGATGGAGCTCGAGTCCGTAGAGCGGATGAATCGCGTGCTGGGTGAGCTCGAGGCCCTGTCTCCAGAGGCGCGCCGCCGCTTCGACGATGCCATCCGGGCCTCCCGGGGCGCGCCGTACCGCAAGGTGAAGGTCCTCTCCTTCTGGCCACACGCCAACGTCTCCGCCATGTCTGTCGATCACCTTCGACAGAACCTCAGTCGCCTCCGCATCAACGCACTCACACGCTGGTTGCTGTCCGCAGCGACACGTCGCAGCGGGGCCGAGGCAGACTGGGCCACGTTCATCTTGTTCGATGGGCTGCTGGTGGGACGCCTGATCGAGCTAGGTCGAGAAGAGGCACACCGGCGCGCTGACGAGATCACGGCGTTCTTCGAGGAGGAGGATTGAGCCTGCGCACTGCCCTCCGCAGGGCACTGACCCATCCGACCGACCCGACCGACCCCGAGAGCATCGACCTCGAGCTGATCGAGGAGCTGACTCCCTGGGTCGATCGTGCCTGCCGTGTCTGGTATCGCCTGGGCGTCGAGGGTCTCGACAGCGTGCCCGACGGCGCCGCCCTGCTGGTCGGAAACCACAACGCGGGAACCACGATGCTGGAGGCTCTCGGTGCATTCGCCCGCTTCTATCGACAGCGCCCGTCCGACCTCTGCCATGCTCTCGCACACGACGCGATCGTCGACATTCCGGCCCTCGGCTCCCTGCTGACGCGGATCGGCGCCCTGCGCGCCGGGCACGAGAGTGCCGACGCGGCCTTCTCGTCAGGACGCAAGGTCGTCGTCTTTCCGGGCGGCAACCGCGAGGCGTTTCGACCGTGGCGTGAGCGACATCGCGTCGACTTCGGTGGCCGAACGGGCTTCGTGCGACTGGCGCTGCGACACCAAGTTCCCATCGTACCCGTGGTCTTCCACGGCGGGCATGACACGCTGGTGATCCTGCGACGTGGTGAGCGACTCGCTCGCTGGACAGGACTGCGGGAGCGGCTCCGCACCGACGCATGGCCCGTGATGTTGGCGCTGCCATGGGGTCTCGCCATCGGACCCTGGTTTCACCTACCGGCTCCCGTGCGCTGCACGACCCGCTTCCTCCCCCCGATGCCACCACCCGCTGGCCCAGAGGCGGCCGACGACCCCGAGGTGTGTGCGGCCTGGCGCGATGACGTCGAGGCAGCCATGCAGGAGGCGCTCACCGAGCTCGCTCAGAGCCGGAGAGCCCGTCGCAGCAGGGCCGCCGTGAAGGACGGACGCAGATAGAACGCCCGGTCCTGAGCACGGACCCACTCTCCCTCGGAGTCCAGCACCCAGGAGGTGTCCGCGGCGGACTGCCCCTTGGGTCGGAGCTGCAGCACCTCTCCCCGGTGCCCGGTGACCTGATCCAGCTCCCCTCGCACAACCAGCTCGACGAGGTGATGCCAGTCCTCGCGCAGCCGTGACTCTTCCTCGGCATCTGGCGACCACATCACGGCACCGCCGACCATCCGCTCTCCAGGAGGCCCATCCCCCAGAATCGGCAGCCAGAGCACCCGAGCGAGCTTCTTCCGCACCCAGCTGGTCGACCAGTCGTCGCCCAGATCCCCGAGCGGCGCGGTGCACACGAAGGTCGACTGCCGTGGAACCCCTCGCGCATCTACCGGAATGGTCTTCAGCTCGATGCCGAGCTCGGGAAAGTCCGGCAGCGCGCGGCTGCCAGCGGTGGCCCCCAGGGCCAGCTCGACCAGGTTGCCGATCCAGCCCTTGTGCCGCCGCAGGTCGGGAGGCGCTCGCCAGCCGAAGCGTGCACCGATCTCTCCCAGCGTCCACCCAGCGAGCGCGTCGGCACGCTGCTGGAGTGTCGCTTCGTCGGGCGGCGGCTCGGGCGGCGGCTCCCAGATACTCCCTCCGGGGGGTTGACGTGAGCGGGCCTGTGCCCCATATCGGGCGCAGCGAGCCCCCACACGGGCAACGGAGGCCTCATGCTCGGCGACGTCTCTCATCAGCCCGACCCGGCCCTCCGCAAGCAGGCCGTCAGCCAGCTCACCCAGAGTGTCGGCTACGCCGCCGCCGCCCTCACGCTGCTCCCGATTCCGGGCACCGAGATCCTTGGGGTGATGCCTCTGCACGTCGGCATGCTGATCGGCATCAGTGAGCTCCATGGGCACGCGATCTCCAGGGACGGCGCCGTGGAGCTCGTCTCGCGAATCGGCCTCGCAGCCGGCGTCTCCATCGTCGGGAGTCGGCTCGCGACGACCGCCGCCAAGCTGCTCCTGCCCGGCTTCGGGGGTCTGCTCTCGGCGCCAGTGATGTATGCGTCGACCCTCGCCATCGGAGCGGTCGCCGACGCCTACTTCGAGCGAGGAGGGCACCTTGGACCCGCCGACATGCGGGAGGTCTACCGACGCGCTCACACCGAGGCCCGACGGGCCTACGATCCCGACCAGGCACGCTCCGACGCTGCACGCGATCTCGCAGAGGCTGCCGCCGCCAAGGAATCTGGGAGCACGACAGAGGCGGACCCTGCCGCAGAGTCCCCGGCAGAGCGCCTCGCGACCCTGAAGACGCTGCTGGAGCAGGGACTGATCGAGCCCGAGGAGCACGACACTGCCAAGGCTCGCATCCTGCGGGAGCTCTGATGCCGCTCACTCCCTCCGCCCCGAGAATTCACTACGTCGAGGAGGGCTCCTCTGGGCAGCCCGTGCTCTTCGTCATGGGCTTCGGCCTCACCGGCGAGGCCTGGGCGCCACAAGTCGAGGATCTCTCTGCCGACCACCGCTGCATCGTCTTCGACAACCGGGGTGTCGGCCGAAGCGAAGGCAGCGCTGCAGGATGGTCCGTGCAGGACATGGCCGACGACAGCCTGCGAGTGCTCGAGGCCCGTGGCTGGGAGCGTGCTCACCTCGTCGGCGTGTCCATGGGAGGCATGATCGCGCGGGAGCTGGCGCGCGCAGAGCCTCACCGCTGGGCCTCCTTGACACTCATCGCCAGTCACGCGGGCGGCTGGCGCAACATGATGCCCTCCCCGCGCGCGCTCGCAGACTTCTCCCGAGCGCAGGTCTCGTCGACAGAGGTGCGGGTAGCGGCTCTGGAGCGCCTCCTGTTTCCGGACGAGTGGCTGGCCCAGATCGACCGCGACGACCTCTTCCGCCGTCTACGAGGCAGAGCAGGACGAGGGGGTCGGGCGAGGAGACGCATCGCCGCCAGTCAGTTCCAGGCGGTGGTGCGCTACGGGCGACGGGCGGAGAGCGGGGCGCTGCCCATGCCGACCCTGATCATCAAGCCCGCCCGTGACGTGCTCGTCCCTCCGCACAACAGCGATCTCCTGGCAGAGCGGATCCACGGCAGCCAGCTCGTGACGCTCGAGGAGGCCGGCCACGGCGCGACGCTGTCACACGCCGAGCTCGTGAACGCAGCTCTACGGGATCACTTCGCAGCCAACCCCGCCTAGGGCTGCCTACCGCTCGGGCTTGTCTGCATCGCGGTCGTTCTTGCACGACTCGATGTTGCCGGAGAGGAACTCGTCTGCGAACACCATCGACTCCTCGATGCCGTCGCGGACGAGGTTGGCGTACGAGTCCTCACCGACGCCGACGAGCACGACGCTCGACCACATGGCGAAGTAGCGGAGGGTCGTCCCCCCCTTGCCGGGCAGGTAGACATCGAGCTGGAAGAGCTGGTCCCAGCTGTTCTTCTCCCCATCTGCGAGGAACTGCTCTTCCGTCCAGGAACGGGCGAGGATCGCCTCCTCACCGTCGTCGAGGATCACTCGACGGTAGGACTTGTACTGGTCGTACCAGACCTTTGCGAGAATGTTCTCCTTGCGGACCTCCTGCACCACCTCGAGGCGGTCGCAGTCACCGCTCGCGAAGCAGCCCTTGCCCTCGAGGAACTCTCGCTGGGCCCAGACGGTCGTTCCCGACTCGATGCAGACCTGGTTGGGCTCGAGGAACAGCTCGGACTGATCCGCGACGGGATGCGACGACGAACCCGGAACGCCGATCGGCACCTGGTCTGCTGCGTTGATTCCGTCGGGAATGGACAGACCACCCAGGTTCTTGCCCTCGATGACCGGCAGGCTGACCGCGCGGTCCTTCACGTCGGCCTCGAGGTCTTGCTTGGAGAGCCAGTCCTGGAGGTTCACCATGCCGGCCGCGACGACATCGTCGTCGGAGTCGAACTCGGAGAAGAGGTAGAAGGAGAGCTCCGTGAGCTCCTTCGGCGCCTCGGGGGGCGGCTGCTTGCATGCGGCGGCGGCGACAAAGACGGGCACGAAGAGGAGTGAGCGCATTCGATATCTCCAGAGCTGCGCCGCTATACACCCCTACTCTGCGATCCGCCACGCGCGAGCCAATGAATGCCCCATCGTCGACCCCATGGGCCTCCGACGGCGCGGAACAGCCGACGCACCATGCAGCGCGTCATCGCCGACGAAGCGCCGCCATCGACAAGCGGGTGGTCCAGCCGTCATCGTACTCGACCACCATGAATGTGCCGGCACCGTGCTTGATGAGCTTGAGGCGCGCTCCAGGCCCATCGGTCAGCCACGCCCCTGCGAGCTGATCCAGCTCGTCGGCGCGTCGGACGGAACGCAGCGTCGACAGGGCCTGACCATGCCGAGCGGGATCGAGCGGCTCGCACAGCTGCTCGATGATCCCGCGAAGCTCGCTCGCACGACTCCGGCCACCTCGGTAGACCCGCACGTCACATTCTCCGGATCGTGAGGATCTGTCTGGCCTCGACATCGCGAAGCTCACTGACCACTCCATCGGGCCAGTACACGACGACGCGGCTCACGCTCTCCGCAGCGCCCAGGCCAAAGTGCGCCTCCGGAGGCCCGGACGAACCGTACCCCGTGCTGCCTGCGTAGAGCTTACGGTACTGGCTGGTCGCCTCGGTCTCCACGACGATCTTCGCGCCGATCGCGTGCGTGTTCGGCCCCTCGGAGCGCAGACCGACTCGCAGCCACGACTCCTCCCCACAGCGCGACACCTGAAGCAGCCGTGGGCCATTGATGTCGGGCTTGGCGACATCGAGCCAGCCGTCGTTGTTCAGGTCGGCAAGAGCCAGACCACGGGCATACCCGCGATCGGCGACCCCCCACTCCTCAGCCCGATCTGTGAAGCTCCCATCTGCGTCTTGGATGAACAAGGCATCGGGCTGTCCCACCGCGTTGTCGGCGAGCTGCGTGTCGATGAATCCGAACGCCATCGGGATGTCGAGGTCTGTGTCGTTGTCCATGTCGGCGAGCTCGGCCGCCCAGCCCACGACCTGGTCGACCAGAGGATCGCCACGGACTCCCAGAGTCCGGCTGTGGTCGATCCAGAGCCCGGCACTGCTCGAGAGCATGAAGCGCACCTCATTCCAGGCCGGCACTGCGAAGTCATCGAGGCCATCCCCGTTGACATCACCCACGCCGAGACCCATTCCCGAGACCGCCAGGTCGAGGCCCGCCATGTTGTGGTCGGGCACGAACGCGCCACCGTGATTCATGGCCAGCGTGCAGGGGCGCTGGGCACCGCCGATGTCGTTGATCGCCCACAAGTCGGGCCACCCATCCTCGTCGATGTCGTGCCAGCCTCCCACGAACGTGTAGCCGTCGTGGATCTCTGGCGGCAGCCGCTCAGACCGATCGACGAAGCCCGCCCCCGTGTTCAGGAAGAGGTAGCTCGGCTCGCCTGGAGGGAAGTCATGGGCGCGAGAGCCATCCTCGATGATCCGACCGTGGCCCGAGACGAACAGATCGAGATCTCCGTCGCGATCCACGTCGGCCCAGGCCGAGGCGCCCGACCGATGCGATCCGAGAGCGAGACCCACGTTGGCCGTTACGTCTTGGAAGCGCCCCGAGCCGTCGTTGCGCAGCAAGACATTCGGCTCGTTGTAGCGTGTGACGTACAGATCGAGATCGCCATCGGCATCGTAGTCGGCCACCGACCCGCCAAACACTTCGTCGAGCGGCTCGCGACTGTCGAGAGCGGTGGCCGAGTCGTCGATGAAGCGACCCTCGGGATCCTGACGGAAGAACTGACTCGCCCGACCTCCGAGAAAGATCACATCGGTGCGAGCATCGCCGTCGAAGTCTGCGGCCGCGACACCCGCACCCCACATGCGAAACCAGTCCCGATCATCGTCGTAGGGCTTGGCATGGACATCGAAGTGCTTCTCTCGCCGGCGCTGCGGCTCGGCACAGCGAATAGGACCTGAGCTCGTGACCTCGATGCCGCTCCCCGTGAGCACGGCTGGGGACTGTGGAGCGACGGCGTGCGTAGCGAACACCCGCGTCGGCTCCAGACCGGCCGTGTCGAGGAGCACGCCACTCGGGGCCGAGACCGAAGGGCCGCGGTCGACAACTTGTGCGCACGCCATGAGCCAAAGGAAGAACACCGGGCTGCCGCTCCGCTGACACTGCACTCTAGGTCTTCACTGAACGCCAGGGCAACTGAATCGCGCGACCCTGAGCAGACGCGGCTCAGCCGTGCCCCACGCCCGGCACCGAGAGCGCAGACTCGAGATCCTCGAGGAGGTCCTCGGGGTCTTCTAGCCCTACAGAGACGCGCAGCAGCCCCGCTGGCGCGATCGAGCCCGACAGCGAGGCGCGATGCTCGATCAGGCTCTCGACACCCCCGAGACTCGTGGCATCCACGAACCTCTGCAGACGACGAAGCAGCGCCTGGGCCGCGGCGGCACTCTCGACCTCGAACGACAACATGCCGCCGAAGTCACGCATCTGTCGGGCAGCGACCGCGTGACCGGGATGACTCGGGAGACCGGGCCAGTGCACAGCCGAGACCCGTGGATGGGCCTCGAGCATCACAGCCAGCGCACGCGCGCTGCGCGATGCGGCCCCGACACGCAGCGGCAGCGTCGGCAGCCCACGGAGGATCAGCCAGCAGTCGAAGGGAGAGGGGACCGCCCCCGCCGAGGCCTGTACGGAGCGCACGCCCCGCAGGGCCGACTCGCCGCCGACGACGATCCCTCCGACCACGTCGGAGTGACCGGCCATGGCCTTGGTCGTGCTGTGGACGACGAGGTCAGCACCGAGCGCGAGTGGAGACTGCAGCACCGGGGTGGCCCACGTGCCATCGACCACGAGGGTGACCCCAGGAAGAGCACTCCGGAGCGCCTGCACATCGGCGATCCGGAGGAGAGGATTGGACGGAGTCTCCACCCAGGCGAGCGCCGTCTCGGGGCGCACGGCGCGTGCCACGGCCTCGGGATCGGACATGTCGACCGCCGTGACGGAGACCCCTCGCTCCGGGAGCTCCTCGAGGAGCTTGCGCACGCCGAAGTAGAGGTCATCTCCGTAGATGACGTGGGCGCCACTGCGAACCGTGCGCAGCACGGCATCGGCGGCCGCCATGCCCGATGCGAAGGCCACGGCGTCCTCGGCCGCCTCGAGCGATGCGACCGCCTGCTCGAGGCGGCGCCTCGTGGGATTGTCGATGCGCGAGTAGAACCAGTCAGAGTCTGGCCTCGCAAACGTGCTCGCGAGGTGGATGGGAGGGACCACCGCGCCCGTGGAGGCATCGTGTCCCCGCGACGCGACAGCGCGGGTCCGTAGACCGGAGCGGCGCCGCGACACGCGTGCGAGCAGCGCCTCTGCGAGGCGATCCGCTGCATGCCGACCGTGGCGCAGGAACAACGACGGCTCCACCGCCTCGAGCTCGATCAGTCGAG
>PKDJ01000049.1 GCA_002862545.1 Pseudomonadota bacterium
CGCATCGCCGCAGCGACGGGTCTGCCGGTGCATGCCATCCACGTCACGCCGACGGGGGAGGGGGGGGAGGAGCTGATGGGCGAGCTCGATAGCCTCCTCGCCTCGGTCGACGTCCACAAGCACATCGTCGAGGGCGCTCGGGCCCACCAGACGTTGGTCGAGGCTGCCACGTCTCACGGGGCGAACGTGCTCGCCGTCGGCTACCTCGGCCGCAGCAAGCTGAAGGACCTGTTCTTCGGCTCTGCCACCGAGCGGATCTTGATCGACCAGAAGCTGGCCGTGCTGGTCGTGCGCTGAGGTCGTGGCTCTCCCAGACGAACGGCAGCTGGCACTCTCTCTTCCGGTCGAAGACTCGGCGTCGTGGACGATCCACACGCCAGTCTTCGAAGGGCCGCTCGACCTATTGCTGTACTTGGTGCGCAAGGATGGCGTCGACATCCGGGACATCAGCCTGGCCTCGGTCGCCGACAGCTACCTCGCCTACCTGAGCCGGATGCGAGAGCTCAACCTCTCGATCGCCTCGGACTACCTCGTGACGGCGGCCACGCTCGTGCACCTGAAGAGCCTCGGCATCCTGCCGCGGCTGCCGACACCGATCGACGAAGACGAGGAGACTCCCGCCGAGGCGCTGCAGCGCCAGCTGGAGGCCTACGCCAGAGTCAAGGCCGAGGCCGAGGCCCTGGATGCTCGGCCCCGCTTGGGGCGTGACGAGTTCGCTCGTGAGCCACTGGAGCTCGGTGATGAAGCGGAGCGATGGTCGACCTCGGTCGACGCCTTCGGCCTGCTCGACCGGTTCTACGCCCTGCTCCAGAAGGCGGCCCAGCCCGAGCCGGTGTTCCAGATGGAGGCGCCGGGGCCCGACTTCCGAGCGTGCTGTCAGCATGTCGTACATGCCCTGCAGCGTGGGAAGGGCAAGCTCGAGCTCCGTGGCTTGCTTCGCAGCCTCCCGACTCGTGCCGAGCGTGTCGCGACCTTCATCGCGGTCCTCGAGATGGTGAGGCTGCGCTGGCTGGACGTGAGGCAGGCGGAGCACGCCGGGACCGTGAAGGTCCGACAGCGCGTGCCGACGGAGCGCATGGACCTCGAGTACGTTGTCGGCTACGTCGAGCAGCCAGAGCCCGTCTCGGGCTCGGAAGGCGAATGAGCGACGATATTCTCCGGTTTCCGCGCATGCCTGGCGGAGTCCCTGCCGAGGTCGTGCACGCTGTCGAGGCGCTGCTCTTCGCAGCGGGAGCTCCCGTTCGGACGGCGGAGCTCGCAGCGGCACTGGAATGTGAGAAGCGGCTCGTCGAGCGCAGCTTGGTCGTCCTCGAGGACCAACGGCGAGGGACCGGTGTGGAGCTTCGTGCGGTGGCGGGGGGATGGCAGCTCCGTACTGCGTCGCGCTTCGCGCCGGCGGTGCTCGCTCTACGTGGGGGCCGGCCGAAGAAGCTCTCCGCAGCAGCGCTCGAGGTCCTCTCCGTCGTCGCCTACCGACAGCCGGTGACGCGCGGTGATGTCGACGCGCTGCGAGGGGTCGACAGCGGTCGGGTAGTCAAGGCGCTGCTGGAGCGACGCCTGATCAGAGTCGCTGGTCGCCGCGACCAGCCCGGGCGACCCTTGGAGTACAGAACCACCAGGGACTTTCTCGAGATGTTCGGTCTGTCGTCGCTCACCGACCTCCCCACGCTCGCCGAGCGCCGGGACATGGTGGGCTCTGAGGTGGACGCAGGGACCACCGAAGAGTAGACGCCGCCGGCGGTCGACGAGAGCTCGGCCGCAACCCACCCCGTGCCCGCCGGGAGGCGGCCACTGGAGGCGACATGGCAGATGAGATTCGGCTGGCCAAGCTGCTTGCGCAGCGCGGAGTGGCCTCGAGAAGAGCCGCGGAGTCCCTGATCGAGCAGGGCCGCGTCACGGTGGATGGGCAGGTCGTTCCCGTCGTCACCCTGGTTGATGCGTCCACGCAAGAGGTGCGCGTCGACGGCAAGCCGCTCCCGCGAGAGCCGGAGAAGGTCTACTTCCTGATGTACAAGCCTCGTGGCTACATCACGGGTCGGGACGATCCCGAGGGCAGGAAGAGCGTCCTCGAGCTGCTCGAGGGCGTCCAGACCCGCGTCGAGCCCGTCGGCCGCCTCGATCTCGACACCGAGGGAGCACTGCTGCTCACCAACGACGGCGATCTCGCGCACCAGCTGACACACCCGTCTCGCAAGGTACCCAAGCGCTACCTCGCCAAGGTCTACCGCACGCCCGACGAGTCCGACCTGTCGAAGATTCGTGCAGGGAAGGTGTTCTTGGAGGATGGAGCGGCTGCTGCCGCCCGCGTTCGGATCGCCGACACGACGGACGGAACCAATGCATGGGTCGAGATCACGGTGACCGAAGGCCGAAACCGGTTGATCCGCCGCTTGTTCGCACGGCTCGGGCACCCCGTGAGCAAGCTCCGACGGGAGAGCTTCGCCACGATCTCGATTCGGGGACTGGAGCGCGGACAGGTGCGACCGCTGACGGGCAATGAGATCCGTCGCCTACGGGACATCGCTGCCGGCCGCAAGCCATCGGGTGCGGGGCGGCCTCGAGGAAAGGGCTTCGCGAAGGCAAAGCCACCAAAGAAGCGACCCGGTGGCGGCAAGCGCAGGCGTCGTGGTTGACACGATCCCGCGGCCGGTTAGAACCCCGACGTGCCGCGGGGTGGAGCAGCCAGGTAGCTCGTCGGGCTCATAACCCGAAGGTCGCAGGTTCAAATCCTGTCCCCGCAACTCACAATACGAACCCCGACCCTCGAACGAGCGTCGGGGTTTCGTCTGTCTTGAGTCGAGAGAATGACTGACGGGGAGGGGAAAGTGGGGCGCAAGGACTATGTCGACTCGGTGCCGTTCCCTCCGGAGGTCGTGCTCAAGCCCATCGGGGTGGTGCGGTCTCCATACCGGCAGCGCTACGGAACCCCTCGGCAGGCCACGGTGACGGCGGGGACGCTGCACGAGAGTGAGCAAGATGCACGCATCGAGCTCGACGAGGCCGTGGTGCCAGCGGCCGCACTCGGTGGGCTGGAGGGCTTCGAGCGGGTGTGGGTCTTGTCGTGGTTCCATCTGAACCAAGGCTGGAATCCCACGGTCGTTCCTCCCCGTGGCCCACGGGTGCGGCGTGGTGTGTTGGCCACTCGAGCTCCACATCGGCCCAACCAGCTCGGACTCTCGGCCGTGCGCGTCGTCCGAGTCGAGGGGCACGTGCTGCACGTGCGTGGAATCGACCTGCTTGACGGCACGCCCGTGCTGGACCTCAAGCCGTACGTTCCATACGCCGACGCGTTCGCCGACTCTCGTGCTGGCTGGCTGGACACCCTCGACCAGCCCATGGATGCGCCTGATCGCCCGACGCGCAAGCGGCGCTGACGGAACAGGATCGCAGTGGCCGACCGCTGCGTGGGCAGGATAATTCGCGCCGACCTGGAGGCCGCATGGCTGGATGGTCGACGAGCGATGCCCACGAGCTCTACGGCATCGACCGCTGGGGCCGTGAGTTGTTCGGGGTCAACGAGGCCGGACACCTCGTTGTCACGCCGAATGGTCCGGAGAAGGGCTGTATCGACGTGCGGCTGCTGTCCGACGAGCTTGTCGAGCGCGGTATCGAGCTGCCCATCTTGCTGCGATTTCCCGACCTCGTTCGACGGCGGATCGAGACGCTGGCGAGCTGCTTCGCGACCGCAATCGCGGAGGTCGGCTACGCGGGACGCTACCGCGGTGTCTACCCCATCAAGGTCAACCAGCAGCGCCATCTCGTAGAGAGCCTGGTCGAGTACTGTCGCGACCACCACATGGGCCTCGAAGCGGGCAGTAAGCCCGAGCTCTTGGTGACCCTTGCGCTGCTGGACGATCCAGAAGCCCTCATCGTGTGCAACGGGTACAAAGACGAGGAATACATCGAGACGGCGATGCTCGCGCGGAAGCTTGGCAGAAACACCGTCATCGTGGTGGAGAAGCTCTCGGAGGTCGACAAGCTCGTCAGTGCCTCCCGACGTCTCGGGATCCGACCCCGAATCGGGGTGCGCGCGAAGCTGTCGCAGGCAGGCACGGGTCGCTGGAAGTCCTCTTCGGGTGACCGTGCCAAGTTTGGGTTGACCCCCTGGGACCTCGTTCGAATGGTCGACCGACTCCGCGACGCCGACCTCTTGGATTGCTTGAGCCTGCTCCACTTCCATGTCGGCTCGCAGGTGACGAACATCCGGACATTCAAGGATGCGATGCGGGAGGCCTCTCGTACCTACGTCGAGCTGGTGCGACTTGGCGCTCCCATGGGGTTCCTGGACGTAGGGGGAGGACTGGGCGTCGACTACGACGGCAGCCGCAGCAACTTCGAGTCATCGATGAACTACACGGAGCAGGAGTACGCCCACGATGTGGTGGCCGCGATTGCTCAGGCTTGCGAGAGGGCGGGCGTGGCGGAGCCGGACATCGTCACCGAGTCGGGCCGTGCGATGGTCGCGCACCACTCGGTCCTCGTCTTTGATGTCATCGGCGTCGAGCGCATGCCTACGGAGGGCAGCCCGCCCCACGTACCCGACGAGGCTCCCGCCCCTGTCATACGGCTGCGAGAGCTCCTCGATGAGGTCAACCCCCGCACCTGCCAGGAGGCCTGGCATGATGCGACGCAGGCGCGAGAGACGGGTCGGCAGGCCTATAATCTCGGCCTGATGGACCTGGAGCAGCGGGCTCTTCTCGAGCGGCTCTTCTGGCAGGTCTGTGCCCGGATCCGAGCAGCGGTGCGCAAGCTCTCCTACGTCCCGGACGAGCTGCGGGGCATCGAGCGGCGCCTCGCCGACACCTACTATGCCAACTTCTCCATCTTTCAGTCTGCACCTGACGCATGGGCGATTGATCAGCTCTTTCCTGTGGTGCCCATCCAGCGCTTGGATGAGCGCCCCGAGCGGCGCGGCGTACTCGCGGACTTGACGTGCGACTCAGACGGAAAGCTCGACAAGTTCGTGGCCCTCCGGGACGTCAAGGAGGTGCTGGAGCTGCACGATGTGCGTCCTGGAGAGCGCTACCTCCTTGGAATCTGCCTGATCGGCGCGTACCAGGAGATCCTGGGCGACCTTCACAACCTCTTCGGTGACACGAACGCGGTCCACGTCCTCCTCGAGCCTGGCGGAGGCTACAGCATCGAGCGGGTCCTCGAGGGAGACAGGGTCAGCGACGTGCTCGCCTACGTGCAGTACGACCGGCGCGAGCTGATGCATCGCGTCCGGTCTGCGTCGGAGCGGGCCATCCGTCGTGGCGGGATGACCCGGGAGGAGTCCAGGTTGCTTCTGCAGCGCTTCTCTGCGGGGCTGGACGGCTACACCTACCTCCGCTCCAGTGTGTGACGCGCCTCGATTGCGCCTGGCGCCGTGGATGTGCCATCATCGGGCAAGCGCGCACCCAGAGGTAGTCGATGTCGCCCAACATGATTCTGGTCATGGCTGGAGCAGGAGGGCTGGCAGCTCTCATGTTCGGTCGCATGTACTACCGAAACTGGAAGGAGAAGCAGGAGCTGGAAGAGGTTCGGGCCGAGCGCCGCAAGCACCTACAGAGCCAGCTCGAGTCGATGTCGGACCGCTTCGTGTTCGAGCCGACCTTCATCGGCATCGATGGCTTCTCGGCTGTCGGGCACGCCTGGGCGAACAAGACCATTGTGTTCATCTCCGGCGAGTACTACGACGACAACGACGAGGTGCTAGAGAAGCCACGCATGGCGGTTCGTGCGGTCGAGGCGCATGACCTCATCGGCTGCGAGGTGATGGAAGACACCTTCGTGAAGACGAACAAGACTGGCGGCAAGCCACAGACCTACGTGCGCTCCCTCGACCTGAAGATCAACGTGGCAGACACGCGTGACCCCGTACACGTCCTCACGTTCCTGCTCGGTGAGACCACCCACGGCTCGCCACAGCACCGGGAGGCCCGCGACGCTCTGCATAAGTGGGAGGGCATCGTGAAGGCGCTCGTGCACAACGCGCAGAAGGAGCCCGAGGTCG
Source organism: Pseudomonadota bacterium (assembly GCA_002862545.1). Taxonomy (GTDB): domain Bacteria; phylum Myxococcota_A; class UBA796; order UBA796. The sequence goes on from PKDJ01000049.1 coordinate 5,996, forward strand.
CCGAGAAGCTGGCAGAGCTGGACCTCCTCGTGCGACAGGGGGTTCTCGACGAGCAGGACTTCAAGCGGCAGAAGGCGCGCCTGCTGGCGTCGCAGTTCATGAGCGAGGGCCGCAAGCAGAACTGGGAGCGCGCCGGTGTGCCCCGACTGCGTGAGGTGGGCTCGGGGAACTGACCGATGATTCGCACCTGGGGCTATGGAATCGCCGGTGAGGACCAGACTGCCACCGGCGGCAACTCCTTCGGGGTCTTCCAGTTCTACCGGCACACGCTCATCGCCGTCGTCACCGGCGTGCGGAGCGAGGATGCCCAGCTGCTGTCGCGAGTCGCCGTGAGAGCGGCCTACGATGCCGCAAAGGAGATCCAGGAAGACGAGACAGACGCCGAGACCCTGAAGTTCATGCTGCGCACGGCGGACGCGCAGGTACAGAGGGTTCAGGCGTCCTACGACCTGGCTGCCGTGGGCCTGGGAGTCACACTCCTGTGGATCGGAGCCGACCACTACTGGTTCGGACAGGCCGGTCCTGCCGCGGCCTTTCACCTCCGGAGGGGCCGCGGGAAGCGCATCGGCCATCACAGCGGGGCGCAGCAGCTCGGACTGCAGGGCGCGGAGTTTTCCGTGAAGGGGCCTCTGAAGCTCCGCGCCGAGGACGTCTTGCTGGTTGCGTCGAGTGGCGAGCGAAAGAGATTCTCACTCGCTCTGCTCTCGAATGAGGACTGGGGAATGCCGCAGCGCGCGGTTCGTCGAGTCCTCGAGGAGGTTCAGTCCGAGGTTCCCGATGAGACGGTGCTCGTCGCAGTCGCGATGAACAAGTCGCCAGAGTTCATTCGGCCGACGGTGCCACCGAACATCAGCCTGATGCTGCAGGAGACGCTCGCTAGGCAGGGAAGGAGCGAGGCCCAGGAAGCCGTCTTTCGAGAGCTGGTGGAAGAGGTGAATCCCGAGTGGGGGAAGGGAGACTTCGAAGGAGTCGAGGAGCGGGTCGAGCGGCAGCAGCTCACCTACAAGGAGAAGGAGGAGGAAGAAGAAGAGGAGGAAGAGCCCCTCTCTGGCTGGGAGCAGTTTCTCCTTGGCTTCCTGATCATCCGAGACAAGCTCTTCAACTCCTTCCGGACCGAGCAGGGGAGTCGGTCTGTTGGCGTCGCGATGTCTGCTCTAGCCGCGCTCTTCATCCTCCTGCTCGCTGCGGGGCTGCTCCTGGAGCCCGACTCCTTCCAGACGGCAGAGTCGAGCGAGGAGGTCGCCGCAGCCGACGAGAGTGGCTCAGAGCGCTCGCGGCAAGCCAAGACGGCGGCTCGGGCTGGAGGTGACCGCGGTGGCGGTGGCTCGACGGCGCCGAGCCAGATGTCTCCAATGCCGGGGCAGAAGGCGAAGGGAGCCAAGGGTGCTGCGAAGACTGGCGACACGGCTGAGGTCAGTCCCTATCGGCGACTCGGTGGAATCGTGCTGCTGGGCGGGGCGCTCGCTGGTGCCCTCTTTTGGCGCCGCAAGCGCATCGAGGCTGCCGAGCGCGAGCGCGATTTGCTCCGACAGCAGCAGCTCAAGTCGCTGCTCGAGAGAGCGATGGTGCCGACAGCAGATCTCAAGATCGGGCAGAAGCTGATCGGGAGTGACGGTGGTGCTGCGCTCGGCACCTTGGTCCGGTCCGGGGCAGCCCGTGAGCAGCTCCTGCTCGTCATGCCTCCGAAGAAGCTCGCACTCGAAGAGGGAGATGACCCGAGTCTCGAGGGCCTGACTCGTCCACGGACGCGGGTGGTCAAGCCGAATCAGGTCGTCGACGTTCGCATCGTCAAGAACATGGGGCACAAGGCCAACAAGCAGGGCGGGCGGCGCGTCGAGTGGGTGGAGAGGCTAGAGCTGCAGATCCAGCTCGCAGACCCGACAGCGCCGGTGCACCGCGTGGCCTTCCTGCACGAGGCGACGCCACCTGGCACGCTGGCACACCTCGAGGCGATGGGGCTCGCACACCACTGGGAAGGCGTGGTTCGAGCGCAAGTGCACGCCGCGCGGACGCGAACGCGACAGGAGCAGCTCCTGGCCCTGAAGCCACTGGTGGACGAAGGGCTGGTGAGCAAGCAGGAGCTCATCGTCATCAAGACGGGGCTGTCTCGTCGGAAGTCTCGTTACCTCCGTACCTGAAGCGCCGTTAGCCGGGACCAGTGCTGAGTGGTCGTGCCCTGACTCACCACACACGCAGCTGTCTGCGTTCAGGCGTTGGAGTACGCGGTGCCGTGATGCCAACCGGATGCCGAGCCCGCGGGGATGATGCACGGCTCTCGCGTGTTCAGCGAGGAGAAGGGACAGCTCGAGCTGCCGCTTCGAGGTGGGACACGCGACGACGACTCGTGTAGTCTCGCGCCTGGACGGGTTGATGACCATGGCGCCGGATACACGGCACTGACAAGGAGGTCGATCGTGCGCTGGTTCCTGATGTTGCTCCTGACGTATACGCCTACAGGGCTAGCCCAGGACGGAGATTCTCCACTACAGGTAGCCAGCGCGCGAGACATCACCAAGGCGGCCGAAGCGGGCAAGTCGGATGGTGAGATCCTCGCGGCCATCAAGTCGAGCACACACGAGTGGCGCGCCAAGGATGTCTTCGACATTCTCGATGGAGGTGTCTCCGAGGATGTCGCCAGAGGGCTCGCGTCGCAGCTCGGTCTGTACTGGGAAGACTGGTACCGCCCCCTCGACGACATCGCTGCAGACGCACGCAAGTTCGG
>PKDJ01000048.1 GCA_002862545.1 Pseudomonadota bacterium
TGTCGTCGCGACCATCCTCGACCTCGGAGGGGCCCACCCCGACCTCCTCCCAGAGCCGCCGGAGGGTGTCTCACTGGTTCGAAAGGTCCTCGATGGCCCCGACGTTCCTGATGCCCACGCAGGCCGTGACAGCATCTTTGCAGAGGTCTACAACCACGCCATGCTCTTTGACGGACGCCACAAGGTCGTCGTCGACGAGACGACGATGGAGGCCGTCGAGGTCTACGATCTCGATGCAGACGCCAACGAGCAGACCAACTTCGTCGGCTCTGCTGACTACGCACACATCGAGGCGAGCGCTCTCGCACAGGTGACCGAGCGCCTCACGGAGTGACGACGCCACGGTTGCGCGCGGACCGCTTCCTCATATGACATCCTTATGTAGGGCTACGAGGCCCTTGGGTGGGAGGAAGAAGTGACTCGCAGCGTGATCTGGTCAGCGGTTCTGCTGTCCTCGATGGCATGCCGAGGCAGCATCGAATCGAAGCCTGTGTCGAACGACACTGGCGTACTTCCGACACTCGCCACGCCAACCGGCGGCACGACGGCACCAACAGGGCCGGTCGACGCCGATGCCGACGGCTACCCGGCAGGCGAGGACTGTGACGACAACAACCCGTTCGTCAACCCGGGCGCTCCCGAGTCTCCCTACAACGGGATCGACGACGACTGCGACCCGTCCACTCCCGACGATGACCTCGACGGCGACGGCATCGGAAACGCGGCCGACTGCGATGACGGCAACCCGCTGCGCTTCCCGGGCAATCCGGAGGTCTGCAACGGAATCGACGACGACTGCGACAACCTCATCGACGAGGACGTCCAGACCCCATGGTTCCGCGACCAGGACGGCGACGGCGCCGGCAGCGTACTCGACAGCACGGTCGCCTGTGAGGCACCGACGGGCTTCGTCGCCACGTCTGGCGACTGCAACGACGACGACCCCGCCATCTTCCCTGGCGCCCCCGAGCTCTGCAACGACATCGACGACGACTGCGATGGTCTCTCGGACGCTGACGACCCCGACGTAGATGGCCTGCAGACGTACTACGCAGACAGCGACGGAGACGGCTTCGGTGCGCCCGGAACTGATCTGCTCGCCTGCGACGCACCAGAGGGCTTCGTCACGGACGACACCGACTGCGACGACGAGGACGCGGAGGTCAACCCTGACGCGCAGGAGGTCTGCAACGGCGGCATCGACGACGACTGCAATGACCTCGCCGACATCGATGACCCGGGCTTGGGCGGCGAGCTGCCCACTTGGTATGTCGACGCAGACGGCGACGGGTTCGGGGGCGCCGAGTCCATCGTGGCCTGCAGCGAGCCCGACGGCTTCACTGGACTCTCGGGCGACTGCGACGACAGCCTCCCGCTCGTCTTCCCCGGCGCCCCCGAGCGCTGCAACGGCATCGACGACGACTGCGACACGGAGCTCGACGAGGACGACGCAGTCGATGCGGGCCTGTGGTACCTCGACAGCGACGGTGACGGCTTCGGTGATCCCTCGGATGCCGTCTCGGCGTGCGAGCCAGACCCCGACCGCGTCGCGGATTCCTCTGACTGCGACGACAGCCTCCCGGGGGTCTTCCCCGGTGCACCCGAGCGCTGCAACGGAATCGACGACGACTGCGACACGGACCTCGACGAGGACGACGCAGTCGACGCGGGCCTGTGGTACCTCGACAGCGACGGTGACGGCTTCGGCGACCCCTCGGACTCCATCTCCGCCTGCGACGGCGGCCCCGACCGCGTCGCAGACGACTCCGACTGCGACGATGGCGCGGCCGACATCAACCCCGACGCGGATGAGGTCTGCAACGGCGGCATCGACGACGACTGCAACGAGCTGGCCGACGAAGCCGACCCGGGGCTCCTCGAGCTACCTCGCTGGTACGCCGACGCAGATGGTGACGGCTTCGGGGACACCGACACCGTCTTCGACCGCTGCGTCGCCCCGGACCGCACCTCGGCGATCGACGGCGACTGCGACGACGACGACGACGCTGTGAACCCCGACGCCGTCGAGGTTTGCAATGACGGCATCGACGACAACTGCGACGGACTCGCAGACGACCTCGACCCTCGCGTCGAGGGGCTCTCCATGTGGTACGCCGACCTCGACGGCGACGGCTTCGGCAACCTCGACTTCGAGGTCGAGGCCTGCGACGCACCGGAGGACTACGTCGCAGACGCCACCGACTGCGACGACCGCTTCGACACCGTCTATCCAGGCGCCGAAGAGCTCTGTGACCTCCTCGACAACGACTGTGACGACGAGGTGGACGAAGATGCGGAGTCCGTTGCCTGGTACCGCGACGCCGACCGCGATGGCTTTGGCAACCCCGACGACTTCGAGCTCTCCTGCTCTCCGCTCTTCGGGTTCGTCCTCGACGACGGCGACTGCAACGACGACGATGCCTCGATCAACCCCGATGGCGTGGAGATCTGCGACGAGATCGACCAGGACTGCTCGGGGGTCGCGGACGATGGTGGAGCCGGCGACACGCCCTACTACCCCGACGGCGACGCAGACGGGTACGGCACCGAGGAGGGCCTGATCCTCGGTTGCGAGCTGCCCGATGGCTTTGCGACCGAGCCTGGGGACTGCGACGACGACGACGCTGAGGTCAACCCCGGCGCCATCGAGGTCTGCGGCGGCGGTGACGAAGACTGCGACACGCTGGTCGACCTCGACGACCCCGACCTCGTCGCGCCCATCTGGTTCGAGGACGCAGACGGCGACGGCTACGGCGACCCCCTCGAGACCGTCGAGTCCTGCGAGCTGCCGCGCGGCTTCACCGAGGACTCCGGGGACTGTGACGACACCGATGAGACGGTCTTCCCCGCCGCTCCCGAGCTCTGCGATGGTCTCGACAACGACTGCGATGACTCCGTTCCTGCGGACGAGCTCGATGCCGATGGCGACACCTGGGTCGCGTGCAGCATCGACCCCGGCGGCTGGGACGGCCGAGCCCCCATCGTGGGCGGCGACGACTGCGACGACGACGACGCATCCGCCTTCCCCCGAGCCCGCGAGCTGTGTGATGGCATCGACCAGAACTGCGACGGCCGCGTCGATGAAGGCCTCCTCGGCACCGGAGAGGACTGCCCCGCAGAGAACTGCCTGGAGCTGGTCGAGCTCGGCGTCCTCGAGGAGACCAGCGACTGGTGGGTCACCCGCCTCGCGGGCCCGGAGCTGATCACCTGCGACACGGGCACGGTCGGCGACGGCTGGGGCTGGCGCGCCACCGTGACGGTGAACAACGACACGGGCAGGGTCCTCCGAGACCACCCCATCGCACTGGTGTTCGATGCCGAGCGCCTGGTGGCCGAGGGCAAGCTCGAGGACGATGGCTCCGATCTGCGCGTGTTCTCGAGCGGCGGCCCGCTCCTGGACTACTGGTACGCCTCACCCATCGGTCCTGTCACAGAGGTCTGGGCCACGGTCGGCCGCATCCCCGAGGGCGAGAGCACCGTCACACTGGCCTTCGGGAACCCGGAGACAGAGCGGCGCTCCATCGCCTGGCACTACGATCCCTTCCAGGAGGATCGCTCCATCGAGTACGCGGTCGTTTCCGATCGCGACTGGGAGTTCGCCACGTTCATCCTCGACCCGGACACCCAGACCCTCGGAAGCGACGCCTCCGGCATCGACTACTTCCTGGAGGTCCCGGGTCTTGAGCTCTCCCTGCCGATGCATGTCGAGGTGCGCGGACAGACCGTCTTCGACGACGATGGGCTCGGCCCGATGATGCGCGGCATCGACGGCCGCATCGTCACGTTCGTGGGCACCGACGACTACCAGGGCGAGCTCATCGATGGCGGCATCGAGTCCCTGATGCTCTGGGAGGAGACGCCCACCGACTACGAGCAGGGCATCACCCTGCTCGAGCTCGGCGACGTGCTGGACATGGAGAGGCCCCAGCGGCTCGGTATGTCCTTCGACGGCGAGGAGATTGGCGTCTACATCAACGGCGAACTCGAGGACACGTACCCCGTCGGCGACGTGTCCACCGCCACTGCGGGCCTGAGCTCCATCGCCTGCAACGGCTTGCCCGGCTGCCGCTTCGACTACCTCTTCATCGGGAGCGAGGCCCTCGACCCCGCGCCCGACGAGTGGTCGTCGGAGGTCGTCGCGGACATCGCCGCCGAGGAGCCCTTCTAGGGTTCCCTCGGGGCCGTCGCGAGACGCTCACAGCCAGACGCGGACGTGGCCACCGACTCCGAACGGATCGAAGCCCACGCCGCCTCCTTCTCGAATGAAGATCCCGATGCTCGGTCGATACTCGATGCTGATGTCGACCGGCGCATCCACGAGGTTCACCTCGACACCGGCGATGGCCTGCACCGAGGCGAGCACGGGTCGCGTGACCAACGAGCCGCCAAAGCCGAGTGTCCACCCAATCAGTGCGGGATCGACATCGGCAATGATGGGCATCTCGTAGAGGTAGTCCAGCTCCGCCGCGAGCGGGCCATAGGAATAGCCGAGCGCCCGACTGCCGGGCGCGACGCCGACGAGCCCCTGAAAGGCATGGTCATTCGCAGGCAGCCACTTCGCCGACAGCCCGGTCACGTTGCTGCCGAGTCCGACACCGAGCCCAATGTGTCCAACGTGGCCGGCCTTGGGAGGCTCGGTCGCCAGGGATGCGAGAGCCAGTGTCAGCGCAAGCACGCGACCTCCTTCTGCGGAAGAAGAGTGGCCGGGGCGCGCCCCGCAGGCAAGCGCAGCTCAGTGGTGAGGCGCCCGGTAGCCCGTCCGATGACGGATCGAACCACTGCGCACGTCGATGATCTCTAGCTCGACGGCCGTACCACTCGCGCCGGTGATCACCTCTGTCATCGCCTCCACAGACCTGCCCGCCAGCGAGACCCCATCGGCGCGGACGATGACGTCACCCGGCTCCAGACCGAGCTTCTGGCCCGGCGAGCGTGACTCGGCGCCATCGACGATGGCCCCGTGACGGGAGGCGCGAATGCGGACGCCGAGACCGCCCATCGTGTAGTCAGGAAGGTCGACCGCCAGGTGCCCTGTGGTCGCCGTGACGGGCGTGGTCCACGGCGTCCAGAAGGCGCCATCGCGGCGGCGTGCCTGCACGGTGCACGACCGACGGGTCTCCAGACGAATTCGGGCAACCGGGTAGACATCGTCTCTGCAGCCCGTCACCCGCACCTCGACCGGCTTGCCTCGGTGATCGACGACATGGATCTCCAGCACACCGGAGTCCGCGACCGAAGAGGAAGCCACGGGCGCCACCTCCGCCGCGGTGCCCTCTGTCTCGACCGCACTCACCACGAGCGCCGCACTCAGCACGACACCACTCAACCAAGTGCCCGCGTACGTTCGCATCGCTACCTCCTGGCGAGAGGAGAGGCGTCGACCGCGCCTCCGCTCCTCCGAGAGTAGCCTGACCCGAGCGCCTCACGCGTGTCGCAGCTCGTCAAGGATGACGGCTGTGAGGAGGCTCACGCCTCAGGACCCGAACTCGCTGCGCAGATACGCGACGAGCGCATCGAGCTCGTCCGTTGGCAAGGCAAACGAGGGCATCGACGGACTGATGCCGTCCGTGATCACGCTCGTGAGCTCGTCATCGGAGAGCCCCGCCACGACTCCCGCGTTCAGCGGGGTACCGATGCCCCCGCTGCCGTCTGCGCCGTGGCAGGAGGCACAGTTGTCGGCGTACACGGACGCCCCATCGACACCCGCCGTCGTTCCGGCGGCCGCGGCCGTGTCGGAACCGTCCTTGTCACCACCACATGCGACCAGACTCACCGTGGCCGCGATCACCATCATTCTCAGCATGAACTCGCCTCCGCGCCGGGAAGGTGCCAGACATGAGCGCCGTTGTCCACAATTGCCGGATGGAGTGCGGTCCTCTCCAGAGCTTCTACGCGGTCGCAACACTGAGATGCCTCACAATCGCCGCGCGTCGGCCTCACCAGACTCAGCCTTCGATGCACAGCCCACGTCGCACGACTCGAGGCGAGTGGGGCCGCCACGAAGCGGCGCCCAGCCAGAGGCCCCGCCCTGAACACGCCGCTCAGAGACAGAGGGGCTCGTCCATCGGGTCGAGCTGCAGGATGAACGTCCGGCTGTCGCTGCCCTCCTCTCCGGTCTCCAGATCTCGGACATCGACCACGACCTCGGCGGCGAGCCCGGCAAGACCGCACACGTCCTCCAGGTCGACGTCGAGGTAGACGCGCAGGTTCGTGACGTCACCCGTGCACTGCACAGTATCGTAGGGGATGATCTGGTGGTACTGCTCGGGCTGGTGCCCTCCAATCTGGCGCCCGTCACCCACGACGGTGGCCGTCGGATGGAACCCGACGAGCTCGGAGACAGCGGCGAGTCGCACGGCGGTGGTCAGGTGCCAGCCTCCCTGCGGCCCGTGCTCCATCACGATGGCGTCCGCATCGGCCGCAGGTGCGAAGACCTTCGACCCCACACCGAGCTCGACATCCGGCTGGGGCAAGGCGCACGGGTCAGGCGCCGTGTCACCCGTCGGCAGAGACGGCGTGGTCGGAGAATCGACCGTGGTCTCGGTCGGCACCGTGCTCGCTGCGGACGAGGAGGTGCCCAGGGCCGTGTCCGCTGGCCTCGGCTCCTCGGCAGCGCAGCCAAAGAGGACGGAGACGACGCTGGCGAGGTGGATGCCCATGCCCATTGAGTCTAACGCCGGAAGCCGCGACCCACGTCTGCGGATGCGGACGGGATAGGCGCTCGGCCATGGACTGCCGCCACCACCCGAACTGCCCCGGCTGCCCTCTCATGGGACAGCCCTATGACGTCCAGCTGCGCGCGAAGCACGCACGCCTCGCCGCTGCACTGGAAGACTACGCGCACCTCGGCCTGCCCGAGCTCCCGCCCGTTCGTCCCGCAGCCCACACCGAGGCCTACCGGCATCGCCTCAAGCTGCCGATCAACGTCGGCCGCAAGCACGTCCGCATCGGACTCTACGACCCCGAGAAGCCAGGACGCGTGCTCGACACCCCCGACTGCCCCGTCCTCGCCGACGGCCTCCGAGCCGCACTGCCACCTCTGCTGACCTGGCTCCGCGGACACCCCGAGGTGCACTCCGTCGACCTCCGCGTGTCGGACGCGACGGGCGACCTGCAGCTGGTGCTCGCCTGCTCGAAGGGCCGGCTGTCGGGCGGCAAGGGTGCCGCGCACAAGCTGCAACAGGCCGTGCCGCAGCTGGTCTCCATCGCGGTGAGCACCGCCGACCCCCAGCGCAAGAGGGTGATGGGGGCCCGCCCCCACCCCCTCCTCGGCCCGCGACACCTCGTCGAGCGCATCGGCGACACCGAGGTTCGACTGCACCCCGGCGCCTTCTTCCAGGTCGATCCGCGCACCGCGGCTGACCTGCATGATCGTGTCGCGGCGGCCGTCGGTGAGGCCCGCACCGTGCTCGACCTCTACGCGGGCGTCGGGGCCTATGCGCTTCGCCTCGCGCCAGGGCGCGGGCGGGTCCTGGCGGTCGAGGAGGTCCCGAGTGCGGTCGCCGCTGCACGCGAGGTCGCACCACCCAATGTCGAGGTGGTGCGGTCGCGCGTCGAAGATCTTCCACTGCGTGAGCGCTTCGACGTCGCGATCCTCAACCCCGCCCGCCGAGGCAGCGATCCCCAGGTGCTGGCCCGCCTCACACAGATCGCCAAGCGGCTGGTGTATGTCTCCTGCGGGCCCGAGACCCTCGCCCGCGATCTCGACTGCCTGGCGGCGCACGGCATGCACCCGACCGCCATCGAGCCTCTGGATCTGTTCCCACAGACCCGCGAGGTGGAGACGGTGGTTCACCTCGCCGCCGGACCGCCGAGGGCGACTTGGCCGGTGCAGGGTGGACGCGCGGGTGGCCCCTGGCTCGGCCACCCCTCTGGCGCCGTCGGCCGGGCAAAGCGGGCCCTCGTGCTGGTGATCGGCGACCCTGGCCCCAACGGCAGCGTCCCCGGTGCACGCTGGACTCGGCTCGGGCGGGTGGCCGGACATGGTCTGCTGCGTCTGCAGCTCGACGGCCCCCTCCCGCGCGCCCTCGGTGGGCTTGCTCGTCGTGGCCACGCCGTCGCCGGCCGACACGCTCCCACCCAGCGCTTCTTTGCCGCAAAGGCGGGACTCGTGCGACCCTTCGTGCACGTCGAGGTCGCGGGTCGCGCATCAGCCCCTCTACACGGCGACCTGCGCGCAGCCCTGCGGGCCCTCGGCGCCTCGAAGAAGCTTCTGGCTCGCGCTGGCGCAGGTCCTCACCGAGCGCCTCGCTCCAGGTAGCCGACCCCGCCCAGCGTGAGCTCTACGCAGCACGGGCCTCTTGGGGCCGAGCGCGGAGGGCCCATCGCCGCACAGCCACCTCTCCTGCTGCCTGCGTAGCCGACATGCACCCGTCGCTTCCGTGCACGTGGCCGGGTCCAGCAATACGACAGACCGGATGCAGACTTCCGATCTCCTGAGCACGACCTGGTGTGTCCACCTTCGCACGCACGCCCCCATCGCCCGCGCCGGCGTCGATCCTGAGGGCATCCATCAGGTGCGGGTCGCGCTGCAGCGAATGCGCATCTGGCTGCGCATGCACCGGAAGAAGCGGTTCGCCCGCCGACTGCGTGACCTCCGGGCGACCCTCGGTGCCGCGCGCGACCTCGACGTGCTGCTCCTGCGAGACCCTCCAGAGCCCTTCGCCGCCTGGCTACGCAGCCAGCGTGAGGCGCTCGACCTCACCCCGTCGCTCG
>PKDJ01000155.1 GCA_002862545.1 Pseudomonadota bacterium
GTTCTCGTCGATCTGCTCGACGCACTCCGGAGACAGCGTGCCCATCTGAAACAACCAGAGCTCGCCCTTCGAGCCTGACAGACACCCTGCCGTCATCACAACCGGCAGCAAGAACAGTCCACGCATCCCAATCCCCCGCTGCCTTGCTTCTACCGCGGACCCTGCAGCGCTGACAAGGGGGCGTCGAGTCCTCGAAGCGCTGCCCCCGTCGGGGTGTCTGCTCGGGCCACTACGTCGGGCGGCCCCTGCGAGACGAGCAGACCTCCACCATCGCCACCCTCAGGCCCCAGCTCCAGCAGGTGGTCGGCCTGCCGAAGGATGTCGAGGTGATGCTCGATCGTGATCACCGTGTGCCCCGACCCCACCAGACGATGGAACACATCGACCAGGCGGACGACGTCATCGAGGTGGAGGCCCGTCGTCGGCTCGTCCAGCACATAGACCACGTGCCCTCTTCGGGAGGCCAGCTCGGACGCGAGCTTCACCCGCTGCGCCTCCCCACCGGACAGCGTGTTGGCCGGCTGACCGAGCTGCAGGTACCCGAGGCCGACATCGACGAGAGCCTGCAGGCGGCGGGCAATCCGACGATGGTTGGCAAAGAGCTCGAGCGCCTCGTCACAGCGCATGGAGAGCACATCTGCGATGGAGCGCCCCTTCCAGGTCGCTCTGAGCGTCTCCCGATCGAAGCGGTGACCACCGCACGCCTCGCAGGTGACCCAGACATCTGGAAGGAAGTGCATCTCCACGAGGATGGCGCCTCGTCCCTCACAGACCGTACAGCGTCCTCCTCTCGGTGAGTTGTACGAGAACCGAGTGGGCTTCCAGCCCTGCTCCTGGGCGACGGTCGTCGACGCATACAGCGTGCGCAGCGCGTCCATCACCTTCGTGTAGGTCGCAGGGGTCGAGCGGGGCGTCCGGCCGATGGGCGACTGGTCGACGACGACCAAGCGGTCAATGGTCCCGTCGATCTCGACCCGCTCGCAGGGCGGCGCGGGGTCGTCTCTCCCGATGTGCCTCGCGAGCGCGGGGACCAGGGTGTCCATCACGAGAGACGACTTGCCACTCCCGCTCACACCCGCGACGGCGACCCAGACCCCCAGAGGGACCGTCACAGACTCTGCTCGGACGTTGTGCGCGCGAGGGCGCACGAGTGTCACGGCGCCCTTGGCCGGTCGCCGCTCGGCGGGCAGAGGCATCGTGACCTCGCCCGAGAGCCACCGCCCCGTCACCGACCTCGGCTCCGAGGCCAGCTCAGCGGGGGTGCCGCTGGCGAGGACGCGGCCCCCGTGGATTCCCGCGCCCGGTCCCAGGTCGACGACCCGATCCGCACGCCGGATGGTGTCGAGATCATGCTCCACCACGACGACCGTGTTGCCCAGATCACGCAGCCCCTCGAGCGTCCCGAGGAGCCGCTCCGTGTCGCGCGGATGCAGCCCGATGGTGGGCTCGTCGAGCACATAGGTCACGCCCGTCAGCATCGACCCGAGCTGCGAGGCGAGGCGAATCCGCTGCGACTCCCCTCCGGACAGCGTTCGGGCTGCACGGTCGAGGCCCAGGTAGCCCAGCCCCACGTCAACGAGGAAGCCAAGCCTCCGGCGAAGCTCGAGCAGAGGACGCTCGGCGATGGTCGCCTGCGCACCTTCCAGTTGCCAGCCGGCCACCGTGTCACGCGCCTCGGCCACGGGCAGGCGCGTGAGGCTGTCGATGCCTTGGCCTCCAATCGTCACCGCGAGTAGCTCAGGTCGCAGGCGGCCACCTCGGCAGTCCGGACAGGTCCCCTCCGCGATCAACCAGTCCAGCGGAGACGACCAGCCCTCGAGCGTCGCGAAGAGACCGGGCCAGTCGCGCTCCTCGTTCACGGTCCGCTTGGTGCTTCCCCATCGCTGGGTCCAGCGCACCCGCACAGGAGTGTCGACGCCATGCAGCAGGGCATGCCGCAGCGCCTCCGGCAGGTCTACCCATGGAGCGAGAGGCGAGACCTCATGCTGGGCGAACAGGGCTAGGAGAATCGCCCGCGACCGCGACGAGCGCTGCAGTGTCGCCGACACGCGGCCGTCTAGAGCGTCCCAGAATCCACAGTCCGGCTGCGGGATGAGACGCTCCGGCAGAATCTGACGGACCACTCCGAGGCCGCCGCAGCGCACACAAGCGCCGAGCTGGCTGTTGAAGGAGAAGTGGCGTGGCGTGAGGTCGGCCTCCAGGACGGCACCATGCTCGGGGCAGTGAGCCCTCACCGTGAACACGCGTGGCTCACCGTCGCGTCGTGGCACGAAGACACACCGCCCGTCTCCGAGTGCGAAGGCGGTCGAGACGGCCTCCGAGAGCCGCGAGCGACTGGTCCGCCCCGGACTGACCCGGTCCACGACCAGCCAGGCTCCCTGGACCAGCAGACTGCCTGTGGAAGGGTCGGAGAGGTCTCTCTGCCTGTTCGCAGGCCGCTCCAGCAGACGGGTCCAGCCATCACGCAGCAGACCCGAGCGCCTCGCCTCGGCTCCCTCGGCGGAGATCGGCCGAAGCTGCGCCAGAATCCAGCCGACTCCTTGCTCGGACTCCCGCAGCTCGCCCGCCACGTCCGAGGGCGACCAGGGACGAACCGCCCGCTGACACTCGGGACAGTGCGGCTGCCCGACCTTCGCATAGAGCAGCCGGAGCACATCATGGATCTCGGTCACCGTCGCGACGGTCGACCGTGGGTTGTGACCCGCCGCTCGCTGATCGATGGCGATGGCCGGCTGCAGCCCCTCGAGCCTGTCCACCGGCGGGCGCTCCACCCGCCCCAGGAAGCGACGGGCGTAGGTTGAGAGGCTCTCGACGTACTGCCGCTGGCCCTCGGCGAAGATCGTGTCGAAGGCGAGCGACGTCTTTCCGGAGCCGCTCGGACCCGTGATCACGGTGAGCTGGCCGTGCGGAATGTCGACATCGACATCCTGGAGGTTGTGTAGTCGCGCCCCTCGCACGACGAGGCCGCTGACCTTGCCCCGTCGACGCCGTGCAGACCTCGCGGAGTAGGTCGGCGCCGTCGCCGCAGCGACGCCCGCTGCGAGCTCGGGCAGCTCCGCGAGCACACGACCGGTGGGGGTGTCGAGGAGAGCGATAGCCTCGGGCGGTCCCTCACCGACGACGCACCCCCCTCCGTCGCCGCCCTCGGGCCCTAGGTCGACGACATGGTCCGCGCACTTGATCACGTCGGTGTGGTGCTCGACGACGATCACGGTGTTGCCCGCGTCGACCAGCCGCTGGAGGGCGAGGATGAGCTTGGCCACGTCGTCGAAGTGGAGCCCCGTCGTCGGCTCGTCGAGCAGGTAGAGCGTCTTGCCGGTCGCCGGCCGATGCAGCTCTGTCGCCAGCTTCACCCGCTGCGCCTCCCCCCCGCTCAGGGTGGTGCTCGGCTGCCCCAGAGGCACATACGAGAGCCCGACCTCCGCCATCGTGCCCAGGATTCGTGCGACCCTCGGCACGGCGGAGAACACCTCGAGTGCCTCCCCGACCGTGAGCGCGAGAACATCCGCGATAGTGCGGCCACCCCAGGTGATCTCCAGGGTCTCGGAGTTGAAGCGACGCCCGAGGCAGACGTCGCACACGACCTCGACACTCGGGAGGAACTGCATCTCCACCGTCTGAACGCCAGCCCCCATGCAGGACTCGCAGCGGCCACCCGCGACGTTGAAGGAGAAGCGTCCCTTCTTGTACCCCCGCACCCGCGCCTCGGGGGTGGCGGCGAACAGCTCGCGGATCGTGTCGAACACCCCCGTGTAGGTGGCTGGGTTCGAGCGCGGCGTGCGTCCGATCGGCTGCTGGGAGATGCGAATGAGCTTGTCGACCTGATCCGCACCCACCAGCTCGCAGCCCGTGACAGGTAGCCCAGCGAGGTGGTCGCGCAGCGCCGCCTCCAGCACCCGGAACACGAGGGTCGACTTCCCCGAGCCGCTCACGCCGGTCACCGTCGTCAGAGTGCCCAGGGGGAACGTGGCCTCGACCGATCGAAGGTTGTGGAGCGCTGCCCCCCGAACGACCAGCTCGCCACTGGGCTCGCGACGCGTCGTCGGCATCGCGATGGTGCGGTCGCCCCGTAGATACTGGGCCGTGAGGCTCCGCTTGACCCGCAGGACGCGGCGTGGAGGTCCCGAGGCGACGACCTCACCGCCCTCTCGGCCCGCTCCGGGTCCCACGTCGACCATCCAGTCCGCCGACAGCATCGTCTCCGCGTCGTGCTCGACCACGATCACCGAGTTTCCCCGGTCTCGCAGCCGACGAAGAGCCGTGAGCAGGCGACGGTTGTCCCTGGCGTGGAGACCGATCGACGGCTCATCGAGCACGTAGGTGACGCCCTCGAGCGCACTCCCCACCTGCGCGGCCAGTCGAATCCGCTGGGCCTCACCGCCGCTCAGTGTCGCGGCGGAGCGGTCCAGCGAGAGGTAGCCGAGTCCGACCTCATCGAGGAAGGCCAGGCGATTCCGAATCTCGGCAAAGAGCTGCTCTCCGATGACCCGCTCGGCCTCCTCCAGCTCGAGCGAGGCAAAGAAGGCATGGGCCTCCCGCACCGTCAAGCGAGCCAGCGAGGGCACGTTACGGCCCCTGAAGGTCACCGCACGTGAGACGGCATTCAGCCTCTCCCCACCGCAGTCCGGACAGGGATGCCGGCGCCGGAAGCGCGCCAGCGGAGCATGTCGTGTGTACTTCCAGACGGTCTCCACCGCCGGGATGAGTCCACGCCAGGTGCGCTCGCGGACCTCGACCCGGCCTCCCCGCTCCAGGTTGACGCGGTACTGAAGGGTGGGGTCGCCATGGAGAAGCCTGCGCAGCTTCGCCCTAGGCCACTCTCGGAGCGCACGGTCGCTGGGCGCGCCAAGACGCCGCACGATGTCCTCGATCACCTCGCGGTCAAGGCCCGCAAAGGGAAGGCGCCCCTGGTCATTGAGCGCCAGGAGAGCGCTCCCTGCGGGGCGTCGCCGATCGATGAGCAGGCTCTCGTCGAACTGCTCGAGAGCCCCGAGCCCACTGCAGGTTGGACAAGCTCCCTGAGGAGCGTTGAACGAGAACAGGCGAGGCTCGAGCTCGGGGATGGACACTTCGGGGTGGTGTGGACAGCCGCGCTCGGTGCTGTACGTGCGGTCGGGAGCATCATCGGTGTCGGGAACGACCACCGTGACCACTCCGTCACCCAGACCCACGGCCCGCTCGACAGCCTCGGCCAGTCGGCTGCGCCCATCGGCGCTCACCCTGAGTCGATCGACGACGACCTCGATGGTGTGCTTCTCGTACCGAGCCAGCTCCGGCGGGGACTCGAGGCGCACGACCGCCCCATCCACCCGGGCCCGGAGCCATCCCTCTCGGTGCAGGCGCTCCATCTCGGCGCGGTACTCACCCTTGCGGTCGCGGACGACCGGTCCGAGCACCAGCACCCGCTGACCGTCGAGCTCAGAGAGCAGCCGGTCGACGATTGGGTCGACCGCCATCCGCTGCACCGCCGTGCCGCACTCGGGACAGTGCGGCTGCCCGAGACGCGCCATGAGCAGTCGAACGTGATCGTAGATCTCGGTGACGGTGCCGACCGTCGACCGAGGGTTGCGGTTGACCGTCTTCTGGTCGATCGACAGGGTCGGGGAGACTCCCTCTACCGACTCGACCTTGGGTCGCTCCATCTGCCCGAGAAACTGCCGTGCATAGGCAGACAGCGACTCCATGAAGCGCCGCTGCCCTTCTTGGAAGATGGTGTCGAAGGCGAGCGAGGACTTGCCCGAGCCGGACACGCCCGTGAACACCACCAAGGCATCACGCGGGACCTCGACGTCGACGCCGCGCAGGTTGTGCTGCGCGGCTCCACGCACGACGATGTGAGTCGGCTCGGCCATGTCCCGTGCGTATCGGCGTCAGTGGACGCCCGCCCGGCGGATGGCTGTCTCGGGACGGTTCCCGACGGCCCGCCGGCCGAGTGCTGCCCCGGGCGCTAGTGCTACTTGCCGCCCTTCATCTTCTTGAGGGCCTCTTCGGTCGGGATGGCACGCAGCTCGAGCGGGTCGATGGAGGCGTTCGTGAACTCCTCCGTCTCCAGCGTGACCTCGACGCCGGCGCTGTAGTTCAGCTGGATCTCCGGCTCGTCCTCGGCCAGCTCGCCGAAGGTGTGCTCCGTGAGCGTGCGTGCAGGGGGGAGGTCCTCCTCCTTGATCTTCCGGCCGTTCTCGTCGACCTCGCTCGGGCGAAGCGTGCCCACCATGGTGCGGCCACCGGCCGGGATGACACCCTCGACCGGAATCTCGACCTTCTCGAGCTCCTGCCCGCGAGCATCCTTGACGGTCGCGAGGATCACGAGGTCGGTCATGTCGTAGGCCGACGTGTTCGACAGGAAGAACTGGAAGACGGTGACGCCCTCTTCGGCATCAGGAAGCTGCTGCCACGATGCGTTGGCGATCTCGAAGTACCGATCCGGGTTGTAGAGCGGATCGAACTCGGTCCGCACATCGACGCCCCCGAGCTGGTACATCGGAATCACGTGGTTGAAGGGAATCCAGCCCTCGGCACCAGTCTTGGTGCGAGCACGGTAGAAGTCCCCGCGCTTGGAGAGCAGCTCGAGGACCTCGTTCTTCGCCACCACGGTGCCGACGGAGGCACTGGGCTCTGGCTTGGAGCGAAGACCCGTACCCGCCTCGGTGACGATCATCTCGGAGAAGCTCAGGCCGCCCTCGCCGAGGATCGTCTCCGTGCCACTGGGGAGGCTCTGGATGCTCGTCCAGGTCGCCGCACCACCGACGAGAATCACCACGCCGAACACGACAGCCAAGACCGCCGTGATCATGCCTCCCCGCCCACGGGCGGGCAGGTCGTCGTCGAGGTCGTCATCCGGTGGGCAGAGCTTCTTGAGGTCCGCCACTTCGTCGACGTAGAGCCACTCCGAAGTACCAGGCGGCTGAATCAAGTCGCCCAGGCGGAGCTCCCCGCGCTGTGCGAGCGCCTTCAGCTCCCGCATACCCGCGACGGGGAACTGGTTGTTCTTGCCCTTGAGGACGAGCCACTGCGCCATCTGGAGAACCTTCCTAAGATCCAAGAAGTACCTTGGGAGGTTTCAGCGGAGCAAGGCGGCGTAGCCGCACAATGTCCGGTTTGACGGGTTGCTGACCAGTGACGAAGCGCGGTCCGGCGGCGTCTCGAGCCGCCAAACCGCCGACGGTGGTCAGTGACGTGGGTTCGGGTTGCCGATCTGAGCCAAGGCCACGAGTGGATCGTCCGACGGACAGACCTCGGCCTCCTGTCGGGGGCACGCGCCACAGCTCAGCACGTCGCCATCACCCATGACCACGTCGGGGCCGCCGCACGACCCACGCAGGACACGGTTGCTGAAGATCACACCGATGCTCATGCCGAGCATGGCCGTGCCGAACACACCGAGAGTGAGCAGGATCTCCACCGGACCTCCGACAGCGTACGTAACAGACGACCCGTAGACGGCCACAGAGCCTTGGGTCTGCCGCGCCGGGCGAGCGTTACGGACCCTGCAGCAGCACGTCCATACCCCTGCTGACACGCTGCTCGAAGCCCCCCTCCGAGACTTGCAGGACCAGAGCCTCGAGCTCGGGGCGCTCGTCGATCAACGCCAGACCCCGGTCGGTGCCCAGGACCATCAGCGCAGTGGCCCAGCCGTCAGCGGCCCGACAGGTCGGCGCCACCACCGTGACCGACGCCGCATCGCTCGTCGCCGGTCGAGCGAGCCGCGGGTCCATCGTGTGAACGACACGCTGGCCGTCCACCTCGTAGACATTGCGGTAGTTGCCGGACGTTGCCATCGCCGCATTCGTGAGCTCGACGATGGCCGCAAAGCGCTGACCAGGGAGCGAGCCGGCCTCCGGCACATCGACGCCGAGGCGCCACCCTGCCCCCGAGGGCCCGCGACCATGGACCCTCACCTCACCACCGACCTCTACGTAGTGATCCGGTAGACCGAGCTGAGCGAGCGCCCGTGAGACCGCATCGACCCCATGGCCCTTGGCGATCGCCGACAAGTCGAGGGCCGTGCCACCCGAGTCGACCGTCCACTGGCCATCCACCGCCGACACATCGACCTTCTCGAAGCCGACACGCTCACGCACCGCGGCGACCTCCTCATCGCTGGGCAGCGCGTCACGACGCTCGCCGTGGAAGCCCCAGAGCTCCATCAGCGGCTGCACAGTGGGGTCGAAGGCCCCATCTGTCGCCTCCGCGAGCGCTAGCGCCGCGCGCACCACCTGCGCCGTCTCGGCCGAGACCGGGACAGGCCCTTCCGACGCCCGGACGAGCGAGAGCTCACTGTCGTCACGCCACGTCGACATGCGCGCATCTACGCGGGCGAGTGCGTCGACTACCGCCGTCTCGACGCGGGGTCTCACGGCGTCGTCACCCCGCCACTGCACCGTCCACGTCGTCCCGAAGGCCTTCCCCGCCACGCGGTGCGTGTCGAGCGGTGGTGGTGCCGATGGGGCCCCGCAGGCGACCAAGAGCAGCAGCGCCCCGACGAGCCGAGTCGTCGAGGCGGTGCAGCGTCCGGCGGACGGACGCATCAGCCGAAGTCGTCGAAGCGCACGTTCTCCTCGGGCACACCGAAGTCGTCGCACATCTTCTGCACGGCCTTCAGCATCAGAGGAGGGCCGCAGAAGTAGAACTCGATGTCCTCGGGCGCGTCGT
>PKDJ01000002.1 GCA_002862545.1 Pseudomonadota bacterium
GGCGTGCCTGCCCGCAGCACGACCTCTGCCCCCGGTGCTTCCAGTCCACCCAGGACCAGCTCCGGGCCGAGCAGCTGCGCGCGGAGCCCGTCGTCCCACAGGTCGGGTGAAGTGTTGCCCTCGATCGATCTACACTCCCGCGTCCGAGGAGCCTCAGTGACCTCTTCAGAACGTGCAGGGGTCTGCTGTGGGAGTGGGCTCGCTCAGCAACGGGAGGCCCACTTGAGCTCGAGATCCTCAATCCGCTGGTGGAAGCGCCTCTCCCGCACCGACGCCCAGCAGCCCACCAAGGGCTTCCCCGTCGCCTACCTCCGGCTGACCCAGAACCGGGGCGAGCTCGATCCGCGTCGGTGGTTCAAGAACGTCCTCTTCGCCGGTGCCGAGTGGCGCCCCGACACCTTCGGCCGCCACGACGTGGAGTCGGCCACGGTGGTCTTCCGCGTGCAGGACGGCGCCACGGACCTGGGCGACCACGCCCTGCTGCTGACCCACGACGACACCCGCCCGGCGAACAACGGCACCCCGGCGACCTGGATCCACTGGGGCGACGACCTGGCCGCCTACCTGCGCGAGAACAGCCGCCAGGGCTGGTTCGTGATCGTCGAGCGGACCGGCACGCAGCTCACCCTGCGCCTCACCGAGGAGCGGCCTGGCTGGCGGCCTGGTGCCTGAGCAGTCGTCGGGCCGCGGCTGCAGCTGGCGCCGACCGCTGCATCCCTCTGGGGCGGCCCGTAAGACGAAAAATTATTCGTGCATTCACCATCAGGTGAATAAGCGGCTTCGCCGGCACACCGAGGCGTGAGCAACACCACCGTGCTCCGCTGTGCCCCGACCCATCCCCATGCCGACCCCGAGGCCGACATGAGTGCATCGTCCCGCAGCAACGCAGGGCTCGCCCCCGCCGACCACCCCTCCCTCGCGTACGGTGGCTTCGGCAAGCCGACCATGGCCGACCTCGCGGCGAGTGTGGTCGTCTTCCTCGTCGCCCTGCCGCTCTGCCTGGGGATCGCCCTGGCCTCCGGTGCCCCGCTGCTCTCGGGCATGGTGGCTGGCATCGTCGGTGGCCTGATCGTCGGTCTGCTGTCGCCGAGCCACGTCCAGGTCAGTGGTCCGGCTGCCGGCCTCACGGCCATCGTGCTCGCCGCCATCGCGAGCCAGGGCTCCTTCGAGGCCTTCCTGCCCGCCGTCGTCATCGGCGGAGCGCTGCAGCTCGGCATGGGCCTCGTGCGGCTCGGCGTAATCATCCGCTACGTGCCCGGCTCGGTCATCAAGGGCATGCTCGCCGCCATCGGCATCATCCTCATCCTCAAGCAGCTCCCGCACCTCGTCGGGTGGGACGCTGATGCGATGGGTGACATGGCCTTCAAGCAGGCCGACAACCAGAACACTTTCTCCGAGATCCTGGTGGGCCTGCAGCACGTGCAGCAGGGCGCCCTGACGGTCGGGCTGATCTGCCTCGCCCTGATGTTCCTGTGGAAGTTCATCCCGGTGCCGGCCCTCCAGAAGGTCCCCGCGCCTCTCGCTGCCGTCGTCCTCGGCACGGTGCTCTCCGAGATCTTCGTCTCGGCTGCGCCGGGCATGCTGATCGACGCCACGCACAAGGTGGCCCTCCCCGAGGGTGGCCTCAGCGCCTTCCTCGCCGACCTCGCCCGCCCCGACTGGTCCGTCATCACCTCGCCGAACACCTGGGTGGTGGGCATCACCATCGCGCTCGTGGCCAGCCTGGAGACGCTCCTGTGCCTCGAGGCCGCCAACAAGCTCGACCCCTGGCGCCGCCCCGCGTCCCCCGATCGTGAGCTGATCGCCCAGGGCGTCGGCAACATGGTCGCCGGCCTCATCGGTGGTCTGCCGCTCACGGGCGTCATCGTGCGGTCCTCGGCCAACGCCGACTCGGGAGCCAACACGCGCTTCTCCGCCTTCGTCCACGCCTGGTGGCTGGTTCTCGCGGTGGTCGCCCTCGCCGCGCTCCTGAACCGGATCCCGCTGGCAGCACTCGCGGCCATCCTGTTCTTCATCGGCTTCCGCCTCGCGCGCCCGCAGCTCTTCATCGAGTCCTGGAAGGCGGGCATGAGCCAGTTCCTGCCCTTCACGCTGACGATCGTGGCCATCCTCTTCACCAACCTGCTCGAGGGCATCATCATCGGGTGGTTCATCGCCCTCGCGGTGGCCCTCCTCCCCGAGAAGGCCCGTGCCAACGTCCGGTCGCCGGCACTCTCCCGCGACGACAGCACCGAGGGTGTCACCCGCTTCGTGCTCGCCGACCACGTGGTCTTCCTGCACAAGGCCGGCGTCGCGAACATGCTGGCCGAGGTGCCCGACGGCACCAAGGTCGTCCTCGACGGCGAGAGCTGCGAGTCGCTCGATGTCGACGTGCTCGAGGCCATCCACGAGTTCATGGTCTCGGCGGGCGTCAGCGACATCGAGTGTGAGCTGGTCGGTGTGCCGGAGCCCACGGGCGTCGGCGGTCACTGACGCCGTCCCGAGGTGCGCTCGGGGGGCGTTCCCTCGGGCGCCCTGCCGCTCTCGAACATCCTGCCCGCTCGCTCGGAGGCCCCATGCCGCGCGCCCTCGTCCTCGTCCTCGTCCTGCTCTGTGGCTGTGGGCCGGCGTCGTCCCCCACCGGGCCTGATGCGAGCGACCCCTCCAGCAGCACCACGACCTCGGAGCCCAGCGCCACCGAGACCGTGACGGGCACCGACACGACGCCCTCGACGGGCACCGATTCGTCCACCGGCACCGACACGACCGGCACGGACTCCACCGGCACGGACACGACCGACACCGATCCGTCGACCGGCACCACAGGCACGTCCACGGGCACGACGACGGACACCACCGGCACCACCCCGGCCGGTCTGCTCGCCAACGGCGGCTTCGAGTCCGGCGCGAGCTGGTGGCGGCCTTCCGGGTACACCCACCACGAGTGGGCGACGACGGGGGATCCCATCTACGAGAGCCCGGGGACCTTCACGGCCTTCGAGGGCCGTCATGCACTCAAGCTCTGGGGCTTCTACAGCGGCTCGGTGCCCAACGACAGCGAGCATGGCCTCGACCTCGAGGGCATCACGCCGGGCGACACGCACAGCGTGGTGGCGCAGGTCTACCAGCACCCAGACGACGCCATGGCTGGCGGAAACGCCGCGGTGCTCTTCCTCCGCTTCCTGGACGACAGCGGCGCGGTGCTGGCCGAGGTCACCAGCAGCGACGTGGACGGCGGCACGTCGGCCGGGGTCTGGCACGAGCGCTCGGTCGTCGCGGAGGCACCGGCGGGGGCCACACGGGGCCAGCTGGGGGTGCGCTACCACCTCTCGGACTGGTCCGACACCGGCGCGGTCTACGTCGACGACGTGCGCTGGACCTCCACGGGCACCGGAGCCGTCTCAGGCGAGCGGCTGCTGGTGTGGAACGACGAGTTCGACGGCTCTGAGCTCGACGAGACGAAGTGGTCGCGCCTGGTGCTGCCCGCCTTCACCTACAACAGCGAGCTGCAGGCCTACACGGCCTCCACCGACAACGCCGACGTGCGGGATGGCCGGCTCGTGATCACTGCCCGCGAGGAGGCCGACGGCAGCATCACCTCCGCCCGCCTCGTCACCGACGGCAAGGGCGACTGGACCTACGGGCGCGTCGAGGCGATGGCGCAGGTCCCGACCACCGTCGGCACCTGGCCGGCCTTCTGGATGCTCCCCAGCGACTGGGCCTACGGCGGCTGGCCCGACAGCGGCGAGATCGACATCATGGAGCACGTCGGCTGTGACCTGGACCACGTCCACCAGACGGTCCACACCGGTGCCTACAACCACCTCCTCGGTACGCAGCAGGGGGGCTCCACCTACCGCAACGCCACTGCGACGATGCACCTGTACGCTGTCGAGTGGACCGCCGAGGAGCTGGTGTTCACCGTTGATGGCGAGAACATCTTCACCTTCGAGAACGACGGCCTCGGCGACTCCGACACCTGGCCCTTCGACCAGCGCTTCCACATCATCCTCAACCTGGCCTTCGGGGGTGACTGGGGCGGCTGGTGCGGCGTCGACCGGCCAGGTCTGCCCACCGAGTATGTCGTAGACTGGGTGCGGGTCTACCAGTAGCCTCCAACGCCGGAGCGTTTGAGTCCGAGCCCCTGGAGCGTTCATGCTCGGAGACGCCGGTGCATTTGTGGCAGGAATGGTCGTTGGAATGATGGCCAACGGAGGCCTGATCGAGGTCAGCATGCTGCTGCATCCTCCACCTCCTGGCTACGATCCGTCAGACCAGGCGCAGGTGACGGCCTTCATCGAGTCGCTGCCCGCGACGGGCTACGCCATGGCGATGCTGGCCCACCTCGCGCAGGCCTTCTTCGGTGCGCTCGTGGGGGCGTCGATCTCGCGGGAGCGACCGATGCACGTCGCACTGGCCATCGGGGGCTTCACCATGCTCGGCGGCATCCTAATGATGATGATGGTCCGCCACCCGGTCTGGATGTACGCGGAGCTTCCGCTGTACTGGGTGTGCGCCTGGGGGGCGGCCAAGCTCGTGCTGGCCCGGCGCGCGGTACCATGACAGTTCGGTAGCAGTTGCGCCAGGAGGTCGCCGCCGCCGGTGTGGAGGCTATGAGCCACCCACACCCTGGGGGTCTTCATGTCCTTGTTCTCTCGCTGGCACGATGCCATGGCTGCGCGTGATGTGGAGGCGGCTGCGGCCTGCCTCCACGACGACTACACCTTCATCCGCCACCAGGCCGGCACCACCATGAGCCGGGACGACATGCTCGGCATGCTCAAGGGCATGTTCGCGAACGCCGGTGTGGTTCGCCACAGCCACGAGTGTGTCTACGAGAACGCCGAGGTGCTCGTGGAGCGCACGGTCGTTGACTTTCCGGATGGCTCCCGCGAATCCGTCCTGAGCTTCACGTCGCTCAAGGACGGCCTGATGTTCGAGTCGCAGACCGGGGCCACGCCGCTCCCTCGCGACTGACGCACGCCGGTCCCTCGTCGTCGCACGGGCGGGGGGCCTACCTGCTTCCGGGTCAGCGGGCGGGCGTGAAGGTCAGCCACTCCTGCTGCTTGCCGCGGAAGGGCGAGGTGTCGTCGCGCCCACGGGAGAGCCGCTCGCGCTGCCAGAAGAGCAGCGGCAGGCCGTGCTGCTCGGAGATCATCACCGCGGCACCCAGGCCTGCCCAGGCCTCGGCGAGTGCGACGACCGCGTTGCGATCCATCTGGCCATCTGGGTAGGCCGTCGATCCGATGTAGGGCGGGTCGAGGTAGACGAGGGTAGGGCCGTCGAGGGCGGTGGGGGCGGCAGCGGGGATGCACTGCACGTCCGCCGTCACCGGGGCCAGGCGGCTGTGGTAGCTCTCGAGGACCTTGATCAAGCTCGGGACCATCGGGTTGACCTTGCCGAAGCGGTCCGTCGCGGCCAGGCCGTAGGCGCTCGAGGTGTTGAAGCCCGGAGACACCCAGCAGCCCTCACGGGTGCCCACCGCCTTGCCAGAGAAGGACAGCCGCTGCAGGAAGAGGAACTCGCTGGCGAAGCCGACATCGTCGGTGGCCGTGGTGGCTCCCTGCAGACGCTCGAAGACGGTGCGGGCGTCCTCGTCGGCGAGGGCCTGCAGCCGGGCGATCAGGGCTGCGCGCGAGGTGGGCTCGAGGATGACGCCCAGCGTGCGTCCCCAGGGACCCGGATCAGTGAGCACCACCCGTGTCGGACAGCCCCGAAAGCCGAGCGCCTCGGCGCGCTCCTGCAGCCCGCGCCGAAAACGCCACTTGCTGCCCTGGTAGGGCAGGATCGAGCGCGTGGCGCCCAGCAGGTGCAGGGTGAAGGCGGCGCTGCCGCTGCAGGGCTCGACGAGGGTGTAGGACACCGGACCTCCGCAGCGCGAGTAGCGCGTTGGGCCGGCCCGCGCGCGGTGGACCTGTGCCGAGACGACCGGATTGGCCTCCCGGGGCGTACTCGTCACGGCAGGGTCCGCGCAGAGACGTGGAGGAAGCTCACTTTTCTGTGTAAGCATACATTGTCCTGACAAGTGCGTATTCTGTACGCATCCTGACCGACAGAGGAGGCGATGTGATGACCGAGTATGCAGTGCCGGGAGCACGCTTACTGGCCTTGGCGGCCGTCAGTCTGTCGATTGGATGCGGCAGCTACACCAGCGGAACCGGCGAGCTGGGTCGGATGACCTACCGGCTCCAGAGTGACTTCGAGAGTGAGGCGGACGACTTCGGTGAGGCGGTGCTGGTCACCGGTCATCCGCAGTACATCATCACGGATCTCACGGCCGATGGCATCAAGAAGGCTGGCGGCGAGGAGGGCCTGATCGCCCACGAGATCGACTCCTCCGACGTGACGATCAACTGGGAGCCGGGCGAGGCGACGGACGACGTGCCCAACGTGACGCTCACCGCGAGCGAGCCGGGCACCTACACGCTCACCTCGACGCTCGACGGCGACGACTTCGACTACATCGACATCACCTTCGGCCGACCCACCGCCCTGGAGATCCTCACCTGGCTGCTCCGGCCAGGAGCCGAGGAGTGGGAGCTCCAGGAGGGCAAGGGCACCCATGCGGTCGAGGTCGGCACGCAGGTCACCTTCCTCCCGGTTCCGCTCCGCAAGCAGAAGCGCCTGGTGGGTGACGTCGATGTCGACCTGTCCGTCGACACGGACGGCATGGTGGCGCAGGGCGAGAACGTGCTGGCCGTCTACGAGCAGCGTGTGATCGCCTCGAGTCAGCCCGTGACGTTGTTCTTCATCGAGGCAGGCGACGTGCAGATCGAGCTGACCGACACGCCGAACGACGTGCGCGCGAAGGTCGACTTCAGCGTCGAGTGACCCGCGCGGGGTAGCCTACGGCCGTCTCTCTACCCGAGGTCGGCCGTGTGGCTCCTGCTCTCCCTGGCATGTACTCCGGACACGGTGCCTGCCGTCGTCGACAGCGCAGCTCCCGAGCGGCCGCCGCTCGAGCTGCCCCCGCCCACGTTCGTCGACGAGGTACCGCGGCGGCTCGTCGCGCTGGGTGATGTCCACGGAGACCTCAAGGCCGCCAAGCGCGCCCTGCGGCTGGCGGGGGCTATCGACACCGACGAGCAGTGGATCGGCGGAGATCTGGTGGTCGTACAGACCGGCGACCAGACCGACCGCGGTGACCAGGAGGAGAAGATCCTCGAGCTGTTCGAGCGCCTCGCGGTGGATGCCCACGCTGCCGGCGGTGCGTTCTACAGCTTGCTGGGCAACCACGAGGTGATGAACGTCGAGCTGGACTTCCGCTACGTCACCGACGGGGGCTTCGCCGACTTCGCAGACACGCCCTACGACCGCGAAGATCCGGAGCTAGCCGAGCTGCCTGAGGAGCAGCGTGGTCGCGCGGCGGCCTTCCGTCCGGGAGGACCATGGGCGCTGAAGCTGGCGGGCCACAACGTGCTGATGGTCGTCGGCGACAGCGCCTTCGTCCACGGCGGCATCCTGCCCGACCACGTCGACCACGGTCTGCCGAAGATCAACCGCCACACCCAGGAGTGGATGCGGGGTGAGCGGGACTTTCCCGAGATCCTCTCCGGCGACGACTCCCCGATCTGGACCCGGGTCTACAGCGACGACGAGGAGGCCGAGCCGGACTGCGCCTCGCTGGCCGACGTCGTCGAGGCGCTTGGGGTCTCCCGCATCGTCGTCGGGCACACGGTCCAGGACCGAGCGAACGCCGCCTGCGACGGTCAGGTCTGGCGCATCGACGTAGGGATGGCGGCCTACTACGACGGTGTGCCCATGGGTATCGCCATCGAGGACGGGCAGGTCAGCGTCGTGGAGTAGGCGTCCAGTGTGGCTTCTTCCAGCCGCGACCACATGAGGGCACCGTCGCGGAGGAGAGCCTAGCCCCGATGGGTGCGCAGCGTCTCCTGCCCGTCCTCGAGTGCGGCTGCCGCCGAGATCAGCTGCCCCAGATCGGATGCGGGCAGCGCACCCACGCTCTCGGCGATGCGCCGTGCCTCGGCGAGCGCCTGCCTCGCGATCTCTGGAGCACCGATGCGCTGCTCCACCTGCGCCTTGCGGCAGAGCAGCCGGGCCAGCTCGTAGGGCCAGACGCCACGAAGGTTCCTCTCGCCATCCGCGATGAGCTGTCGGGCCTCGGCCAGCTCACCCTGCTGTGCGCGGACCCAGGCCAGGCTCCCACGGAAGCAGCCGGCGTAGGTGGGATCGCTGTAGGCGATGGCTCGGAGGAGGCGCTCCGCACTCTTGTCGAGGAGGCCCTGGAGCAGGAGTAGATCACCCAGGTTTCCCTCGGTGCAGCCTTGGGAGCGCCGGTCACCCATCTCGATGAACAGGCTCAAGGCCTCCTCGTAGACGCTCCTCGCGCGGTCTAGGTCGCCCTGTAGCTGGATTACGAGGCCGAGGTTGCCGTGGAGGATCGCCTCTTGTCGTCGATGCCCAGTGGCCTGGCACAGCGCGATGGCCTCATCGTGAGCCCGGATGGAGTCGTCGAGTCGTCCCTGGTCCTTATAGAGCGTCCCGAGCGAAGCGAGGGCATCGCAGACGAGGCGTCGATTGCCGGTATC
>PKDJ01000198.1 GCA_002862545.1 Pseudomonadota bacterium
GTGGGACAGGAGGACGGCGCTGCCACTCAACGGGTCGTGCGTACGGGGGTGGCGCGGGGCCCACGGTCGAGCGCCCTTGGTCCAGTGCCGCTGGGGGTGTGGGCAGCTTGGTAAATTCTGTGGGCACTTCACTCGAAAACACAGCTTCCAACAATACTCAAGATACTGTCACCAGCAGTACTTGAGTAAGAACCCGGGTGGGTACTGCGGGATTGGGGGGACAGGCGTGTCGTGTCCCATCGGCCTGATTGTCCCCGATGCCACCGAGGCGTGAGCGGAGGTTCGCGGGCACGCGCGTCGTGTGGCCGTGCGGGGTGCCTCGGTGGGCAGACCGCGGCCTGCGTCAGCGCGCCGGAGCCGCACAGCAGCGAAAGCCGGTGCTGTAGTCGTGGTAGCCACGGCCGTGGGCGGACGTGCGGTAGCTGCAGCCCGCGCCGTTGATCACCGCGTCGACGTAGAAGCCCCCACGGAAGACACCCTCTGCGTCCGCGACCCACTCGTGCAGGTTGCCGTGCAGGTCGTAGACGCCCTCGGGCGTGACGCAGTCCGGGTAGCTGCCGGAGGGCTGCAGGCCATCGGGGAGCTGGTTGAGCCGCGGGTCGTTCATCTGGTCGGGCAGCCAGCTCGCCTCGTCGCCGAACAGCTCGAGGATGGGATGCTGCGAGCGGGTGTCGTTGCAGGCGCTCGGGTCGTAGTCCTCGCCGTAGGGGTAGGTACGGCTCGCGGCGCCCTGGCAGGCCGCCAGCCACTCATCCGACGTGCA
This sequence comes from Pseudomonadota bacterium, assembly GCA_002862545.1. Lineage (GTDB taxonomy): Bacteria > Myxococcota_A > UBA796 > UBA796. The sequence continues at coordinate 764 of PKDJ01000198.1, forward strand.
GAGCCGCTTGCCCGCAGCCTCGCAGGCCGCCTCGGCGACATCGCCGCTGATGTAGCCCTGGGGCACCACACCCGGGGCCGTCGCGGCGACGCCTGTGGTCGGCACGTCGAACGGCGAGGCATCGAGGAGGTGCGCCTCCCAGGCATCGATGCAGAAGGTGTCGAGGTGCACCATGCCCACAGGACACGGACCGGAAGCCAGGGGCATGCCGGTGTCCCCGGTCTCGACGGCCGCAGGGCTCGAGGGCGCCGTCGAGAGGGTCGAGCTCGACGTCGACGAGGCTGCAGCGGTGGTCATGCTGACGCCATCTCCAGACGGAGCGTGACGAAGGGTGGGATCGTCCAGTTCGGCGCAGGCGATCATCAACCAGATGAACATCACGATTCCGCGGTGGGGTGTCGATGGGAGCGAAGGTGCGTGGAGCGGTCGTCTGTGATCCGCTCGCACCCTGTCGATCCAGTCAGCAGGGGCAAGCCTCGGGAACCATGACCCCAGTCGTGTTGTCAATCTCGGAGACATTTGATGACATCGCGGTCAGGTCATTCCCCAGGCGGACAGCTAGTGTCGGCCGAGAGAGGGAGTCACCTGAATGCGGATCCTGCTTGGGATCACTGTCCTGTCCGCTGGCTGTGCCGCGTCGGACGTCACGCCCACATCGGCCTCCGCCGACGGGTTCGAGGCGGTTGCGGTCACCACGGCACCGTCGCCCGCCACGTGCGAGCGCGTGGACGTGCTGACGGTCTCTCACCTCGACGAGGTGGCGCCGGGCTTCGAGGTGGCACCGAGTGAGCTGGTCGAGGGCGCCACGGGCTGGTTCGAGGGAGCGCTCGAGGGCCTTCCCGGAGTGGTCGACGGTCGCCTCGAGGTCGACGAGGCACTCGGCCAGGTGCGCGCGATCTACCAGTCCGGCGAGAGCTGCTCCGACTACTACGAGATCGCCTTCATGGCGTCGCTCTCCCTCGGAGACGACCTGCTCGAGACCTCCTTCGCTGCGCTCCTGCAGGCGCGCTCCGCGGACGACGTTCGCTTTGGCATCCGGGTGCCCGAAGCTCAGCTCGAGGGTCGCCTGATGCCCGATGACGAGAGCTTCGAGGTCGCGGGCACCGATCTTCGCGTCTCGGGGAACTACCTCGGCGACGGGGACTGGGAGGGTGTGCTCGAGTGGACCTTCGAGGACCAGCTCGAGACCGTCGGCGCGTTCGCCTTCTCCTCGGACTACTGAGCGCCCCACGAGCGGGTCGCATCGGGTAGCCTCCGCCCGTGCCTACCCTGTCCGATCATCGCGGCCTGCGCCTGAGCACCTTCTCGGCGCTGTACTTCGCGCAGGGCGTGCCCTGGGGATTCATCTCCGTGGGCTACGTCGTCCTGCTCGCGGACCTCGGCCTCGACAACGCGGCGGTGGGTGCGGCGCTGGGCCTCGCCTACCTGCCCTGGTCGTTCAAGATCTTGTGGGGTCCGCTGCTGGACGCCGTGCCGCAGCTCAGGTTCGGGCGACGGCGCCCGTTCATCATCGGCGCGGAGCTGCTGATGGGGCTCACGCTCCTCGCACTGCTGCCCCTCGATCCAGTGACCCAGCTGGGCTGGGTGTCGTTCCTGCTGTTCCTCCACAACACCTTCGCCTCGCTCCAGGACGTGGCGGTGGATGCCCTCGCCGTGGAGCTGCTGCAGGAGGAGGAGCGGGGCCGCGCGAACGCGCTCATGTGGGCCGGAAAGTCCCTCGGCGTGGCCGTGGGCGGGGGTGGCGGCACGGTGCTCGCCAAGTACCTGGGCTGGAGCGCGCTGTTCTTGGGAATGGCGGGCTGCCTCGCCCTGGTGGCGCTGTTTCCGCTGCTGCTCCGCGAGCGCCCCCTGCGAGATGACGACGTGCCGGCGGATGGTCGGCTGCTGAAGCTCGTGTGGTTCCTCGCCCCGTTCGCGATGGTCGGCGCGGTGATGTTCGGCCTGTCACAGCTCCAGGACGCCCTCGGGGAGCATCCGCTGGCGCCGCTGGTGAGCGTGGCTCAGCCCTTCGCGGCTGTCTTCGGGGCGATCGCGGCCTGGCCCCTGGTCGATCGATCCGGCTTCGACGCCCTCAAGCGGTCCTTCTCCTTCGACACGCCCTGGTGGGGTGTGCTCGCGGCGGCGCTCACGCCTGCCGGCTACGCCCTCGTCGCGTCACCGATGAGTCGGATGATCCGAGCAGACCTCCACCTGTCAGAGGAGCGAATCGCGCTGCTCACCGGGGTGGTCGATCCGATCGCCGGGGTCGGGGGCGCGCTGGTGGGTGGCCTGCTGGCGGACCGCTTCGGAGCCCGCCGGGCAGTGGGGGCCTGCATGGGCTTCATCGGTGCGGCGCTGGTGGTGTTCGCGCTGACCGAGGCCTGGTGGCCGAGCTTCACCTTCCTGGTGGCGTGGACCATCGGCCACACCTTCATGGTGAACGGGTACAACACGGGCACCCTCGGGCTGTACATGGGCCTGTCCAATCCACGGATCGGAGCCACCCACTTCGCCGTCTACATGGCGGCCACGAACCTCACCTACTCGTGGGCATCACCCCTAGGCGGCGTGCTCGCGGATCGCCTCGGCTACTCGGCGCTGTTCCTGATCGCCGCAGTGGTGCAGGTGGCGTCCATCGTGCTGATCGCCAAGCTCGACGTGGCTCGAGCGGCCAGGCACTATCGAGCGGACGAGCCAGACGAGCTGGAGCCTGGAGCCGCCTGAGGCCCTTCAGAGACGACCGAGGGAGAGCGCCGAGTCCCATGCCGATGATCCACCAAGCGCGCCGTGCTGCCGTCGGAGGCGGAGAGGTCCGACGCCTGCTGCCTCAGCCGAAGCAGCGGCGCATCGGGGCGTGGTGCTTCGTCGACCACTTTGGGCCCGCACCGGCCGTTGGTCCGGGGGTGGGGCCGCATCCCCACACGGGCCTGCAGACGGTGACCTGGCTGGTCGAGGGCCGGATGCTGCACGGGGACTCGCTCGGAACGGCGCAGTCCATCGCACCGGGCGAGCTCAACCTCATGACGTCGGGGCGGGGAATCACGCACTGGGAGCAGGGCCCAGACGATGGCTCCCCGCAGCACGGTGTGCAGCTATGGATCGCCCTGCCGGCCTCCCACCTGGAGACACCACCTCGCTTCGAGCACCACGCCGAGCTGCCCCGCACCAGCCTCGGCGGGTGGTCGGCGACGGTGCTGGTCGGAACCTTCGCGGGCCATGCCTCCCCTGCGGTCGTGCACTCGCCCTTGGTCGCGGTGGAGCTGGTCGGGACGGGTGCGGTCAAGCTGCGGCTGGACCCTACCTTCGAGTACGGCGTCCTGGTGCTCGAGGGCGCCTCGCGGGTCAACGGTCCGGAGGTCGAGGTCGGGCAGCTCGCCGTGATCGAGGCGGGCGTCACCACTCTGCGTCTGGATGCGTGGACGCCTGCGCGGGTGCTCCTGCTCGGGGGAGCGCCCCTCGATGGGCCGCGCGTGATGTGGTGGAACTTCGTCGGCGCCATGCACGACGACATCGTCGCGGCCCAGGTCGACTGGCAGGCCCAGGCGGCGCGCTTTGGCGATTCCGCGACCTTCCCCGAGGGTCGGATCGACGCGCCTCCGCTCCCGCCTTTCTCCCTCGTCGCTCGGTGAGGCTGCTCACCTGGAACGTCCGCTACTGCGCCCATGCGCTCCGGGGGCTCGGCTCGACACGGAGAGGCCTGGAGCGAATCGCCGCTGCGCTTGCCAGCAGCGGCGCGGACGTGATCGCGCTCCAGGAGGTCGAGGATCGCTCGCTGCGCGGTGGGCTGCGTCGCTCCCAGGACGCCCGGCTGCTCGATGCGCTGCACGGGGCAGGACCGCTGCGCTGGCGGGCCTGGCGGGCTCCTGCACACCACTACAGCGTGGCGGGAATCCCACTGATGAGCCCTGGTCTGCTGTGGCTGGCGCGAGAGGAGCTGTCGGTCAGCGAGCCCGTCGTCGAGGAGGTCACCCACGTGCGCCTACCGGCAGCGGAGGCGCTGAAGCAGGGGCGCGTGGCCTCTCTGCTGCGGATCCACACCGCGGAGGGACCGCTCGACCTGGTGAACACCCACCTGTCGCTCCCCGCCTTCCTCGAGGTCGGGCCGCACCGGCTCCCTGAGCGGATGGGAGACGGCAGCAACCAGCTGGCGGAGATGAACAACCTGCTGTCGTTCGTCGAGAGGACGGGGGGTCCCCACATCGTGATCGCGGGAGACCTCAACAGTCGCCCCGGCAGCCCGGCCCACGCACGGCTTGCGGCGGCGGGCTTCGACGATCCCTGGCTGGGCCACGACACACCCACGGCGGGCTTCGGGCGCCGTCGCATGCACATCGATCACATCGTGGGTCGAGGGGTGGTCTGGGCGGATCCCACGCTCCACACGGTCGATGTCGCCGGTGCCTTCACGGGCCTGTCCGACCACGTGCCGAAGGCCGTCACGGTCGTAGCTCGCGGAGAATGACCGCCAGACGAGCTTGTGCAGCCATCAGGAGTCCTTCGGCCTCGCGTCGGGGTAAGACTGTCTGCGTGGAGGAACGATGCGCTTGGTCTGTGTTCTTGCAGTGCTCACTGCATGTGGTGGCGACAAGGATGGTCAGGACACGAGCGCAGGCACTGCGACCGAGACCTCTGCGACGACCACTCCCGGCGGCACCGGCGGTACCGCTACAGGGACAGGCGGCACAGCCACGGGTGGTACGGCGACCGGCGGCACCGCGACGGGTGGCACGGCCACGGGCACAGCGACTGGCGGCACGGCGACGGGTGGCACGGCGACCGGCGGCACGGCGACCGGCGGCACGGCGACCGGCGGCACGGCGACCGGCGGCACGGCCACGGGTGGGTCGACCACGGACACGGGCGACACGGGGTCTACGGTCGCCAACGTCGCAGCGTGCCTACTCGGCGAGAGCGGACTGACGGTTGACTGCTCGGCCACGCTCGGTGAGGCCGGCCCCGTGACGCTCACCCTCACGGCGGCCGATGCCCCGACCCGCACGTTCACGCGCGAGGAGGTGGCCGCGGAGCACAGCCTCACTGGCTGGGGCCTGCTCGCCGAGACCACCTACACCTGGGAGCTCGCGGGCATCGAAGGCGAGGTGACCACCGGCGCTCTGCCCGAGGGGCTCGCCGAGCTCGAGGTCGAGGTCACAGGGGAGCCGTTCGGTCTCGATGCCGTCCTGATGTACGTCAGCTGCGGCTACTTCGTGATGCTCGACGGCCAAGGGCGGGTGATCTGGGCCTACGAGACCGACGTCTACGACGGCCTTCCGGACGGCATGTTCTGGTCACAGCCCGACCAGTCCGTGCTCGCGCTGCGCGACAGCACGATGGCGCCCGACACCAGCGTCTTCTCCGAGGTGCACGTCTCGGGTGAGGAGGTCCTCCGCCTCGAGCCTGACGAGGACTTCACGCTCCTGCTGACGCACGACGTGGCGCGCTGGGGCCCCTACACCTTCCTGCTCGGCGAGCGGCCTGACGACATCAGTGGCTTCGAGGTCTTCGAGGGGCACGAGTACCTCGGCACCTACATGCTCGATGAGTCCTTCCCAGATGTCGACAACCTGCGGGCCGACCACGTCAATGGTCTGTCCGTCTCGGCGCTCGGCGAGGTGACCCTGTCCGTGCATGGCTTCGACGCAGTCGTCGCCGTCGATGGAGACCCGGCGTCCCCGACGTTCCTGCAGAAGCTCTGGCACGCCTCGGGTGCTCCGGACGGCATCAACGACCTGCCCGAGCCCAACTACGTGCCCCGGGGTGAGGAAGGCTTCCTGAAGCAGCACAACGCAGGCCTCTACGACGGCCTGCTCTGGCTCTACGACAACCTGGGCACCGAGACATCGCGGGTTGTGGTGTACAGCCTCGACGACGAGCGCGGCCGCCTGGATCTCGAGCACTCGTGGGCGATGGATCGCGTGTGCCGCAACCAGGGAGGCGCACTGCCCGTCGAGGACGGTGCGCTCGCCACCTGTGCGAACCAGAACCTGGTCTGGCTGTTCCCCGCCGACAGCGAGGAGCCGGCCTGGACGATCAGTGCGTCCTGCGGGCCGGGCTTCCTGAATGGCTCGACCCGGGCCTACCCGGTGACGATCGAGTGAGGCCTCAGGGCTGAATCGACTGCCAGAGCGCGATCTCCTCGAGCTGCTGGCCCGGGAGCGCGACCTGTCGGGTCTCCCCCACGTCTGGGCGTTCGTCGGCGTCGAGCAGTCGGATCTTCCCAGCATGCAGGTACGGCGCGGCTCGCTCGGAGCCGGGTGAGCTGGCCGTGAGCGTGCCGTTGAGCGCCCACACCCGCTCCTTCATGATTCCCGAGTCGGGATCGTAGACCGCTACACCGTCGAGCTTGAGCTTGTAGGTTGCCGGGATGTCGAGGACGTTGCCGTTGCCGCTGCCCTGCACTCCGGAGGCCATGGTCGGTGCAGCGTCGGTGCTGGCCTCCGAGCCACCGTCGAGGCTCACCCGATCGTCCTGAAGGGCGCTGGCGGGGATGGGAACCGCTACGGCACCTTCCCCGACCGTCTGCACGAGTCGCTGGCCCTTGTACTGGTTGACGAAGTGCATCACGGTGGAGTTGGCGTTGCTCGCTTGGATGGACGGCATGCTCATCAGTGCGGAGTTGTACTCGGCCCACTTACCGGCGCGAGCGGCACCGTCGGGGATGCGCATGTGAAAGCCGAGCGCCATTCGGGAGACGAGCTGTCGGAGGGTCTCGGCGATCAACCCCTCACGACGATTCGCTCGGGTGAGCCCCTCGATGTCGACGTTGGTGACCGAGCCATCATCCTTGACCTGCAGCTGGACGTCGGCCCCCGTGAGCTTGGCGTCGAGCTCGGCGAGGACCTGCTCGACGCGAGCTCTCTGGGCCGCAGTCCGTGTCTTCTGGCGGCTGTGTGCCAGCAAGCCCACGTCCTCGATGGTGCAGTGCACCTCAAAGCGGTGCTTGCCGAGCTTCCAGTCCTTCTCGCAGGCGAAGACCGAGCGCAGCTGGAAGGCGTGGGTCCAGAAGCCGAAGTTCTCATCGCTCTGCAGCTGCAGTCCGAGTGGCGTCACCAGCTCTGTCGCGACGTACCAGCGGGTGCCGTCCCAGCGTGCGAAGGGATCGCCCACGACGACGATCTCTTCGACCGGTGAGCTCGGATCGACGGGACCCCGAGGGGTGACGTTTTCTTGAGCGACCGCCGCGGCTCCCAGCAGCCACAGTGCGAACATTGGGCCTCCTGCTTGTCACGGGTAACCGACGCAGAGGCCGGGCAAGCGTCCCTCGCAGGGTGTGCCGGGTGTTCGGACTCGACCCAACAGAGAGTCCATTGTGACGCGGCTGGCTGGACATCCGTGGCCCTGCTCTGTCACAATCTTCAGAACCCGTGGGTGGCGGCTGCGCCTGCAGCCGGGTAGCGTTGCACAGCCCCGGTGCGGGTCGAGAGGGAGACCGGAATGCGAACGGCAGCAGTGATCCTCGTTGGGCTGCTCATGGCCTGCTCGGATCCGACCACCGACAAGGTCGACCTGATCGAGACGGGCTCCCCCGCTGACCCGACCGACGTGGACACGGACGCCGACGCCGACGCCGACACCGACGCGGATTCGGACAGCGACAGCGACAGCGACACGGACATCGACACCGACACCGACGCGGACACCGATACGGATACCGACACGGACACGGACACGGACACCCCGACCTACACCGGCAGCTCGTCGGGCAGCACCACGGGCTCTTCGTCGGGGACCACAGGCTCTTCGTCGGGCACCA
>PKDJ01000200.1 GCA_002862545.1 Pseudomonadota bacterium
ATGTAATTCGCCGGGCCATCGGCCCAGAGCGTATCAGATCTCCCAAGCTTCCTTATATTCTTCTTAGTATCGACGCGAGCGCAAGGGCCCCCGGGGGAGGTTTCGTCCAGGCGCTCTCTCGGGATTACTCAATCGGTGTCACGGCCTCTAACAAGCGCGAGAGCATGTCTCGGGGGCGCTACCGACTCAGCTCGACCGGGCAGATGTCGAGAGTACCCGTGAGGAAGTTGGGGTCTTCCTCGTCCGCCTCTAGAGTGATCGGCAAGCATGGAGCTGGCTCTGGCGCGCTCGCGTAGACGAGCTCGCAGTCGTAGAGCTGGGCGTCGAGCCCGTCTCTCGTCACCTCGACCTCCAGCTCGAACTCCAGCATGCGCTCTCCCAAGGCCGAGTCGCCGTAGTCGAGGACTCCTGCACCTTGCCAGAGCCCGCCGACCTTCTCGACCGGACCCCAGTCGAGGCGGTACTCGGTCTCGTCACAGACCATGGCACCTGACCAGTCACCGGAGAGGTTGAGTCCAGGTCCGCAGGCAAGCAGCAGCAGCAGCGACATCAGGCTTCCTTTGCGGGAGAGGAGGGCCACCAGTCTACGGGGCCTGCGAGGTGGTGGTTCACGAACGTGGCGAAGCGCTGGTGCCCCTCGCGTGCATCGAACTCGGCGGTCTCTCCAAGGAAGACCGCCTGGGCGCAGCGCCCGAGGCCCAGTGCCAGCCGACGCGCATCACCCTCGATAGTGCCGTCCGCGAGGCCGGCTCGGAGCCCGCGACGGAGGGCGTCGAGGGTCCGCTCGATCAGTCGGCCGCTGGGCTGGGACAGTCCGGCCGAGCGCCGCTCTAGATCGTCGATAACGATCTCAACAGCCCCACTCCGCGACTGCGCGCGCAGCAGATCGAGCGACAGCACGTTCGTCGTTCCCTCCCAGATGGGCAGCACCTGTGCGTCGCGCAGCAGCCTAGGAAGTCCGGTGTCTTCGATGTAGCCGGCGCCACCAAAGCACTCGAGGGCCTCGGAGGCGACAGCGACGGCCTGCTTTCCGAGCGTCAGCTTGGCGATCGGTACGAGCCCCCGGAGCCGCTGAAGCTCCTCCTTGCTGGCGGTTCCATGCTCCTCGCGACCCAACAGGTCCGCGACCTCCATGCACATCGCCAGGGCTGCAGCAGTCTCAGACTCCAGCCAGCGCAGGGTGCGTCGATGCAGCGGTTGGTCGGCGATGGCCTTGCCGAAGGCATACCTGCGCCGGGCATAGTCCCAGGCGAGCCACGTGGCCCGGGCCATCCCCGAGGCGCTGGCGATGGCGTTGTAGAACCGGGTGACGTTCAGCATGGTGGAGATGTTGCGGACGCCGCGCCCGACCTCACCGAGGCGTGTGGCTACGACGCCGTCGAGCGTCAGCTCTGCGGTTGGGAGGGCACGCGTGCCCAGCTTGTCCTTCAGGCGGTTCACCCGAATGCCCGACAGGCCACCCTCGGGGTGCGGCGTGAGCTCGACGCAGAACAGAGAGAGACCACGCGAGCCCTCGACAGGCGGACTGTCCCCGTCATCGATGCGCGCGAGCGTGAGCGCCATCTCGCCCGTTGTCGCCGAGGTGAACCACTTGACTCCATGGAGCGTGTAGCGCGACCCCTCGAGAGGTCTCGCGATGGTGTTGGTGCGCCCCACGTCGGAGCCACCCGCTCGCTCGGTCATCCACTGGCCAGAGGTGATGAAGGTGGCTGGCTCGCGGCTGAGAAGTCTTGGCAGCAGGCGCTCGGCGGCTGCAGTGTCGGGATGCAGCTGGAGGACTCGTGCAGCGGCGTCCGTCATCGCGAGCGGACAGGAGAACGTCGCCGAGGTGCCGCTGTAGAGGTAGAGCATCGCCGCTTGCACGACTCGTCGGCGATCTCCGAGGCTCTCGTCGTAGCCCGTCGCGACGAGGCCATGGGCTGCGCTGAAGTCCTTCAGAGCGCGCCAAGCCGGGGACGTGGAGATGGCGTCGATGCGCCGCCCCCAGGGATCATACTGAACGAGGCGCGGGGGCGACGCCTCCGCCTGCTCTGCAAGATCTGCGAGCGGACCGGCTGCTGCCTCGCCCAGTGCGGCCAGCGAGGGAGTGACGGTAGCGAGGAGATCGACGCCCAGCCGTCGCTCGAGCTCGGCCCGCAGTGCGCGGTCCACGACCCAAGGGTTCGAGGGAGCGAAAGGCTCTTGGAAGAAGGACATGTCGGCCTCGTCGTCATCCCGAGGTACCCTCCCTTGGTGTCGCGAGCCACGTGCCTGTCGGGTCTGATGTTAAAGCGACCACCGTCATCGTAGGGGACTGAATGCACGCGCTGAGCTTCGCCGACCAGATGTGCCTGCTCGAAGAACTCGTCACCGCACTGGCCGACGTCGATGCCGACGACCGCGGCCTCGTCGCCGAGGCTCGAGCCTGGGCCGCAAGGGTGGACGGAGAGCTCGCGTGGGCCAACACCTTCCAGCGCTCTGTCGACGAGCTGATCGAGGCCGTCGAGAAGAGCACATCCCGAGACGCGAGAGCCAACGCTCGTGCTGGGCTGGCCTACCTGTCGCGCAGTGGTGGTCCCGAGCCCGAGGCGCTCTCCCAGCTGGCACTGCAGGCGCACTCGTTCGTGCTCTCACTGGTCGTGCACAAGGTGCGCCGGGCACTCGGCCACACCTCGGCCTACGTGCCGCCCGAGCTGTCCCCGGAAGATCGTGGTCGCGCGGAAGACATCCTCGAGCAGCTGCGTCGTGAGCCGATTGCTCCCGATGACGAGCTCGTGGCAAGCACGCGTAAGTTCTGCGAAGAGCCCGGTATTCCGTCCGGGTCTCTGTTCGTTCGGCGGCTCCTTCGCAACGCCGAGTTCTTGGCGAACGTGCTGCAGGCGAACGCCGACGAGGAGGAGGTCGCCATCGCGCGTGCAGCGCTCGGGTACCTGATCCTCGAAGAGGACAGCATCGACGATCGGATGGGGCTCGTCGGCTTCTTGGACGATGCCTGGATCCTCGACCAGGCCGTCGCTGCGATCGAGCCGGCGCGTGAGCCGTGGCTACGGCTCCTCGAGTGTGCGGCGGACGCGTGGCCCCTGCTCTCCGAGGCGTCCATCTCCCACGAGGGCGACCAAGCCGTCCCGGTCAGTCAGTTCATCCTGACGGATGCTGCACTGCTCGCAGAGCCGTTGGCTCCCGGAAGCGGTGCGCTGGAGCAGGCCCTCTTCGTTCCGACAGCAGGCTCGACGCCCGTTCTGCTCGGAGCAGCTGCGGTGATCGAGCTCCTCCAAGAGACCGTCGAGGGGCCCAAGCGGCTGCGGGCCGATGCAGACTTGGCGCCAGTGGGCACCCTGACGGCGCTGGTCGAGTCCGCCCGAGACCGTCACATCGAGCAGTTCGTCATCGTCGTGGCGCCGGTCCGGCGGGCGCGAACTCTCGTGAAGTCCATCGTCGTCGATGGCAGTGCGCTCGACGAGCTCTTGCCGCTGGGTGGTCTGGACGCCGAGGGCCGTGTCGAGCGGTGGTCGGAAGACCCCCTCGGGATTGATCCGCTCCTCGTCTTCGTGGGCTCGCTGGAGGAGGCCGCCTCTCTCGTCGAGGCACGTCCAGGGCAGGTGCGCTTCGTCCTCGTGGACTTCGAGGTCGCATCCAGCGACGAGCCCGCCCCGCTGGAGGACGAGGAAGAGGAGGACGACGACCTCGATGAGGAGGACGAAGGAGATGCGGAGGAGCCAGCTCCGCTTCGGACTCGTCCTCGTCGCCGAAAGACACCCACCTCGGCTGCGAGCGCCGATCTGCTGAACCGGTACATGGACGAGGCGAGTGCGATCTCTCGTCTGACGCCGGAGGAGGAAGACCAGATCTCCCTGACGATGATCGCAGCGCGCGAGCGTCTGCTCGCCGGGGTGGCGCGGATGGGACCGACCGCGCTCGAAGACATCGAGATCAAGGTTGAGATGGCGGGGCAGCATCTTCGTCGCCTCAAGACCCTCGCGGGTCAACGTCAGAAGGCACAGGGCGACACGCTGCAGGCCATCGTCGACGAGCAGCTCCGCCTCCTGGGCGAGCTCGGGCTGCAGGACGAGGACTTCGCGGAGATCGTCCGCAAGCGAAAGCCCGAGCTGAAGGCGGCACGAAAGGCGCGTCGTGATTCGACTGCCGCAAAGACGCTGCGCCAGGCCTGGCGGGTGAATCCTGAAGACTTCATCGCCGGCTACACCGAGCTTGCCGATGCGAACCATGAGCTGGAGAAGTGTGTCGTCACGCTCACGCGGTCGAACCTTCGGCTGGTCCTCTGGATGGCCAAGCGGTACCGGAGCCGGAGCTTCTACCTGGACATGGTGCAGGAAGGAAACCTCGGTCTGATGAGAGCCGCACGCAAGTTCGACCACCGCAAGGGTGCCCGCTTCGGGTCCTACGCGGGCTGGTGGATTCGCCAAGCCATCGAGGGCTACCTGTCGCGGCACAGTCGAACCATTCGCATCCCCGTGAACACGCTCGCCCAGGTCCGGCGTGTCACTCGGGTAGAGCAGGCCCTCACCGACCAGCTCCAGCGCGTGCCCACGCCCGACGAGATCGCTGAGCAGCTCGGAATCTCGCCGTCTGACGTGCGTCGTGCACGCCGCATCGGACACGACCTGGAGCGCGGCTGCGTGGCGCTCGATGGACCGATCGACAGGGAGAGCGGCACGACCCTCAACGAGGTGATCCCCGACACGGAGCAGCCGCAGCCCCTCGAGGAGATCAGCAGCCGGCAGATGGAGGGGGAGGCGCGACGCTTGCTCGAGACCCTCGACCCGCTGGAGAGCAAGGTGATTCACTTGCGCTTTGGGATCGGCAACAACGAGCGGCACACACTCGCGGCCATCGGCGAGATGGTCGGCTTGACCAAGGAGCGCATTCGGCAGATCGAGCTGAAGGCCCTGGGTAAGCTTCGCTTCCGAGCGAAGCGCACGGGCGTCCGCCCCTAGCGCGGTTGTTGGAACGTTGGGCTCAGAGGGGGCCTTCTTGCTCCCGCTCCCGCGACCAGGCCACGATGAGCAACGCGGAGCGGCTGTAGGACAGCGCGCCTCCCTCCACCTGGTTGAGCTTCAGGTAGGCGTCGTTCATCGCCTGGCCAAGGTCCATTGCGGCGCCGTCGTACCCAGTCCAGAAGGCATGCGCGGCGTTGACGTCTCTCTGCACACCCGGGTGACGTGTCTGCAGCAGCTCTCCTGCGGACTCGGGGTCGATCTGCAGCAGGACGCGCAGGATCTGGCGCTGTGCGAAGAGCCAGCCGGCGTACCGGACGAACGGCTCGTTGCTGTGAATGCATGCGACGAAGCCGAAGAAGTTTGCCTCGTCTTCGCTAGCGATGCCGCGCTGGTGGGCCTTCTCGTGGGCGATGGTCTGCGGTAGCTGCCAGCGTGGAGGCATCGTGTTGTAGTTGGCCTCTCCGGTGAAGGGAAAGAAGAAGCCGCTGATCCCGAGACGGGTGAAGATGGGCGAGGAGAGCAGTGGCTTGGCAGGGCCTCGGGAGACCTCCATCCGCGAAGGCAGGCGCAGCGCACGCGCGGCTCTGGCCCACCCGTCGTCGGTAGCGGCATCGATGGCCGCAGGATCCATGGTGGCAGACACCACCTCGGCGTCCGTGGACCCGTGGAGCTCCAGGTAGTGGGCGTTGGTGACCTCGATGAGCTCCTCTGCGAGGGCCGTGAGCTCTGCGCGATCCTCGGTCGTTAGGGGCGCTGTCGTCCAGCCGAGGCGCTCGGCCGCTGGCGGTCGTCCGTAGTGCAGGCCCCAGGACAGGTAGAAAGCAAGCCCCACCGTCGAGACCGCAGCGGCGAGGCCCCAGCCACCTAGTCGGGTGCCCTCTTCGGCAGAGATGCGACCTGTCCACCAGGCGCGGCCCAGTCCAAACACGACGCCCGAGACAGCCACGAACGTGGCCCCCTCGAGCCACTCGGCAAGGCAGAAGGGCAGGTGGCGGGTGATGCCCGTGAGCAGCAGACTGGCGGGGTAGCCGAGCCAGGGAACGTAGAGGGCCTCCACTGCCTCGGCCGACAAGGTGAGGGCCAGGAGGGGCGCAAGGCCCACCAGCGCGGCGAGCGTCACGCGAGCAAAGAGACGGACAGGCGACATGGGCCTGGAGTATCCCGCCGTCCGACTACAGACGGGCTAGGCGAGAGCATGCTGCCGGTCTTGTCCCTCCTGTCGTGCACGCTCTCCGCGCTTGAGCCTCCCGCTTGGCGCGTGGAGGCGCGTGAGGTGCCGGTACAGCTCCTCGACCTTCGGGGGCCGGCTAGCGAGCCCACACAGGAGATCAGCGGACTGGCCTGGGCAGGCGACCACCTCCTGCTGCTGCCGGAGTGCAAGCGCGCCCGCGACTGCGTCCTGTGGGCGGCCTCGCGAGCGGCTGTCGTCCGGGCCGTCGAGGGGGCGCCACTACGGCCGGAACCGTGGCCGCTCGAGGCGCCAGGACTCGGTGAGCTGGTGGGCTTCGATGGCTTCGAGGCCCTTGCTGTGGAGGAAGACACCGTCTGGGTGACAGCCGAGCGCAGCCCCAGAGGCGCGTGGATCGTGCCGGGGCAGCTTCGCGGCCGCCGTCTTCAGCTCGACGTGGCGCACGCGACAGCGATCGAGGCGTCTACGAAGGTCGTGAACAAGGGCGACGAGGCCGTTCTGATCGTCGACGATGCCGTGTGGACCCTACACGAGCTCAATGGTGCTCCATTCACGGCGGAGCCCTTTGCCCGACGCTTCGAAGACTCTCGCGCGCTCTCTCCAGGCGCCGAGCGGGTAGCCGCACCAGCGGGTGTGGTGCCACTGCCGAGGGTTCCCTACCGAGTCACCGATGTGACCGCACTTCGCGACGGGCGCTTCGAGGTGATGAACTACCTCTGGAGTGGCGACGACGCTCTGCGCACGCGAGATGATCCCATCGCGAGAGTGTTCGGCACGGGACCGACCCACGCGGGGCAGTGGAAGGTGGAGCGCATCGTGCCGATGCATGTAGGGCCGCCGGTCTCTATCGCTGGTCCGCCCACGTATCTGGCACTGGACGGGCCCTCGCGGAACTGGGAGGGGCTGGCTCGGCTTGGTGAGCGGGGCTGGCTGGTGGTCACCGACCGGCATCCCCGCACGCTGCTGGGCTTCGTACCTTCACCCTGAACCGGGCAGCGGGGGCTCCTCCCATGCGGCGAGCCCGTCGGCGATCAGGGCGAGCGCACGGGCCAGCTGTGGATCTTCGCCGGCGCCATGGGCCTCCGGCGGAAACGGCACGACGACGTCGGGCTCCACACCGTGGTTCTCCATCGAGTAGCCGAGCTCGGGCCACCAGCTGGCAAACTCCGGCTGGGTGACGAGTCCGCGGTCGACCTGACGCTGCCGAGGCCAGATACCCACGACGCCACCCCAGGTTCGGGTGCCGATCAGGGGGCCGAGTCCCATCGCACGCCATGCGTGGCTGAAGATGTCGCCGTCTGAGCCCGCAAAGGCGTCAGTGATGCACACCGACGGACCCGCGCGGGAGTAGGCGGGGTAGGGCGCCGGCTCACCATGCCGCTGCACCTTGAACCCAAGTCGGCGTCGGGCGAGCTTGTCCAGCAGGAGCTGCGAGACATGGCCGCCGCCGTTTGCGCGGACGTCCACAATCAGTGCCTCGTGTCCAGACTCCACCTTGAAGTCGCGGTGAAAGTGCGCAAAGCCGCTTGGACCCATGTCTGGGATGTGGACGTAGCCACACCGTCCGCTCGTGGCCGCGTGCACTCTCGCACGGTTGCGTAGAACCCAGTGTCGATAGACGGCCTGCCGGTCGTCCCGCTGCGGGTAGACCACGCGCTCTCGTGGTGGTCCCTCTCCGCGTCGCACGGTGAGCCAGGTTGGTTGCTCGGCCCGGTCGATCAGAGCTGCGGCGGGTGGTGTCTGCGCATCAAGGCGCCGGCCGTCGACCGCCATGACGACGTCGCCTTCCTGAACGTCCACCCCTACCTCGGTCAGCGGTGAGCTCCGGCGTCGGTCACCTGGGTCACCCTGGAAGACGGTGTCGACGCGCCAGCCGCTGTCCGACTCGCTCCAGGAGAGCGTTGCCCCCAGGCGGCCGACTTGACGACGGCGGCCACGGCGGCGGTCCCCACCCATGGCATAGGCATGGCTGGTGCCGAGCTCGCCCTGCATGAGCCAGAGGATGTCGTCGAGGTCGCCGCGCGTGGCCACGCGATCGACATAGACCGCGTAGCGCTCCCAGATGGCGTCCCAGTCGACCCCTCCCAGCTCGGATGACCAGAAGTGATCGCGCATCAGTCGCCATGCCTCGCGAGCGATCTGCCGCCACTCGGCGCGCGGATCGACAGTCAGGCGCACCCTCCCGAGATCAATCCACCCGGTGCGACGAGCGCTCGTGCCGCTGCCTCCGAGCGCTTCCTTCTTGGCCCTGTCCGGGTCACTGGAGAACACCCTGAGGCTGTCGCCGCGGCGCAGCAGGACCGTCTCTCCGCGCCCGGCAACCCGAAATCCAGTGACTCGCGCATGCACC
>PKDJ01000256.1 GCA_002862545.1 Pseudomonadota bacterium
TTCAGTGTATTACAATCAGGCTGCCGAGAGAATTGGCGACTCACCTGACAGGGGCCCGACATGCTCACCACACTCTCCCTCCTCGTGGCCCTCTGCATCCCCCAGAGCTTCTCCACCGTCGCCTGGACTGGCGACGTGGCCGGTACCGACGACGCGAGCCTCTTCCCCGCACTCACTCAGGAAGCGCCCGAGGACGGCTGGCTCGTCTGAGCCGTCGCGAGTCGCCCGCTAGACCGTGAAGCGGTTGGCGTTGCGGATGTAGTCGCACAGCACGATCTGCAGGACCTTGCGCTCCGGCATCCCGGCATTGAGCCGACCATGGACCACACGGAAGTTGTCCATCAGCAGCAGGTCTCCCTGCTTCCAGCGCAGGAGCACCGAGCGCTCGAGGTGGCTCTCGGCCAGCGCGACGATCTGGTCCTCCGAGAGCCCACGAGAGGTGTGCTCACCGCGGTGGAAGGTCGGCACGAAGCTGAAGGTCTCGTCCTGCGAGGTCGCGGTGATCTCGTGCTCCGGGAACCACCGCTCCGCGACCCGCGCGAACACATCGTGCTGGTACGCCGTGAAGTTCATGGACGGGTGACTGTCATCGGGATGGTACAGGACCGCGGGCGCCGTGAACGGGGGCAGATACCACTGGTTCTCGCTACGGTACCGAATGTACTCGGTGGACTCGAAGTGCGCGCGGAGCGCCGACGGCATGCCGACGTAGCCCGAGCGTGCGTCGCACAGCAGGGTCTCACCCTGGCGCTCCGCCTCTCGCTCGCAGAAGAAGGCGAGCACCCGAGGCACGTTGAAGAAGATCCCGTACTCGTGGTGCGGAAACTGGATGGTCTGGTCGTCAGCGAGGGTGGACTGCTTGTCACCGACGATGGCCCGGCCGGTCGCGGCCGACTCGATCCACCCGAGAAAGGCACGGGTGATGCGACCGACGAGCGGCAGATCGAGCAGCGCCCGCGCCCACCGCGGCGCCATCGGAAACATCCACAAGAAGCGGTCCGCGTCGAAGCCCGTGGCCACGACTCCCTCGAACGCCTCCGGCGCGACATCGAAGCCGCGGAACAGGACGTTGCCGTGCTCCCGCATGAGCTCCACCAGTCGCTCGCGCTGCTCCGAGAGCAGCCGCGCCAGGCCAGCCGCCGATGCATCGCCGTCCGGCTCTGCCACCAGGACGAGATCCAGCGCCGCTCCGGGGTTGGAGGCCTCGTCAGCCCGAAGGAAGCGACAGCGCACACCGGGGATCTGTGGAGCAACCTCAGGCTCGTGCGTCGACACAGCGTTCATGATGCTCTCTCGCGAGCGGTGACGGGCGGCGCCACGCGCAGCCCTCGGAACTGCCAGAGCCGCCACCACGGGAGATCGGGGCGGGCATGGTGCTCATAGTGGTAGCCGAAGTGGTAGCAGGCGAAGAACGAGAGCAAAGGGTGAACGTCTAGACTCCGCGCCCGCAGGGGCCCGTCACCCAGGTAGACCCCCGGCCGATGGACCCACCAGGTGCCGACCAAGAACAGCTGCAGCGTGCTGAGCATCAGCGGCGCCGCCCAGAACATCAGGCCGGTCTGCAGGTCGACGACGTTCAGCAGCGCCACCCACAGGAACACCAGCCACACCAGCTGGCGGACCGACAGGTACTGCCACATGAAGTCGAAGTACCACGACACGGGATTGGGCCGAATCCGGTAGTAGTCCGGGTCGTGCTCGGTGGCGGGCTTGCTGTGGTGCACGAGGTGGGCCGCGGCCAGGCCGTCGTAGTCGAGCCCCGCATAGCCCAAGGTGCAGATTCGGCCGACCCACGTGTTCATGCGCTTGTTGCCGGGCACCACGAGCCCGTGCATCGCGTCGTGGGCCGTGATGAACACGCCTGTGCTCAGGAAGGCCTGCAGGGCCACCCACGCCAGGTCGGCGGGCCAGCTGCCCGCACCCGGATGCCAGCCACCCAGGCCGATCACGAACGACGAGGCCCAGCAGATGAGCACGGTGAGGGCGACCATCAGGCCCGCGGGGGGGAGGGTGCGACCGCTGAGCAGTGTCGTGGGCACCCCACTCAAGAAGGGCCACGTGGGCAGCTTGGCGAACAACCGCGCCTCGTCGGAGAGCGTGGTCTGCTCGTCGAGGAAGCGCAGCGCGAGGGGGAGCGGCGACCGCGTGAGCAGCTCCCGGAAGACCCCCTCCGCGCGCTCTGGCTCATCGTGGAGAATCCGCAGCAAGAGCGTGTCGTAGAGGCGAAAGCGAGGACCCGAAGACGCCTGGACGGTGAGCTCACCGGTGGTCGCAAAGTGCCCAGCGAGCGCGCTCGCGTGCCGCTGCACCCGCGCGAAGGTGTAGCCCGTGCTCGGCTTGATCTGGCCCCCCACGACGCCGATCTGAAACACCCGTGACGACGCCTGCTGGTCGGGGAAGCGATCGTCCATCGGGATGTTGCCCGACTCGCGACGGAGCACCTCGAAGGGCACGTCGAAGCGCTCACGGATGTAGTCCTCGGCGAGCTCGAAGTGCCTAGAGGCCGGCAGCGCCCTCGGCGAGAACATGGTGTGCTCGACGAGCGCACGGTCCGGCGCAAAGGGCAGCACGTAGACGAAGGTGGTGCCGTCCTGCTGCGGGACGCGAAAGTCCATCAGGGTGAGGCGACTCGGATCGAACACCGGCCGTGCGGTGCGGATCTCGAGTCCGCCGAAGTGCTGGCGCACGGGGTAGCGCAGCCTGCGCGTCGCGCTGTCGCCCAGGTAGCGCAGGCTCTGGAGCATCCACTCGCCGGTGAAGCGACCCGCGCTGGTGTCGACGTAGGCTCCGCCGGCGTCCTCGCCGAGATCGAAGATGTTCGCCTCGACACGCGTGATCCAGGGCGTCGCATCAATCCTGTCGAGCACGTGCCGGCGAAAATCGTGGCTCGGAATGCAGTGGTAGCGGAGGTCACCGAGCGAGTCCGTGTGACGCTCCCCGCCGAAGCAGACCTCGGCCTCGGACCAGCGCGCGACGGCGAGCTCCGCAAAGGGTGCGTCTCTCGGACCCCAGAAGCACCACGTCCGATCGTTCGTCGGCTCGAAGCTCCGGTCGATCACGAGCACACGGCGCGGCGGACCACCCGCAGCGATCAGGTGCCACAGGAAGCTCAGCCCTCCGAGCCCCGCGCCTGCGACGATCAAGTCGTAAGGCGAGCTCATCGCGGGTCCCGCCTCGGAAGGACGCGAGGGTCGTCAGCAGCTTCGCGTTCCACCGGAGCTTCTCTCAATCTCTGCGCAATAGCTGTACATCATCTACCACAACCCCCATGCGTTCCGCTCTATATCTGTTCAAATGCTTGCCATCTTGACACAAGCACCCCGTGGGGACCCATGGCGACGTCTCTCCGAAGATCCGCCTAGACCGCACTTCGTGTACGCTCGTCCGCCAGCGGGAGAGCCCATGTCCACGATCCTCGACGCTGTGATCACCGCCCTCGAGGCCGGCTCCCTCGGCGACGACGTCCAGACCTACGCCCTCGCCGCCTGCACGGGCGAGCTCTCCGACGTCCTCGAGGGCTCGACCGTCTCCGATCCACGCAGGCGCGTGGGAATCACCGACATCGCCGGCGCCGCACCCGCCTGGCTGTCGGCCATTCGGGTCGAGGGCTTCCGCGGCATCGCGAGCGGCGACACCCTGAACCTCGATCCCGGCCCGGGGCTCACCTTGGTCGTTGGCCGCAACGGCTGTGGCAAGTCGAGCTACGTCGAGGCCCTCGAGGTAGCGCTCTCGGGCAGCTCGGTGCGCTGGAGTGGACGCAAGCACTCGGACTGGAAGAAGGGGTGGGCCAACCTCCATCACCCCGCCAGCAAGCCGGTCCGTGTGTCGGCGACCCTCACCCGCGATGGCGTCGGACCGGTCACCGTGACCCGCACGTGGACCTCCATCGCCGCCGAGGCCGACAGCGCCGTCGCCTCGCTCTCCAGCGGCACCCTCGCCGAGACGGGCTGGGAGGATGCGGTGCAGGCGACGCCACCGATCCTCTCCTACTCGGAGCTCGGGAAGATCGCCGATGCTCGGCCGATCGACCTCTACACGCCGCTGTACCGCATCCTCGGACTGGAGCGCCTGACAGAGGCCCTCGAGGCCTTGCTCGCGGCCAAGAAGGCCCCCGAGAAGCTCGCGAAGGACTGGAAGACCGAGGCCAAGGCCCTGGCGGCCGAGCTGACGGACGTCGACGATCCACGCGCGGAGGTCTGCCGGGAGGCGCTGGCGAAGCGCGCGCCCGACACCGACGCCATCGAGACGGTGCTGCTCGGCGGCGCGACGGGAGACGAGGGACCGCTGGCCGCTCTGCGCGCCCTCGCTGGTGTCCGCGTCCCGACGCCGGAGCGTGTGGTCGAGGTGACCCGAGACCTCGCTGCAGCCCTACAGACCTGTGCGGCTCTCAGCGCCACCGACACCAAGCGCCTCCACCAGACGGCCGAGCTGCTCGAGCAGGCGCTGGCGATGGGCCTGGGGCCGGAGGACGACTGCCCTCTGTGCGGCACCGAGACCCCGTTCTCGGCGGACTGGGACGCGCGCGCGACCGAGACGGTGACCTCGCTGCGCACCCGCAGCGCCGAGGCCTCCGCCGCCGAGCGCGCGCTGCAGGAGGCCCGCCGTCAGGCCCAGCGGCTCGCGACGATCCCGCCCGCTCTCAGGGCGCCCCCCGAGGGCATGGAGCTGCCCGACATCGCGGAGGCGGTGGCGCTGTGGTCGCAGATGGCCGAGGCCGGAGACGCCACCCTGGTGGCCGAGCTGCGCGACACCCACGCGCTCTACGCCGAGGCGGTGGAGCGCCTCTCCGCCGCGGCGACGACTGCCCTGGCTGAGGCGCAAGATCGCTGGCGTCCCTTCCACCACCGGCTCTCGGCGCTCGTCGAGCAGGCCGACGCGGCCGCGGCCGCTGCAGCCCAGGCCAAGTCCCTCGTCGCCGCCCGCAAGTTCCTCGCAGACCTCACCAAGACGCTCCGCGAGCAGCGCTTCGCACCCATCCGTGACCGCGCACAGCAGGTCTGGGCACGGCTGCGGCAGTCGAGCAGCGTGTCGATCGACGACATCCGCCTCGGCGGGTCGGGCAAGCGCGGCACGCTCGACCTCGTCGCGTCCGTCGACGGCACAGACGCCCCGGCCCTCGGCGTCCTCAGCCAGGGCGAGCTCAACGCGCTAGGGCTCGCGCTCTTCCTGCCTCGGGCCACCAGTCCCGAGTCGCCCTTCCGCTTCGTGGTGATCGACGATCCGGTCCAGGCCATGGACTCCCACAAGGTCGACGGCCTCGCGCTCCTGCTCGCCGAGCTGGCTCAGGACCGCCAGGTGGTCGTGTTCACCCACGACCCTCGGCTCCCGGCCGCAGTCTCCCGCATGCAGCTCGACGCCAAGGTGATCGAGGTCCGCCGGGGAGAGCGCTCCCACGTCGGCGTGCATGTCCGACAGGAACCCGTCCGCCGCTACCTCGCCGACGCCCACAAGGCCGCCCGAGCGAGCACCGAGCTGGGCGACCGCGTCGCCGGGGTGCTGGTGGCCGGGCACTGCCGCTCGGCCCTCGAGGCGGCGAGTACCCGCGTGCTGCGCGGCCGACGCCTCGCCAGCGGAGAGCCCCACGCCGAGGTCGAGGCACTGATCCGTGACACCCGCGGACTGCAGAGCCTGGTCGCGCTCGCGAAGTACGACGGAACGCACCAGGCGAACAAGATCTTCGGCGCGCTGAACAACCAGAGCCCTCGCCTCGCCGACGCCTTCCGCGCGATGAAGGAGGGCGCCCACGGCAGCACCCAGGGCTACTCCCACAGCCTGCTCGATCTGATCCGCGACACCGAGCGCATCTGCCACTGGGTGCAGGCATGAGCCAAGACCGCTCCGCCGAGGCCTGGCTCGCCGACGCCCGCGCCCTGCTCGAGGCTCCCGGCGCCCTCGGCGCCTCCGCCCCGCGCTCGGTCGCCCTCCTCAGTCGCATCGCTCTCGAGGAGGCACTCCGGAGCTGGCTCGATCGCAACGCACCCGGGGCGCGGGCGGCCAACTTCAGCGTGCAGCTGCTCTGCCTCCAGCACTACGCCGACGACAAAGCCTTCGCGCGGCGTGTCGCCTGGACCTGGGAGGCGCTCTCCCGGGCCACGCACCACCACGGCTACGAGCTGCCGCCGCTGACCGTCGACCTGCAGCGGTGGCTGCAGGTGGTGGAGGCGCTGGCGGTACAGCGTCCGGAGTGAGGAGCAGAGGCCAAGAGCAGGGATGAATCACCGCCCGTCGGCGACGACAACCGGACCGGCCTCCTCGGCCGGCGCGGCCGGCTCCTCCTCGACGTGGACGACCGCCACCGCACGGTGCAGCTCGCCCTGCAGGCCGATGGTGAACGCACTGAGGTCGCGGACCTCCTCGGAGTGGCCCGGCAGGATGGGCCGCCACGCCGACTTGACGGACGCATCGACCAGAATCGGCGCTTCGCAGCCGTTGTGGATGGTCGACACGCCGTCGGCGTAGTCGATCGCCACACAGTCGGGCTGACCGACGAACGTGAACTGGATGTCCGCCGCCAGAGCCACCGCCGAGAGCCACGCGAGCACGAGCACCATCCGACCTCCCGCCATGGACACCTGCAGATGTCGGGCCAACTCGGAGACCCGCTCTGTGTGCGAATCGACATCGGCGAACCAATGCACACGGCGCCAGAGTCCGACATCGGTGTCGTGCTGCCGCCCGGGGCTCGGGTCGGCTACACTCCGTGCATGAAGACGCTCTGCTCCCTCGCTCCCCTCGTGGTCCTCCTCTCCTGTGGTGTCGAGCCCGAGAAGAAGGGGAAGGTCGACGAGGGGCTCTGCGGCTCCGTCGAGCCCACCCGGTACCTGATCGCCCGGGAGATCGGCTTCGAGCGTGAGACCGACGGGGTGTCCGCCGGCTTCGACATCGACGGGGCGATCACGGCCACGGGTGACCCCACCGGCTGCGGGCGCGCCGACTACGTCTCCCCCGACGGCGTGGGCGGCATCGACAACGCCATCGCCGGGCTGATGCCCTTCCTCGACACGACCGAGGCGGTCGGGCTCGAGGACATCATCCAGGGCGCGATCAACGATGGCCGTCTGCTCCTGCTGCTCGAGCTTGAGGGGGTCGATGACTGGCAGCAGGACGACTGCGTCGCCGTTCGCCTGGTCTTCGGCGCCGGCATGCCTGCGCGCGGCTCTGACGGTCGCCTGCTGGTCGACCAGACGATGTACCTCTCGGAGACCGTCGCGATGGCGGAGCCCGTCGAGGGCCGCATCGAGAGCGGCGTGCTCACGGCCGAGGGACTGAACTTCGACCTGCCCATCGACATCTTCAGCGCTCAGATGGTGCTCTCCATCGGCGAGGCCTCGGTGCGTGTCGCGCTCGACGAGGAGACCGGCACGGCCGAGGGCGTGCTCGGCGGGGGCTTCCCCTACGCCAACCTCCTCGACGGCCTGCTGAACGCCGCGATCGACAGCACCCTGAAGGATGCCCTGCCCGTCCTCATCCCGAGCCTCGCCGACCTCGCCCCCGATGAGACCGGGGTGTGCCAGAACATCAGCGTCGCTCTCGGGCTCGGCATGGCCGAGGTCTATGTCTACGACGAGCCCGCGCCAGAGGAGCCAGAGACCACGCTCGAGACCACCGAGACGTCCGAGACCCCATAGCTGCCGTTCCTCCATCCTGAGCTAGGATGGACACCAAGGAGGTCTGGCATGTGGTGGATCCTGCTCAGCTCGGCACTGGCCGGTGGTCTCGCGACACTGGAGGTTCGCGGGGACTGCCCCGGCGTCGTCGAGTTCGAGATGCGGGGGTCGGAGGGCGGGCGCTACCTGCTGCTGGCCGCCGACGAAGTTGGCTCCTACACGCTGACGGGCGGACGCTGCGAGGGCACCGACATCGGTCTGCTGCCCCCGGTCAGTCGCTTCGGACCCTTCCCCGACCTCGACGTCGACAGCGTGCGCACCATCGATCCGGACCTGCCTGACGCGGCCTGCGGAAAGTCCTTTGCCCTGCTCGACCTGTCGACCTGTGCCGTCTCGTCGACCGTCGACTTTGGGCCGGCGGGCGGGGTCTACGTGGGCTCCTACGCGGCAAATGCGGGCCCCCCTTGGGGCGACACCCCACCCTACACCTGCGTCGAGGCCTGCTCCATCGTCTTTGGTGGCGTCCCGGAAGACTACCAGTGCTCCACCGAGCCTGACGTGATCGACAACATGGGCTGGTACCAGGGCTGGGGAACGTCCGCGCACTGCCGTCCCTCCGGCGATCCGCTGCCCGAGGTCATCGACTACTGCGCGACCTACCCGAGCTACGAGCCGGGGTGCTTCTCGGCCTACAACAACGACGGCCACTGCGGCGGCGACAGCGTCAACTACTGCTTCACGCGCT
>PKDJ01000375.1 GCA_002862545.1 Pseudomonadota bacterium
CGCTGAGCAGCCGGTAGAAGATGCAGCCCAGTGCGTAGATGTCGGACCGAGCGTCGATGGGCTGCCCGGCAGCCTGCTCGGGCGATGCGTACGCGGGCGTACCGATGAAGGCGTCTCGCGTGAGGTCTTGGTCGGCCTCGTCTTCGACCTCGGGCTCGCTGACCAAGGCGATGCCGAAGTCCATCAGCACGGCGCGCTCCCCCTGTGCCTCGGGCTCGAGCATGATGTTCGAGGGCTTGAGGTCGCGGTGCACCAGCCCGCGTCCATGCACGTGGCGGAGGCCACGAAGCATGTCGAGGATCAGAGGAACGACCACCTCGGCCGCCTGCGGCTCACGCGTGAGGCGGCTGTGCAGCGTGCAGCCATGCAGCCGCTCGAGCACGAGGTAAGCAGTCCCGTTGTCGAGCACGTCGTAGTCGAAGAGCTTGACCACGTTGGGGTGGGAGAGCCGGGCGAGCTGCTTGGCCTCCCGCTTGAAGCGAGCCCGCACCACGTCGACCGACATGCCGGCGACATCGGCACGGAGGACCTTGATCGCCACGTCGCGATCGAAGGGAAGCTGCCGTGCCCGGTAGACGCGCGCGGTCGCTCCCGAGCCGAGGCGCTCCAGCAGCTCGTAGCGTCCACCGAGGCGGCTGCCGATGATCAGGTCCTGCATGCCGCCATGCTAGCGCTGCAGCGGGCTCGGCTACGAGCCTCGCGATGCCAAGACCTCCTCCACGAGCCCTCAGCGACCCGTCGGCGGGCCCCACTCCCTCCGCAGCGACTCCACGCGTGCGCGGTTCACCCCCCCATCGCCGTAGCCGAGGCGGCTGGCGCTGCGGACGTGCACCACGCCGTCTCCTACCTGAAGCTCCAGGTCGTCGACGAAGCGAAGCATCGGCGTCGTGAAGGTCGCATGGAGGTAGCCGTCGTCCTCCACGAGCACCGCGGTGAAGTCATCGACCCGCCGAACGGCGGCACCCAGCCCACGAAGCGCCTCGTCGGGGTCACTGCACTCGAATGGAGCGACCGCGTGCACGCTGTCCGTGGCGGTGCTCGACACGCAGTTCGGGTAGGCAGGGCAAGCCGCCATGCGAGCTGTCGGTGCTCCGCCACAGGCGAGCAGCCAGATGAGGACGAGACCCATCTGGCGGCCGTATCCACGTCAGAGCGACCGCACCGTACACAGTCCGTCACCATTCAGGTGGGCCGACTGGGCCATGCTGAAGGAGATGAAGTCGTAGAGGTTGTCGACCAGGCCGGCCGATTCGTAGCCGATGTCGATGGTCGAGACGGCACGGAGGTCGTCATTATCGATGAACCCATCACCACCATCGAGGGTCGCCAGCGTACCGAACTCGAGGTCAGCCTCCTCGGTACCCAGCGCCGTCCAGAACATGTGGTCGACGTGGAAGGTCACCACGGCGGGCACCACCGAGCCCTCCTCCAGGGCCACACCGGCCGTGCCGTCGTCGCCGTTGTCGCAGTTCGTGCTGCGCCCACCGAGGTCGAGGCCAAACTCGAAGTCGATCGTCTGAGAGCCATCCGTCGCCGATCCCGACGCATAGTGGGCCCAGCCCTCCGTGCGCATCTGCTCGGCGATGTCCTCGACGCCGTCGAACACCTCGGCATCGGCCGTGGGCGGCGCGATGGTGAAGCCGAAGGTGTGACGCTTGGCCGCCGCGGAGATCTCTCCAATAGGCAGCGGTGCCGTCTGCACCGTGAGGTCCAAGACGTAGGCAGAAGCGTCACGCGCGAGCCTCTCCTCGGTCTTCTCGTCCCCCAGCTCGATGTTGCTGACCGTGGTCACCCAGTGGTCGAGGGTGATGGTCCAGCCATCGTCCGTCTGAAGATCGACGGTCGCCGACTCCTCACCCCAGGTGAGAAGCTCGAGGGTTCCCTCACCGGGTGCACAGGCCGCGAGTGTCAGCAGCATCAACGATCGCATGTGTTCATCTCCAGAGCAGTCACTGCCACACGAGCTCCCAGGCACGGTCACCGCCGACCTGACGCACCCGCTGGCGCACGACCTCCCCGACAGGCGTGCCGGGGAGAATAGGATGGACGCCGTCTTCGGGCGTCGTCTCTCGAAGGGTGTCGAAGTCCGCTCCCGCGAGGAAGCGAGACACGTCGACCTCGACGGTCAGCGAGCCGCCTCGACGCAGACGCGCGTCCCAGGGCAGGCCCCGAATCCGACGAAGGACCAAGGGGTCCTCGCCGGCCACGACATCGAACCAGTCCTCGTCGTAGGTCAGGTCGAGCCGAAACGGAACCGTGTCGGTGGCGGTCTCGGCCTCTCCGACCAAGGTGAGCGTGGCGTCACCAGCGACGGGCTCGAGCCAGATCTCCCCGCTCAGCGACGGTCCGGCGATGCCCCGGCCCTCGTCGAAGGGCACCACCTCGCCCGCGACGAGATCGACCGGGACCTGCTCCGTCACCTCACCCGTCACGAACCCCGCCACGAAGTGATCCGCCCCCGCCGCCCAGGCCCTCGGCACAAGCCAGTCGAGCGCACGAAGCCCGCCGACCTGAAGCAGCGGCTCATCCGACCACAGGTAGACCGGTCCGACCCAGATGCGGGCCTCCGTCAGCGTGATGGTCGTCTCCGTGAGGGGGTCCTGCCACCGCAGGACGCCATCGACAGGCTGAAGCACCGGACTGACGACGGCCTCGAAGGTGATGCGCTCACCACCCGTGACCGATGTACACCCTGCCAGGAGGAACAGCGACGGCAGCATCAGTCTCCTCCAGGAGCAGGACGGATCGTGAGCGTCCCCAGGAAGGCCCGAGGTGCCCCGGGACTGACCTGCCGAGAGGCGATTCGTGTCGGGTAGGGCTCCCCACTGACGTCGGGGAACCAGGACGCGAAGTTGTACTCCGCAAGCGGGTAGGACCGGTTCAGGAGGTTTGTGACAGCCAGCCCGAGCTCGACGGCCCGCACGCGCGCGGAGGCCATCGCATCGACGGTGAAGACCCAGTCGGAGCGCTCGCTCTGCGGCAGCGGACGTGGAGCGATCAGATCCACCGCCAGTCCTCCGCGGAGCCGATCCAGTGCCCTTCCGACAGGACCGGCGACAGACAGATCCGTCCGCGCCACCCAGGGCGGCACATAGGGTACGAGCTGCCCCGCCTGCCGATCCGAGCTGTAGCGACTGTAGGACGGCGCTAGCTCATCGCCGAACACGGCGTAGGTGTAGGTCACGGAGGTGCGCTCGGTGAAGGGCCCGACGTGCAGCTCGGACAGCGCGGTGCCCCCGTAGCGCCGCGTCTCGCCAGCCACGACGTTGCGCACCTCTTCCTCGTCGAAGAGGAGGTCGCGGTCGACATGGGTGGTCCACAGGCTGACGCTGTGAAGTCCGAACCAGCGCTCCGCGGACGCCTTCCAGGCGTAGCCGACCTCTCCGCCCCACAGGCTGCTCACCGGACTGCGCTCGCCGTCCGAGAGGGCGAAGGCCTCATAGGATCGCACGCCTCGGCCGCCCGCGAACGAGATCATGTGCGCCTTGCCCGGCTCGAGTAGCAGCGTCGCACGTGGTGACGCCGCGATGCCACCAGCACTGCGCGACTCGGAGCGCAGCCGAGGCCCGTTGCGGCTGTCGTCCGGACAGTTGACGTCGTCGATCTCCGCATTCGGATGCCACTCGTCCTTCGCACCGCATCGGTCGAGCAGATCGGTCACGAACGAGTCGAGCCGGACGCCACCCCGCACGGTGACGATGCCGCCCGACAGCTCGCCGTCGCCGACGACAGCGGTGTTGGCCTGTCGCAGCCGGTAGTCGGCCTCGACCCTGTAGGGGGCGTCGTCCACATCGCGGATGCGCCACGTGTGGGCATCGGCGTCGTCGTACCGGCCATAGACACCTGCGAGGAGGCCACCCGTGAGCCCTCGAGGCAGCTCCCAGAAGGCCTGCTGGATGTCGGCGTCGACCGCGAGCGTGGTCGCCGTGAAGCTCTGATCGGTGAGGTCTCCCCGCTGGCCGTGCTGGGTCTCTCCGGCGCGCCGGTCGTCGGTGAGGAAGCCGGTGAGGTTCGTTCGCAGGCGCTGGTTTCGATGGGCACCGGAGACGCGCACGCGCCAGTCCGTGTCGCCCTCGTCGCCCTGCATCCCCGCCGCGACGAAGCCCTGCTGGAAGGTGCCCCCCTGCTCGCGGTCCTGGGTGCCATAGAGATCGATGGCGCCGGACTCCACGTCGACCCGCCGCACCACGCCGGCCATGTCGTAGTTGCTCGCGCTGGCACCGCCGAGCACGAACCACCGGGTGTCGAGCCCCCCCTCGGCACGCACCAGTCCAGAGCCCTTCTGGGCAGCGCGATTCGCACCGTAGCCGGCCGTGCGGAACACCTCGGCTACAGCGAGCGTGCCCGAGCGCTCGGCCGCCTGCCAGCCCGCCACAGCGCGGGTGGTGCCGAAGCTGCCTGCCTGAGTGCGAAAGAGCAGGCCGGGCTCGCCGAGACCGAGGCGAGCGTGAATCGAGCCAGCGACCGCAAAGTCGCCCTGCTGCGGATCGAACGGCCCCTCGACGACCCGCAGGCTCGCCAGAGCCTCTGGCGGAATGAAGCCGAGGTCGACGAGGCCGTGCCCGTGCGGATTACCCACCTGGTTGAGCGGCATCCCGTCGAGCTTCACCTCGACGTCCTGCCCGTGCTTCGCGTCGAAGCCACGCAGGAAGATCTGCGCGGGATGCGCGTCGCTCCCCGTCCGGGTGAGGAAGACCGATGGCGCGAGCTCGAGAGCATCCGCCGCCGACGTCGTCTGGACCGCCTGGAGGTCGGCCACGTCGATGCGGAGGTCACCCACACCGCGGGTCGCCGTCGGGTGCTCGCGGTCGTCGGTGACGGTGATCTCGATGTCGACATCCGACAGGTCGAGGCCGCGGTCGGGCTCGGCAGGGGGTTCGAAGCGGACGATCAAGCGAGTGTCGGCCTCGACCGACTCCCCACCGACCATGGCGGGCTCGAAGGTGCTCGCCAACACCGCCTCTCGGGCCGCGGCACG
The DNA here is from genome assembly GCA_002862545.1 of Pseudomonadota bacterium. Classification (GTDB taxonomy): domain Bacteria; phylum Myxococcota_A; class UBA796; order UBA796. The sequence goes on from PKDJ01000375.1 coordinate 4,979, forward strand.
AAAGGGCGTGGCCAGCGTCTCCGGGAAGAACACGGCGAGAGGATGCCCGTCGGACTCGACGTGCACGAAGACCTCGATCTCGAAGGCCTCGCCCGACTCCCCACGTGGCCACTCGGGTGCGACGGCTCGCAGCAGCCGAACCGACCGATCAGCAGGCACGACGCCATCGGATGGTGCGCTGTCCGCATCAAAAGGCTCGGGTCCGGGGACTTCGCTGGTCTGGGAGGCCCCGGGCTCCTCCGCCGCCCACGCAAGCCCACCACTCAACAGGACATACAGCCCGACCATCATCACGAGAGCACCACGTCACCCGGCGGATACCGCCATGATTCGATATGATTAATGCAGCCCGGACCTTGATGCAACTCTGTTGCATTACCAGACCACCGCCACGGTCGACACAGAGGACCGGAGCGCGGGCATTCCCGAGCGGGGTAGTCTAACCCTCATGGGCCTCGAACGCCTCGACCCCCTCACCGTGCCACTCGATGGCGTCCGCCTCGTCGAGGCGAGCGCCGGAACCGGCAAGACCTTCACGCTGACCGCGCTCCACCTGCGGCTGCTCGTGGAGCGTGGCCTTCGTGTGCGCCAGATCTTGGTCGTCACGTTCACGCGTGCCGCGACCGCCGAGCTCAAGGACCGCCTCCGAAGACGGCTGCGCGAGGCACTGGCGGTCGTCCAGGGTGGCGAGCCTCCCGACGATCTCATCGCCGGGCTTGCCGCCAGATGGCCCGACGTCGACCTGGCAAAGCAGCGCCTCGAGCTTGCACTCATGGAGGTCGACGACGCCGCGGTCTTCACCATCCACGGCTTCTGCCAGCGCATGCTCCAGGAGTTCGCCTTCGAGAGCGGCGCCCGGTACGACGTGGAGCTGCTCGAGGACGAGCGGCCTCTGGTGGCCGAGGCCCTGGCCGACTTCTGGGCACACGAAGCGGAGCGCAGCCCTCCCGAGCTGGTCCGCCACCTGGTGCGGCGCAAGGTCTCCCCCGAGACGCTCCTCCCGCTGGCCTTGAAGGTCGTCGGCGACCCGACGCTGCGGGTCCTCCCCGAAGACCCCGGTCTCGTGGACGAGGCCGCCACCCTGGCTGCCATCGCATCATGGAAGGCCGCGCACGCCCGCGCCGCAGCATGCTGGTGGGCCGAGCGCGACAGCGTGATCCACATCCTGAACAGCGCGCCTCTCCACCGTGGCCGCTACCGACAGAACAGCATCAAGGACTGGGCCTACCACCTCGATCGGACGTTCAGCACGAGCACGACCGGCCCCGAGGAGCTGCCCGACTTCTTCGCGAAGCTCACCCCGGACGAGCTGGCGCAGAACATGACGGGGGGCCATGCCCCACCGAGGCATCCGTTCTTCGACGAGGCAGCCCGCCTGCTCGAGGCCTTCCTGGCTACCCGGGGCCCGGTAGACGCCTGGGTTCTCCAGTTCCGGAGGGAGATGGTCGACGCCGTCCGCGAGCGCACGACACAGGCCAAGGCCCGGAGCCAGCTCATCGCCTACGGCGACCTCCTCCACGCGCTCGCCGATGCCCTCGACCGACCGGACTCGGGCGACCGTCTCGCCGAGCGCATCCGCGAGCGGTACCCCGCGGCCCTGATCGACGAGTTCCAGGACACCGACCCCGTCCAGTACCGGATCTTCGGCACGGTCCACGGCTCGACGACCCTGTTCCTGATCGGCGACCCGAAGCAGGCGATCTACGGCTTTCGCGGTGCCGACGTGATGGCCTACCTCGATGCCCGAGCCGACGCCGAGGCTGCCTACACGCTCTCGGTGAACTGGCGGAGCGACCCTGGGCTCCTCCGCGGCGTGGCAGCGCTGTTCGCCGACCACCCTGCTCCCTTCCTGGATCGACGCATCGACTTCGTCGACGTGGACCCGAAGCCCGACGCGAAGGAGCGCCTGCAGGGCCCCGGTGCGCCCGTAGAGCTCGTGCTGGTCCCCCGGCGCCCACGCTGGGTCGAGACCTGGAAGTCTCCACTCCTCACCCCAGCCTTCCGCGACGATCTCTACCCACAGTGCATCGCCGCCGACGTGGTGCGGCTCCTCGGCAGCGGCACCACGATCGACGGAGAGGCGGTGCGACCGGGCGACATCGCGATCCTGGTGCGCACCAACAACCAGGCTCGGAAGCTCCACACCGCGCTGCAGGATCGCGGCGTCCCGGCTGCCCTCCAGGGCGATGCGTCCGTGCTCGAGTCCGAAGAGGCCGCCGACATGGAGGCCCTGCTCGCCGCGCTCGCCGATCCCGGTGACCGAGCCGCCGTCCGAGGAGCCCTGGCCAGCCGAATCATCGGCCTCGACGCCCACGACCTGCTCGAGACACAGCAGGAAGAGGCCGCGTGGGAGCTGTGGTCAGGGCGCGTCCACCGCTGGTCGCAGCTGCAGGTCCGCCACGGGCTCCTCCAGGCCTTCCGCACCGTGCTGGCAGAGCTCGACACCCCACGACGTCTGCTGGCACAGACCGGTGGCGAGCGGGTCCTCACCAACCTGCTCCATCTTTCGGAGCTCCTGCAGGCGGTCGCGGTCGGCCAGCGCCTCGGCAGCGCGGGACTGCTCCACTGGCTGCGACGGGCGATGGCCGGGGAGCGCGATGGCCTCGATTCCGACTCCGGACAGCTGCGTCTCGAGTCCGATGCCGGGGCCGTCGAGCTCGTGACGGTGCACCGCTCGAAGGGCCTCGAGTACCCCATCGTCTTTATCCCCTTCCTGTGGGCGGGGATCTGGGTCAAGGAGACGGACGCCGCTCTGCGATTCCACGATCCTATGGCCGGAGGGCGCCTGACTCTGGACCTCGGCGGTCCGAGCCGCGCTCAGCACCTCGCCCGCGCCCGCGCCGAAGAGCTCGCCGAGAACCTCCGGCTGCTCTACGTCGCCCTGACCCGCGCCGAGCATCGTGCCGTCCTCTACTGGGGCGCCTTCCCCGGCCACGAGACGAGCGCACTAGCTTGGCTGCTGCACCCTCCCGACAGCACCGCTGACGACCCGGTCGGTGCCCTGGAGGCGAGCACGGCCGACCTCCGAGATGTCGCGCTGCGCGAGGCGCTCGACCAGGTCGCTGGCAAGAGCCCAGACGTGTGCGTCCGCATCCTCGAGGCGGCCCACGATCTCCTCTGGAGACCCCCTGTGGCCCCCCAGCCCTCTCCGGAGGCTCGGACACCGACCCGAAGCGGACTCACCCCTCGACGCGTCGGCTCCTACTCTGCACTGGTCCGCGGAGCGCCGCGAGGCCCCGTCGAGGACCACCACGACGCGCCGGCCCCCCTCCCCGGGGCGGGCGACGGGCAGCCCATCACGCTGGCTGAGTTTCCTCGCGGACCGGAGCCCGGCACCGCCCTGCACGCCGTGCTGGAAGAGCTCGACTT
>PKDJ01000149.1 GCA_002862545.1 Pseudomonadota bacterium
GTGACCGGTCGTGCAGCAGCGATGTTCTCACTGTCCATCATACCACACACTTGGAAGGTCACGTCGCTCGCGGGGAAGAAGGTGGGCAGCGCGGTCAATGTAGAAGTCGATCTGATCGCGCGTTACGTGCACGGCTTACTCGAAGGCTATCGCGACGGAGCGCCCGCCCGGGAAGGGATCACCGAGAGCTTTCTTCGCAAGCACGGATACTGAACTTCGACCTCGCTTGTGGATACGGCTGCGCCCGAAGTCCACGCATCCGAGCCAACCGTTCATTCCGCCGGCATCGACGAGGTCTCGACCTGTCCGATGTTCGACGACTGTCTCGCCGAGATCCGAGCCTGGTCGGACGCCTATCCGCAGCATGCGCCGCTCCTCGTCTATCTGGAGCTCAAGGACTCCGACGTCGATCGGATCTCACCGGACTACGGAGAGCTGGTGGACCGCTGGCCCGAGATCGAGGCGGCCATCGACGCGTCGCTGGGGCGCGACCGGCTGCTCACGCCCGATGACGTGCGAGGTGACCACGCCACCCTGCGGGATGCCCTGGCCGCGGACGGCTGGCCCACGATGCTGACGGCTCGGGGGCGGGTGGTGTTCTGCATCCTCAATGGTGACCCACATCGGGCGGCCTACCTGGCTGACGCGCCCGCTCTCGCCGGACGTCTGATGTTCGTCGGCAGCGGCAGCGAGGATGACCCGGTCGCGGCCTACTTCAAGGATGTATCGGCGGATCGCGCCCGCGAGCTGGCGGAGCGCGGCTTCGTCACGACGGCCAACGTCGACGGTGCGGATGCTGATCCGGAGGGTCTCGACGCGGGCTGGCAAGCCATGCGCGACGCGGGGCTGCATCACCTCGCCACCGACCTTGCGTGGCCTGGGGCCACGGTGTCGGGCCGCTGGCTCGACCTGTCTCCCGGCTGCAATCCGATCACGGCTCCCGAGGGCTGCGCAGAAGGGTGGGTGGACCCGTACTGAGCGGGCGACAGCCTCGTGTCCCGCACGCGGAGCCCTGCGGTACACTGGTGCGACGTGAAGGAACAACACCAATGCGCTCTCTGTCTCTGCTCCTCGTGCTGCTCACCGCCTGTGAATCGGGCCCTACGGAGGACGACAAGCCTCCCGCGGAGATCTGCGACAACCTCGAGGATGACGATCTCGACGATCTCGCCGACTGCGCGGACCCGGACTGCGCCGCCCTGTGCGGCGAGGTCTGCACCAACGGCACCGACGACGATCTCGACGGCCTGATCGACTGCCTCGATGACGACTGCGACGGCCTGTGTCCCGAGAACTGCGGCGATGGCCGCGACAACGACGCCGACGGTGCCATCGACTGCGATGATCGGGACTGCTTCGGCAGCTGCCCCGAGGTCTGCGGGGATGGGTTCGATAACGACGGCGACGGCAAGGTCGACTGCCTCGACGAGGAGTGCGTCGATCCGTCCTGCGACGAGATCTGCACCGACGACCGCGACAACGATGCCGACGGCCTGATCGACTGCGAGGACGACGACTGCAACGATCCGTCCTGCATCGAGAACTGCACGGACGGTCGGGACAACGACGCCGACGGCCGGGTCGACTGTGACGACACCGACTGCGACGGCGCCTGCCCCGAGGTCTGCACGGACGGCCGCGACAACGACGCCGACGGCCGTATCGACTGCGAAGACGAGGAGTGCGCGGACGTCTGCGATGCGGACGGCGACGGCTTCTACAACGCCGATTTTGGCGGCGACGACTGCGACGACACGCGCTTCGAGGTCAACCCGAGCCGTCCTGAGATCTGCAACGGCCTCGAGGTGCTCGACGACGACTGCGACGGGCTGTTCGACGAGAACGACCCGGACATCGATCCGCTGACGCTGATCGTGTGGGGCCCCGATGCGGATGGTGACGGCTACGGCCGCGACGCCTCTCTGGAGCTGGCCTGCCAGGCGCCCGATGGCTACGGCTTCGCCTCACCGTCGGACTGCGACGACATGCGTCCCGAGGTCAACCCGGGAATGCCTGAGATCTGCAACCCGGACGGCCCGCTGGACGACGACTGTGACGGCCTGATCGACGACGCCGACCCGGACATCAGCCCGGACAGCTACCTGGAGTGGTACGCCGACCGTGACGGCGATGGCTTCGGAGCCGACGATGACTTCGAGTACGCCTGCAGCCGCCCCGACGGCACGGCCGCCTCGAGCGACGACTGTGACGACGCCGACCCGACGGTCGGTCCGCCCAGCCTCTGGTACGAGGACGGCGATCGCGACGGCTTCGGGGCCGGCGATCCGCTCTCGCCGACACCGAGCTGCGACTACCCGGACGCCCGCGCACGGCCCGACTGGGTCGGTCTGGACTGTGACGACGGCAACGTGCAGATCTACCCGGGCGCCGAGGAGATCTGCGAGAACGGCATCGACGAGGACTGCGATGGCGAGGACATGCTCTGCGTTGCGCTGAACCCGGAGTGCTCGGACTACACGGAGCTGCCGCACGACTGGCGTCACGTTGACGCGAGTGGTCCGGTCTACTGCGACCGGGACATGATCTCTCTGAACAACTGGTTCCGCTTCGTCGACGACGCGGGTGTGCGGATGCCCGAGTACGAGGTCCCCACCTACCAGTGCTCGACCCACGCCCCAGGCTGGCTCGACGGGGTCCACCCCGTCATCTTGGGAGAGACCACCGAGATCCGCGTCTGCTTCCACTGGTCAGGCGACGGCTGTCTCTGGGAGACCGTGGCCGACGTGACGTACTGCGGCGGCGTCGAAGACTTCTACGTGTACTACTTGCCCACGCTGCCGTTCGCCTGCAACGGCACCTACTGCGGAGAGGGCTGAGGCCTGAGCGACGACACCCCGGAGCATGTGCTCCGGGGTGTCGCGTGGCCCATCAGCTCGTGACGGGCCGAGGTGCCGGTCGGATCAGCTGTTGGACGGGCTGGCGTCGACGAGCAGGAAGTACTTGGTGCCGTCGACCTCGAGCATCTTGCCGTTCATGGCCATGCGGCCATCGACGGCGCCGAGGGTGTCGAGCACGGCGTTGGCGATCACGTGGATGTCGCCCTTGATGACGAACGGCGCTGCGACGTGGCTGTCGAGCTTGTTGTCGGACTTGTCCATCGAGCCCGTGTAGGAGAAGGCGGCGCCCTGCTCCATGACCTTCTGCGCCATCATGTTGGTGCTGTAGGAGCAGTTGCCACCGATGAACTCAGCCTTCTTGGCACAGTCGGACGCGTTGACGTTGGCCAGCTGGGCTGCGGGCTTGTCGTTGTCGGCGGAGGCCATCTCGGGCTTCGAGCCAGGGCAGGCCACGGCGAGGGCGGGAAGGGACAGGCCAGCGAGAAGCAGAGCGATGCGCATTGGGTTCTCCGGTAGGTTCGTGCAGAGATTACACCGCTGTACCCCGAGAGCTGCCGCCCTGCTGACATGTCGTGACGTTCGCAGGTGGGTCGTGTCGCGCTGAGTACGGATGGTGACCTCTGGCACCCGAGACGAAGAGCGGGTCGCTCGGATGGGTCATGGGGAGTGCGGTCCCAGCCCTCCGTGGCGTCGGCACGATGTGGATTCTCAGTCCATCTGCCCGTGTGGCGCCGGCCCGAGGTAACGCTCCTCGAGGAAGTGCAGCACGTGGGCCCCGTCCGTGAGGTCGACGTGGAAGTGGTTGTCGTGGGCGTCGTTGTACTCGGGCGTCAGCAGCACGTTCCAGTAGTGCAGGTCGAACCAACGGTGCACGGCGTCGTAGAGGAAGGCACCCTCGAAGGTCTCGGGGGTGTCGTCGCCGTGCTCCCAGTGGTCGTAGACGCTCGCCACCGTGCCGTCGGCGAAGGTGAAGTAGCTCACGTCGATCGCTCGGCCGTAGGCGTGCTGCGACAGGGTGTCTGTTCCGGCGATCACCCGGCAGCCATAGGTGCCGACGTGCACGAGCTCCACCACGTCGAAGGCGGCGACGTCCTCGGCGGTGTGGACCAGGCTGTTGGCCGTCTCGCAGTCGACCAGCATCCGCGCGGGGTCGTCGGCGTAGTAGTAGCGAAAGTCGACGCCTGCGATCGTCGGCCCGATGCGGACGGGGTCGTCGAGGTGGCAGGTCAGCTCGGGGTGGTCGGCCGGCACCTCGTCGGCCCGGATCGCCGGCTCGAAGGGCTGTCCCGAGGCGGCGAGCCCCTCGCGACAGGCGCCGAGATCGTCCGGCGGGAGGTGGGGCAGGCAGGCGAAGACATCCTGCTGGGCGGCGGGTCGGGGCACCCGGACGCAGCCGTAGCCGGGGCGGCAGCCCTCGTAGGGGAACACACCGAAGTCGCAGCGCGAGAGGCAGCTGCCGTCGCCGCCGGTGCCGAGGGCGAGTGCGCTGTCGTCGATGCAGGCCGTCACGGGTGTGCCCGGAGAGTCTGGGCAGCTCGCGTCGCAGGGCAGCGAGCAGGTGCCACGCGGGTAGTCCGGATCGGGAAGGCAGGTGCCGCCCTCGATGGCGAGGCAGTCGTCGTCGCTGTCGCAGGGGCTGCCGATCCACCCCAGCGGTCCGTCGTCGATCGGAGACGACGGGGTGGTGGTCGACGTAGGCTCGGTGGTGGAGGATGGCTCCGTGTCCGTCGTCGAGGAGGTCGACGAGGTCGAGGACGTCCCGTCGGTGGATGTGCTGCCGGCAGGCTGTGTGACCACGTTGCCGGGCTGCACGGGGGCGTGACGCACGAGTGGCGCGGGCTCGGGACGGCAGGCAACCAAGAGGGCGAGGAGCATCTGCATGCGTCGAGCCTAGCTGGCAGCCCCGATCGCGGCACACGGAGGAGTCGACCAACCTTCAGGGCGTGTGGACTTCCGACGCAGAGAACGGCAGCATAGGCGTCGACACACCCGACGCTCGGAGTCTGCATGCTCTCTCTGCTGCTGCTCGCTGCCTGCGGTGGCGATGCCGTGTCGGCACCGCCACCCACACCGAGCCCCAGCGTGCCGCCCGAGGCGCTCCGGACCCAGTGGGTCGAGCGCTCCGACGTAGAGCTCGACGCCGCGCTCAAGGCCGCCTGCGAGCGGGCGGCGGCGCGCGATGCACTCGTCCTGCTGGAGTTCAGCGCCGAGTGGTGCATCGACTGCAAGGTGGTGTCTCGCATGAAGCCCACGCTTGCGCGAGAGCTCGCCAACTGGGAGTGGGTGACGGCGAATGTCGGGCGGTTCGACCGCCACGCGGCGCTCAGGGAGGCCTTCGCTGTCGGGGGCATCGTCACCTGGGTCGCGCTCGAGCCCTCCGACTGCGCGGCACCGGTGCCGGCCTGGCCCCGCAAGCGCGCAGGGCTCCTGGAGCCGGCCTCGGGAAGTGGCCCGAAGACGCCCCGGGATCTCGAGGCCTGGCTGCGGGAGGCCCGGGGTGCATGACGCGCCACGCTCGGCTCCGAGTGCGCGCGTGCTGAAGCACGTGGGGATGCTGTAGTCTGCCGTTCCTGGAGAGAGCCTTGGACGCATCCGCCATCGCCACCGTGCTCTTGAAGTCTCTCGCAGAGGCCGACTCTCAGACCACCTTCGGGCCACTGCTCCTCGGAATCCGCGAGGTGTGTCGCCAGTCGGGCATCGTCGTGGACCGTCTGCAGCTGCCGATGACTCGCCGCACCGGCTTTCGGCACCCGACGCTCGCCGCTGTCGTGGCCACGTGGTGTGACGACCAGGGCTTCGACGAGAGCTTCGTCCTCAGTCACGATGCTCTGGACGACCGGGGCGGGCCGCCACGAGCGACGCCCTACGGTGCACTGTTCGAGTCCGGTGAGCGCTTCTTCCGGCGCGACCTGCGTGCCCTGCCCGCCGACTCGCTGCCTCTGCTCGTGGAGCTGCAACAGCGGGGCTACGTCGACTACTGCGCCATGTGGCTCGAGCTGCCCGGGGAGCAGCGGCAGGCCCTCAGCGTGGCAAGCCGTGCCCCCTTTCCTGTCGATCTACAGGCGCGTCTGCTTGCCCTGCTGCCCAGCATCTCGCTCGCCGTCTACGGCGCCTACCGCACGTCACAGGCCCGTCGCCTGGCCCAGGCCTACATCGGCCCCGAGTCCGGACTGCGTGTGCTCGCGGGCGACATGCGGCGCGGCAGCACCCATCACCTGACGGCCGGCATTCTGTTCTGCGACATCCGTGGCTTCACAGCGCACTCTGCGAAGACGAGTCCCGAGCAGGTAGTCGAGATGGTGAACGATCTGTTCACCATCGTGGAGGCCGAGGCGCAGGGGCGCGGCGGAGAGGTCCTCAAGTTCATCGGGGACGCCATGCTGCTCGTGTTTCCCGTCACCGGTGCTCCGGGTGAGGTGGCCCGGGCGATGGTCGAGGCCAGTCGGGCAGCCAGTGCACGCGTCAGTGCGAGCAGCCTTCCGGTCAGCGTGTGTTTTGGCGGTCACCTCGGCGACGTGATCCAGGGCAACATCGGCACCCCCGAGCGAGTCGACTTCACGATCATGGGCAGCGCGGTGAACCTGGCGAGCCGGCTGGAGTCTCTGTGCCGACCGCTGGACCGCGTGGCGCTGTTCTCCGCGGCCGTGTCGGAGCACGTCCCCGAGCTCGTGTCGGCTGGTGCTCACGCGCTCAAGGGCTTCGCTGAGCCGATCGAGGTGTTCGGGCTCGCGGCGGAGGAGGGCTGAGCCCATCCAAGCGCGGACGCTCAGTCATCGCTCGAGCTGGCGCTGACGCAGGGCGGCGAGTGCGGCGGGCAGCTCATCGGGCTCCCCGGGTGCGAGCTGATCCAGGCGCCGCTGGAGGTACACCGCGAGCCAGCCCACCGCCTCCAGCGACTGCTCGGGCATGGGAACCTCGAGTGCCGACGCGTGGTCACGCAGGAGGCGCAGGGTCGTGCCGTCGTCGCTCGCGCGGATGCCACGCAGCTCGCCCCAGGGCACGGAGACGTCTTCCGTGGTCAGCGAGACCGCATCGAGGCGCCACGTCCGCTCGACCGGCTCCTTCTTGCTGAGGCGGTGCAGGGCCACCGTGCCGAGGAGGGCGAGGGGGACGCCGAAGAACACGATGGTGTAGGGGATGCCGAAGCCGGGGGGCAGCAGGGCGCTCAGGGTGCCCTGTCGGACCGGGATGAACATGAGCATCAGGAGAGCACACAGGCCGACAGAGAGCGGCAGGGCGCGCAGCCGCGTCACGGGCTCGGAGGTCAGCGTGAGGACCTCGGCGTCGAGATCGGCGTCGACTGTCACACCGCTGGGTCGGACCATCCCTCGCCCTCCAGGCAGCCCCTATCCCAGTCCTCGTGGCTGCCGCGGAAGCGCGGGCTGGGGGGTGAGCCCGTGCGCTGCATCAGTCGATGTAGACGAAGGACGCTGGCTCGAACCCGTTGAAGCGGGTCGACTCTGCAAACGTGTAGGCCCCCATGCGTCCGGCGATCAGCAGGTCGTCGAGGTCCATCTCGGGCAGGTCGCGGGTGCAGACCGCTCCATCGGCATCGCGGGAGAACACGTCGATGGAGTCGCAGGTCGGGCCGGCGAGAACGTACGGTCGGACGGGCCCGCGGGTGTTGGTCCGGAGCGGGTACTGCATCTGGTAGAGCAGGACGTCCATGAAGCTGCCGTACGTCCCGTCGTCGAAGTACAGCCAGTCCCGACCCCCTCGATGCGCCTTGCTGATCACCTTGGTCACGAGGATGGCGGTGTCACCGACGATGCCGCGTCCGGGCTCGGCAACCAGTGTGACGTCGTCGCCGAAGAGCTCCTCGAAGGCGTCGCTGATCACCTCGCAGGTCCGTCGGAGGTCGACGGCCTCGGGGCCGTAGGCACAGGGGAAGCCGCCGCCGATGTCGACCATGTCCATGTGTAGACCCGCGGCCGCCGCCTCGTCGAAGACCCGCCGACACAGGCGCAGGGCGTCGACCCAGAGCGCGTCGTTCAGGCACTGGCTGCCGACGTGGAAGGCCACGCCATGCGGGTCGAGCCCGCTGTCTCGAGCGGCGAGCAGCAGGTCGACCGCGTCTTCGGGGCGGGCCCCGAACTTCTCGCTCAGGTGCGCGACGCTGCCCTCGTTCGAGACCGCCAGCCGCAGGTGGACCTTGGCGCCTGGTGCGTGGCGTCCGAGCTGGGTCAGCTCCGAGCGGTTGTCGTAGGTGAAGTCATCGAGGCCGATGCCGTGGGCGAAGGCGATGTGCTTCGGGCACTTCACGGTGTCCGCGAAGATCAGGTCGGCTCGAGGGTTCGCTCCGGCGGAGACCGCGGCCAAGATCTCGCCCTTGGACGCCACGTCGAAGCCCGCGCCCGCGCCCTTCAGGGTCTCGAGGACGCCGGGGTGAGGGTTGGCCTTCACCGCGTAGTAGATCGTGGCGGCGGGCAGGTGGTCGTCGAGCAGGCGGTAGTTCGCCACCA
>PKDJ01000234.1 GCA_002862545.1 Pseudomonadota bacterium
GAGGCAGCCAGTGCCCGAGGTTGACGAACTCCTCCTGGCCGCGCCCATAGATGCCGTACGCTCCTGTCGACTCGGGTGTGAGCCGATCGACATCTGCCGCCGAGCGACGGCTGAACTGGGGAACGCGCTGGACCAGCTCCAGCATCACGCGCGCCGTGCGACCCGGCTTGAGCGGCTCCTCGAGCGCGACGCCCAAGATCGTGTCGTCCAGAGCCCACGCCGTCGACTGCCCATCGACGAAGACCCCTCGCACCAACACGCCCGAGGACCACACGTCCTGGCCAGCGGGAAGCACCCGGAAGGCGAGAGTGTCGAGAGGCGAGCCTGTGTCGTTGGTGAACAGGACGGCCTGTCGAAGCTCCAGGAAGGCACCGTCAGGTGTGCTGTGGAGCGTGGCACGCACGGCGTAGACGGTCGGAGCGTCCAGCTCTCGGAGGAGGCTCGCCTGCGAGGGCTTCAGCGACCGCGCGAACACCGAGTCCTCCGCGGTCGCCCCCCGCACGAAGCGCGCGACGTCCCGGTCGGTCGCCGCCCAGCCCAGCCGATCCGGTAGGTCGAGCGCCGCCGCGAAGCCCGAGTCCGTTGGCGAGAGAGCGAGTGCCGCAAGCGCGGAGAGGACAGCGATCATGCTGCACCGTAACCGGCGCTCTGCACCGAAAGGAGCGCCCCCGTCGTGCCCATCGCGGTAACCTCTGCACCCAGGAGGTGAGATGGCGCCCGAGCCCCGCCCCGACCGCAGCCGGCTCTCTGGACACGCACTGCTCGATGCCGAGCTTCAGGGCTTCCGACACACCTCTGCGACTGCTCGTGCAGTCGACGCGCTGCTCAAGGCCGTGCCCGACGTGCCCGCGCTGTCTCCGTACGTCTCCATGCGCGATGCCGCAGAGCGTGCCTTCGGAGGGCTACCCGAGGCCATCGTCGCCCGGGCGGAGGAGCTCGCCGACGATGCGCACATCGACGAGGCCCTGTTCGCGGCCCGGTCGATCGACACCGGCGACACCGGACTCACGATCATCACCGGGCTGCGCAGCGCCCTGTCCATGTTCCTCGGAACCACGACGAGTGGTGCAGATGCGCAGCAGCGAACCGATGCAGCACTCAAGGCGCTCGGCATCGCCTACTTCGTCGCCCGGCTGATCCCGGAGGCAGACGATCGACGCCTCCGGATGCTCGTCGCGCTGCCCGCGGGGCGTGAGCTGGTCGCGTACTACGCAGCGGTCGAGGTTGCGCTCCCGCTGCGCGCTGCGGTCGAGGCCGCAGACGGCACCTACCTGCAGAGCCTCGCCGAGAAGCAAGGACGCTCAGTCGCCAGCAAGCTGCTCGGAATCATCGGCAAGAAGGGCATCGCCGATGCGAACGAGCTGCTCGACGACCTCGCTGCGCTGCTCGATGCGCGAGCCCTCGACATGCTGCCTCATGCCGACGCTCTCGCCGACACCCTGCGCAGCGTCCTGCCCCCGGTGATCAGCTCGGGTCGGGCCCTGACCGACATCGTCGCCGCGGGCGCCGATGCCCTGCCCGCCTACCGCATGCTGTGTGCGCGTCTCGCCGCAGAGTCGTGCCTGGCACGGGCCAAGCTGGAGCTCGCACCGGACGCGGACCTCGGAGGCCTCCCGACTCCGCAGGACCTCCTGCCCCCACCAGAGCCAGAGCCAGAGCCAGAGCCAGAGAAGCAGGCCGAGACGCCCGAGCCCTCCGCAGCGTCCGCTTCGGCACCGACACCCCCACCGACGCCGGAGCCCTCCCCCCAGGAGACCGTCCTCTCGGGGACCTTCGTCCACAGCGTCGACGGCGCCGACCTCTGGCTCGTCTTCACCGAAGACGGTCGCTTCTCGAGCCACCCGCTCGCCTCCAACACCCTCGACTGGGACGCACACGAGCGCGCCGGACACGCCATCGGCAGCTACGACCGTCGCGGGGACCAGGTCCGGATCGTCTGGCCCGACGGCCACCAGACGGAGAGCACCGTGGTCGAGACGACCTACACCCTCGTCATCGACGGTGAGGTCTGCCGACGCGCCGACTACGACCTGACCGGGGCCGCGCTCGACGGCACCTGGCTCGAGCGCGGTGAGACTGCCCGCTGGACGTTCCGACCCGACGGCTCGATCGACACTCCGAGCGGCCCGGGCCACTATGCGCTCGGCGCCGCTGCAGTCTCTGTGAAGACCGCATCGGGCGTCGCCGTCTACGCGCTGTACAGCGACCTCCTGCCCGATGCCGCGCGCCCTGCACTCATGGCACTCGGTGGCAAGCTCCTCGATCGCCTCCCCGACCCGTCCACGGAGACCACGTGACCCGACTCTCTCGCCGCTCTCTGCTCGAGGGTGCGGCAGCTACCGCGGCTCTGGCGGCCACGACCTCAGCTCGCGCTGCCGGACGCCAGCCCAACGTCCTGTTCCTCTTCGCCGACCAGCTCCGCGCCATGAGCCTGTCGATCTACGGCGAGCGCAACATCCGCACGCCCGTCTTCGACGGCCTGATCAGAGGGGGCACGCACTTCACGCGAGCCTACGCCGCCGACCCGGTCTGCGCCCCCTCCCGAGCGTCTGTCCTCACGGGGCTCTACCCGACGGCCCACCAGGTCCGGGAGAACGGTGATCGCCTGCCCGTCGAGCTGCCGAGCATGGCGACACAGCTCGCAGAAGCCGGCTACCGCACCGGCTACATCGGCAAGTGGCACCTGGACAACAACGAGAAGCCGGGCTTCGTGCCACCAAAGCGCCGACATGGCTTCGGCTGGTGGCGCGCCTACAACTCGGGCCACCACTGGCGTCGGTCCGTGTTCTTCGCCGACAACGACGCGACCCCACGACGCCCGAGCCCGCCCGATCGGTTCGAGCCGGCCTACCAGGTCGACCACGCCATCGACTTCATCGAGTCCTCGGCGGGCAAGCCGTGGTTCCTGATGCTCTCGTTCGGTCCACCTCATCCTCCAGGCAGCACCCCGATCGAGGACTGGGCCAAGGACCTCCCCGACGGAACCCTCGCGCGGGTCTCGGCCGACCGGCTCACGTTCCCCGCGAACGTGCCGGACTGGATCAAGGGACCGAACCGCGGCAAGCGCGGCAAGGGCGACGAGGACCCCGGGGCGCGGCACCACATGCACGGGTACTACGCCTCCATCCTGGCGCTCGAGGACCAGGTCGAGCGCCTGCTGGGCGCCCTGGACGCGATGGGGCTCACCCAGGACACCCTGGTGGTGCTCTCAGCCGACCACGGCGAGATGGGCGGCGCACACGGACAGTACAAGAAGGGCGAGCCCTACGAGGAGGCGCTGCGGGTGCCGATGAGCTTCACCTGGCCCGGCGTCATTCCGGAGCGCGCCATCGACACTCCCGTCTCCGGCGTCGACATCGCCCCGACGCTGATCGGACTCACCGAGGCCCCTGCACTCAAGCAGCACGGCGTCGACCTGACCCCCGCCCTGCTCAGCGGCCAGAAGCCCGACCGCTCGAGCGTGATGTCGACCCGAGGCCTGGGCAAGCGAGATCAGTGGTACGCACTGCGCGGCTCCCGCTACACCTACGTGGAGCGAGGCGAGGGCGGAGACCAGAAGGTCATCCTCTGGGACAACAACGAAGACCCCCTGCAGGAGCGCAACGTCGCCTCGGACAAGGCCTACAAGGCGGTCACCAAGCGCATGGCCGCTCGCCTCAAGCAGGAAAAGAAGCGCACGCGTGGTGGCAAGGGCCGACCGTGACATCGGACACGCCATGCTCCCCGGGCGTGGCCGTGATCATCCCGACGCTCGACGAGTCGAGCCGAATCAGCGCGCTGCTGACCCACCTCCGCCACCTCGACGTGTCGGAGGTCCAGGTGGTGGACGGAGGCAGCCGAGACGACACGGTCGAGCTCGCCCGACGGGCCGGCGCCAAGGTGACGACCGCGCTTCGAGGACGTGCCCTGCAGCTCGACGCAGGGGTCGCGCTCACCAAGTCCCCCGTGCTGTGGTTCCTCCATGCCGACGCGCGCCCTCCGCTGGACGCCGTGACTCGGATCCGTGCAGCCCTCGAGGATGCCTGCGTCGTCGGCGGTGCCTTTCGCACCCACACCGTCCTCGAGGGGGGGCCTGCCTGGTTCACTCCCCTCCTGCCCCTGGCTGACGTGCGCTCGCGCTTCCGGAGGCTGCCGTACGGGGATCAAGCCCTGTTCTGTCGGCGCGAGGCCTACGAGTCGGTCGGAGGCTTTCCGCCCTGGCCCCTGCTCGAGGACGTGGGGCTTGCCGAGCGACTGTCACGTCGCGGACGCCTGATCACGCTCGACGCAGCCGTGGATGTGAGCGCACGCCGCTACCGAAGCGCACCGCTCTACTACGGCGCCGTGATGAGCAGTTTTCCTGCGCTGTGGCGTGCTGGGGTGCCGCTGCGGTGGCTCGCCCGCGCCTACGGCCAGCCCCGCTGACTACCACCACTCGGTCGGGGCATCCGCCTGTCCTTCCTCGTTGTCTCCCCAGCAGTCGACGAGCCCGTCGGTCCGCAGCGCACACGTGAGGTTCTTCCCCGCCTCGACCGTCACGTAGTCACGACCGCCCGGGGCCTCGTTGAGCTCGCCAGGACCCGTGAACGCCCCCCAGCAAGCGACTGCTCCCGTCGACTGCACTCCGCAGGTGTACTTCTCGCCCGCGCTCACGTGGACGAAGGACCCGCCGGGCCCCAAGAGCTGGCCGAGGCCGTTGCTCCCCCAGCAGTGGACCGTCCCCGAGGTGTCGAGACCACAGCTGTGCTGATCGCCCGCCGAGATCGAGACCAGCTCGATCCCGACAGGAGGTGTGCTCCGCCCGAAGACGTCGCTGCCCCAACAGGTCACCTCGTTGCTGCTGTTCCGGGCGCACGTGTGGCGGAAGCCAGCCGCAACCTCCACGAACGGCCCCGGGGGTGCATCGAGCTGTCCCTCCACGTTGTTGCCCCAGCACTGCACCTCGCCGTCTCCACTCACCGCGCAGGTGTGGGCATCCCCCGCGTCGAGGTCGGTGAAGGGTCCGACGAGCCCGCTGGTGTCGGTCCGGCCGTCTGTCTCTCGACCCACGCAGACGATCTCCCGGCTGGGCTGGATGGCGCAGGTGTGACTCGCCCCCGTTGTGACGTCCAAGTAGCGTCCGCCCGTGAGTGCGAGCGCCCCGAAGGCCTCACCTCCCCAGCAGGTCAGAACATCCGCGTTGTCCACCTGACACGCATGCGTGATGCCGACCGCGATGCGCTCGACGGCGGGCTCGGACAGCTCGACCTCGGCGATCCCCGCCGCGCCCTCGGCGAGCCCGTCGCTTGCGCGCACCTCGCAGGTCCACACCTGTCCGGCTGCGGTGTCCTCCCACTCGATGGTGTCGCCCTCAAGCGACGTGGTCACCGCGACCTCGCTCTGGTCGACCCCGTCTCGCAGCCAGGTGAAGACGTAGGTGAGCGGTTCACCCTCCGCATCGGTGGCATCCGCCGTGACGCTGCAGAGCAGGTCGTCCAAGGCTGTCGCGGGATCGGGGGTGATCACCACCTCGGGGGCCGTCGGCGCCGAGTTCGACGCATCGACCGTCACGCTGTCCTCGCACGTCGCCCCGGCATCGTCGGTCACGACCAGGGTCACCGTGTGGACGCCGCGACTCAGGCGCACGGTCGTGTCGATTCCACCCTCGGCATCCGGTGCCCCCTCGACGAGGAGGCCGTCTACACTGGAGCTCACGGCGATCTGGAGCCAGGAGGGGTCGACGTCCGGATCGGTCGCGGTGGCGAGAAAGGGGAGGTCGACATCGTAGGTCTGCGTGGTGCCATCCTCGGGAGCGAGGATGCCGCACTCGGGTGGGCGGTTGTCAGGCCCCACGTCGATGGTCACCTGGGCCTCACCGAGCTTGCCGGTGCTGTCCGTGCCCGTCGCGATGAGGCTGTGGGAGCCCTCCGTGAGCAATGAGGTGCTCGCGGCGAGGTCCGAGGAGTCCGGCACGGCATCCGCGTCCAGCTCCCCGTCCATGTCGCTCGTCCAGCTCACCAGCAGGTCCTCGTGCCCATCCTCGGCGTCGGTGACGCGCGCGATCAGGGAGACCGGCACGTTCCGGTAGTACCGCCGATCGACCTCCGGAGACAGAATGGTGACGGCCGGTGCCTCAGTCAGCTGCACGGCCACGTCGACCTGGTCCGTCGCGAGCTCGCCCTCGGCGTCGCGCACCTCCAGCCGCAGGCGCAGCTCGCTCGCTCCGGGGACTCGGAAGTCGCAGACGACATCACCCTGCTCGTCAGGTGGCTCGCTGCAGGTCTCTTCGTCGTCGATGAACCAGCGAACGTCGAGCTCGGTCACGGGGTCGTCGTCGTCGACCACGGCGCGCACCCGCTCGACGAAGGCCTCGAGCAGCGTGTCACCGTCTTCGTGACTGGCGATGATGGCGCTCGGCGGCTCATTGGGGATGGCATTCAGCGACACATCTTGGGCACATCCGCATAGAAGCACCACCATCAGCACTCGCGTCATCTCTCCTCCGGCAGACACCACGCTACACCAAGCTCTCGCGACACGCCGCAGGCTGCCAGACCGTCGACACATGCGGGACATCAGGCCCCATCGGAACAGCAAGCGACAGGCACAGCGTCTCAGAGTGGCACGATTCCCACGCTGGCACGGTTGCCGCGAATGCCTGCTGCCCAAGCGCGTCTCTTGCCCGTCGCGACCTGACTTGGAGGGCCCATGACCCGACTTTTTGCGCTGAGCGCACTCCTCGCGATGGCGACGGGCTGCATCGTCTACACCGAGCGCACCGTCCCAGGCGAGACGACCACCGAGCACGAGCCGGGCTGTCCGATGGACCTCGACTGCGATGGTCTGACGGATGCTGAGGAGGGCCAGCTCGGCCTCGACCCATCCGACCCGGACACGGACAGCGACGGCCTGAGCGATGCGACCGAGGTCGACCTCGGCTCCGACCCGGCCGATCCGGACTCGGACGACGACGGACTCGGGGACGGCGTCGAAGACCAGCTCGGCCTCGACCCGAGTGACCCCGACACCGACGGCGACGGACTCGGAGATGGCGACGAGCTCGACCTCGGCCTCGACCCCGACTCACCCGACTCGGACGACGACGGACTCCCCGATGCCACCGAGATCGGCGCGGGGACGGACCCTCTGAACCCAGACAGTGACGATGACGGACTCGGGGACGGAGACGAGGTCGACCTCGGCACCGATCCACTGTCCTCGGACACGGACGGTGATGGCATCCCCGATGCAGAAGACGACGAGCCCACTGGCACGCCGACGACCCCAGGCGCTCCGACGAGCCCGGGCGCTGTCGACGACCCGTTCGCTGACGAGGACATCGTCGCGGGCTGTGCCTGCTCCTCCAGCACCGGAGCGACCGGCTGGCTCGCCCTGCTCCCTCTGCTCGTCCTGGCACGTCGGCGCTAAGACGGCAACTGAGCCCAGGCGGCCGCCGCGCCGCCTGGGCCACCCGATGAGCCGAGGCGGCCCCCGCCTCAGCCGAGGACGTGCTGCTCCAGCACGAAGCAGGTCAGCAGGCCGGTCAGCACGACGGCGTCGCCGACCCTGGCCTCGACCTCCACGAGCCGCTTTCGCCCCTTCTCGCCGGTGACGCGCGCACTGCAGGTCACCTGCTCTCCGACGCGGACCGGCGCCTTGAAGCGGACGTCCGCGCTCCCGAGGACGACGTTCGGGTCATTGACCGCCAGCATGGCCGCGTGATCGACAGCACCGAAGACGAACCCCCCGTGGACGAGCCCGCGATCGTCCACCGCCATGGCCTCCGTCGTGACGAGCCGAACGCTCGCGCGACCGACTTCGAGTTCGCCCGGAGCGCCGCACAGGCCGGTGTCGATGCCGAGGTGAGTGTTTGGAATCACAGGCTGCAGTCCTCCGGCGGGGGCAGTGCACACGGCGCCTCCAGCGGCTCGCCGCGCAGGCGCGCCTCCACCCAGTCCACCTGGCGGTCGAGCGTGCTCAGCCCCGCCTCCTCGTGATCGAGACCGGCACACTCGAGCAGCTCGACCGCCGCCCCTTGCTCACACAGGGCCGCAGCATCGTCCCGCGGGGGTGCAGGCGGCACGAGCCGGTCCTCCTCGGCGAGGACCATCAGCACCGGGGCGTCCACCCCTCGAGGAATGGCCGTGTACTCCAGCGCGCTCGCCCGGTACGCGCAGCCCCAGTCTGGCAGGATGCTGTCCCAGGTGCCGGGTGCAGCGCGAACGGACGGCGTGAAGAGCCCCGCCAGCGT
This sequence comes from Pseudomonadota bacterium, assembly GCA_002862545.1. Lineage (GTDB taxonomy): Bacteria > Myxococcota_A > UBA796 > UBA796. The sequence goes on from PKDJ01000234.1 coordinate 8,210, forward strand.
GTCGACCTCTCCAGCCGCGTCCAGGACATTGCAGGTGCTCTCC
>PKDJ01000239.1 GCA_002862545.1 Pseudomonadota bacterium
CCCAGTCAGGCCCGTGTCTGCACGCCCCCCGAGTCGTGTCCACAGAGCACCAGCGACGGCGCCCCCCTGCAGGCCGACGAGATGCACACCGAGCACCAGCGAGAACACGGCCCGGTAGGGACCGAGGGCACTACCGAGAAATCGGACATGCACGATCTCCAGTCCGAGGCCTGCGAATCCGATCAACGCAAGGTAGGCAGCAGCACGCCCGGGCCGACCCGGCGGGGCTGTCACCCAGCTCTCGGGCTCCCTCACGACGGGCACGAGAGCTGCCAACGCTGCCGCGATGAGGTTGATCACAGCCGCTGCCGCCTGGGCGCCCCACACGCCAAGCGCCGGCACGAGGAGGAGATCTGCGGCGATCGCGCCGAGTGCAGCTCCCGCCGTGTTCACGGCGTAGATGAGCCCGACCCGCCACCCCGCACGCTCGACCCGCATGCCGACGGCTGCCCGAACAGCGAGCGGCAAGGTCGCCCCCATCGCGACGCACGGTGGCCCGAGGAGGAGGACCGCGATCCCGACCTGGGCCATCAGCGTGAGGAGCGAGGGCTCGCGCCAGCCGAGCGCACCGACGGTCGAGAGATCGGGCAGCGCTCCGAGATGTGGGATCGCTGTTGCGAGGGCAAGCCCGAGGGCGCCCACGAACACCTCCACCGTCGCGAGCCTTCGCAGCGGCCGGCCGCGATCTGCCCACCCGCCGCCCAGCCAGGCTCCTGCCCCGAGCCCCCCCAAGAACACCGCCGTTCCAATCGCCGCGGCCTCGGTCGTCGCTCCGGTCACCCAAGTGAGCTGCCGCACCCACAAGACCTGCCAGACGAGCCCAGCAAACCCCGACGCGAACACTGCCGCGTGGAGCAGCACCGCACGCCGCAGCCCAGAGCCGTCACTCAGGGGCGGACCCGCCAGGTGCTGCCCGCATCGCCATCGATCACGATGATTCCGGCTTCGTCCAGGCGAGCCCGGATCGCGTCCGCCTCGGCCCAGTCACGCGCCCTGCGTGCAGCAGCACGATCCGCGACCCACTGCTCGACCTGGGCCGGAGAGAGCCCACGTGCAGGCAGGCGCTTTCGAGCGATCGCCCCTCTGAACCGTTCGACATCGTCGAGGAGGAATCCGAGCGGCTCGGCCGTCTTCGCCAGGGCCTCCAAGGCCCCACGCACGACAGGAGCCCCGCGACGGCGGGCCTGCTTGTGGTTCGCGAAGCGGTTGAGGGCCGTCGCGAGAGCACTGAGGTGGCTCAACGCCGTCGCCGAGTCGAAGTCGTCGGCAAGCGCCGAGGAGACGTTCCGACGCAGCGACTGCGCGCGCTCGATGACCTCCCATGCGGGCGAACCAAGCGCATGCGCCACCTTGGGCGCAGGCTCTTCTCCCTGGAGCTCTCGAGCCGTCTCTCGCGCCTCGTAGAGCCTCGACAGGTCGATGAGAGACTGCTGAAGGAGGACCTCGTCCCACTGCAGCGACTCACCGGGATGCGTGGCGAGCAAGGCCCAGCGCACAGCCTCCGCGGGCCACTCACGCAGGGCGTTCTTCGGAGCGGGCCCGCTGCCAGCGACAGTCGCCACGACAGGTCGGGTGGCAGGCGCCGAAGAGTCGGCGTCTCTCCAGCAGCGCCAGGCATCGTGAACCGCCTGCCGACGAGCACCCTCGGGCGTGTCACCAGAGGCACTCTGAACGTCACCGTCGCTGGAGTGGCTCACGACTCGAAGATCTTCTCGATCTCGTCCTTCACGACCTGCTCGTCGACATCCTTGGAGACCGCGATCTCCTGGACGATCAGGGAGTGGGCCTGGTCGAACATCTTGCGCTCGCCGAAGGACAGCGTCTTCTCGGAGCGGAGGCGGGCGAGATCACGGAGGACGGCCGCGACCTCAAGCGGGTCGCCCGTCTTGATCTTGTTCATGTACTCGCGGTAGCGGCGGTTCCAGGTCTGCTTGTCTGGCTTCTTGCTGCGATCGCGAAGCACTTCGTAGACCCGCTCGACAGCGTCCTCGGGGATGACCTCGCGGATCCCGTTGCCGCCGGTGTTGTCGACAGGCACGAAGTAGGTGGCACCGTTGTCGAGGATCTTGATCTCGTAGAAGGTAGAGGGATCCCCCTCGATGGCCATCTCGGTGACATCCTTGACGATGCCAACGCCCAGCGCAGGGACGACGGCCTTGTCACCGATCTGAAACTTCATACGGGCCCTCCAGTGCCGGCGGCCCCTATCTCATTTTGACCACTTTCTCAACAGTGTGCCCGGGCCTCCTCAGGCCCCACCCTCGAGGATGTGATCGATCTTCGACCATGGCAGCTGAATCTTGAGCCCAGCCGCCGACAACTCGCGACCGCGCTCGTCGAGGAGACGATCTGTCTCCAGCACGATGCCACCCGCGACGCGGTCGACAAGATTGCCCTCTACGACCATCACGCCCACCGGCAAGTGGGCCTCCGGACCGCCAAAGCTGAAGAGCGACGTGCGAAGGAAGACAGTGACGCGCTCCATGCGGGCCTCCTCGTGCATTCGGGACTAGCACACCCCGCCTGGTTCTGCCTCTGCTTGTGGCGCGTTCACTGGGTTGCTAACTTGACCCGCCTGAACCCCGGAGCTGTCCATGAGTCGATTCTTGATCACTGCTGCACTGGTGCTGGTGGGGTGTGGCGGTGGAGGCGGCGCGACCGACGAAGTTGTCGACTCGTGCGGTCTCGACATCACCAACCTCGCGGGCAAGACCTTCCTCATGTACGAGGCCATGCCCGACAAGACCTACGACGAGAACGAGATGGCGCGCGTCCGGTTCTTCGACGAGGGTGGCGTCACCAAGGCCCAGTACACCGTGAAGCATCCTGTCCACGTGTACGACTACGAGTGCTCGGTCTATGAGCCCGAGGAGGGTGGCGACACCGAGCTTCGCTGCATGACCGAGCAGGAGCCCGAGAAGTGGTGCGCCGCGCTGCAGGCTCACGAGTGGGGCAGCTGCACGTCGAAGAAGCTCGCCCAGCTCGGCGCCGAGGGCACCGAAGATGAGCTGAAGAAGGCCGTCCGACAGGCAAAGAAGGACGCCCGCAAGGTCAAGGAGGAGGGCGAGGACGTGTTCAAGCGCTGGACGCTGATGAACAACAACCTCGGCAACCACCTGCAGAACCGGCTCTACATCAAGCGCGCCAAGCGTGAGTGCCGTCTGTCCGTCGCCGACATGTACTTCACGATCTACAACGGCAAGGGCAAGGAAGACACCAACCCTGTCGGCGTGAACCCGTTCGTCGAGACCTCGACCGAGTACATGTTCGAGCACTGCGAGGGCAAGCTCAACATGGCGCCCTACGACAAGCCCGTGGCGCCCGAGAACGGCGACTTCGGCGACCCGCGCGAGAAGAAGAAGCCCGACACGGACATCTTCTACCACTACCTCGGCACGGACGCGGTCAAGGCGGAGGAAGGCTGTACGTACTCGATGGACACCTTCAGCCAGTACAAGCCGCTGGAGTCCGGCGTGGCGGTCGAGCCCAACGACAAGGGCGAGATTCGGTGGGTCGGCAAGACGAGCTACCCGAAGGACGGCCTCATTCGTCAGGACAACAACCGCATCGGCATCTTCGCGATGAAGCGGTTCCAGACCTGTGGCGGCGAGAAGAAGCACATCGACACGGTCTGCGCCCTGAACTTCATGGAGCAGTGACCGAGCGCCACGACACTGGACAGATGTTCAGTGTCTGATAGAGCGCGCGCATGGCCTATGCAGAGCTGTGCGCGCGTTCCTGCTTTTCGCTGCTAGAGGGTGCATCCCAGCCGTCCGAGCTGGTCGAGGCCGCAGCGAGCGCCGGCATCCGCCACCTCGCGATCGTCGATCGCGACTGCGTCTACGGAGTCGTTCAGGCTCACAAGACGGCCAAGGAGCTCGGCCTCCACCTGATCGTCGGCGCCACCGTCACCATCGCTGCTCACCCACCGGTGACACTCCTCGCCGAGGACCGACGCGGCTGGACGAACCTGTGTCGACTGCTGACGGCCGCACGTGCCGACCAGCCGAAGGGAACCAGCCAGGCCACTCTGGAGGATCTCCTCGCACACTCGGCGGGCCTGGTGCTCCTGCTCCATCCCGGCTGGGCCCCTGATGCTGCGCGTCATCTCGCATCCTCATTCGCCGCGGGTGGCGTGCTCGTCTCTCGATCACTGCGACCCACCGACCGACAGCGGCTGAGCGCTGCCGCGGCTCTGGCCGAGGCTACGAAGCTCCCGCTGGTCGCCACCAACGATGCAGTCGCCCACAGCGCGTCCCGCAAGCAGCTCGCCGACGTGCTCACCTGCATCCGTCGACGAACGACGCTCCGTGACGCTGCTCGTGCGCTGGAGCCCAACGACGAGCGCTGGCTCCATCCCGAGCACGTGTTTCGGATGCGGTGGGACGATCAGCCCGGTGCGATCGACGCAGGGCTCGCGCTCGCTGCGCGGTGCACCTTCTCCCTCGATCACCTCTCCTACGTCTACCCACGCGAAGTCGTCCCTCGCGGCTTCACGGCAATGGGCTGGCTGCGCCACGAGGTCGAGCAAGGGCTCGTCTCACGCTACGGCGGCGAGGTCCCGGAGCGCGTGCGAGCACAGCTCGACCACGAGCTCGGGGTGATCGAGAAGCTCAACTTCCCAAGCTACTTTCTGACGGTCTACGACATCGTCTGCTTTGCGCGGAGTCGCGGCATCCTCTGCCAAGGGCGCGGCTCGGCCGCAAACTCTGCCGTCTGCTACGTCCTCGGAATCACGGCCGTCGATCCAGAACGAGCCAACCTTCTCTTCGAACGATTCATCTCCGAAGAGCGAGGCGAGCCTCCCGACATCGACGTCGACTTCGAACACGAGCGTCGCGAGGAGGTGATCCAGTACATCTACGAGCGATATGGGCGTGATCGCGCCGCACTGGTCAATGAGTTCATCACCTACCGGGGTCGCAGCGCCATTCGCGACGTGGGAAAGGTGTTCGGCCTCTCTCTCGACCAGGTCGATCGTCTCGCCAAGTGCATGGACCGCTGGGCGGCCGGCGCCGAGGCCACCACCGGGGAGCTCGTCCGTGAGGCCGGACTCGATCCAGAGTCACCCGTCGTGCGGGCGACACTCGCCTGCGCCGCACAGCTGAAGGGCTTTCCACGTCACCTGTCCATCCACGTCGGCGGCTTCGTGATCGCCGCCGACAAGCTGACCGACTTGGTGCCCGTCGAGCCTGCGTCGATGCCGAACCGAACCGTCATCCAGTGGGACAAGTACGACGTCGATGCGCTGCGCTTCGTCAAGGTCGACGTGCTCGGGCTCGGCATGCTCACGGCCATCCGCCGCACCTTCGAGCTCATCGAGGGCTTCGGAGGTCCGCCACTCACTCTCGCGACGGTCCCTGCCGAGGATCCTGACGTCTACGACATGTTCTGCGCTGCCGACACGGTCGGCGTCTTTCAGATCGAGAGTCGGGCACAGATGTCCATGTTGCCCAGGCTCCGCCCCCGCTGCTTCTACGATCTGGTGATCGAGGTAGCCATCGTGCGCCCTGGCCCCATTCAGGGCGGCATGGTGCACCCGTACCTGCGCCGACGCTGTGGTGACGAGCCCGTGACCTATGCGCACCCAGCGCTCGAGCCGATCTTGGAGCGAACGCTCGGCGTGCCCCTGTTTCAGGAGCAGGTCATGGCCATGGCGGTCGCCGTCGGCGGCTTCTCGGCCGGACAGGCCGATCGCTTACGCCGCGCGATGGGCGCGTGGCGCAAGCGCGGCACCCTCAACGAGATGGGTCGCGACCTGGTCGAGGGTATGGTCTCCAGGGGCATCGAGCGTCGATATGCAGAGCAGATCTTCGCCCAGATCCTCGGATTCGGAGAGTATGGCTTCCCAGAGTCTCACGCTGCGAGCTTCGCCTTGCTCGTGTACGTGTCCGGCTGGCTGCGGTGTCATCACGTGGCGGCCTTCACGGCTGCGCTGATCAATAGCCAACCCATGGGCTTCTACAGCCCGCGCGCGCTCCTGGCCGACGCGCAGCGTCATGGCGTAGAGGTTCGCCCCGTGTGCGTCGAGCACTCCGAGTGGGACTGCACCCTGGAGGCGACCGAATCCGGTGCAGCCGCGATCCGGTGTGGCCTGCGCCTGGTCCGCGGACTCGGTGAAGACGACGCAGACGCCCTACTAGCCGCCCGAGCGCAGAGTCCCTTCGTCGGGGTTGCCGATCTGGCGAGACGGTCCATGCTCGACCGCGGCGCTCTGCAGGCACTCGCCGAATCCGATGCCTTCGCCTCGCTGGGCATCGAGCGCCGGCGCGCCGCATGGATCCTGCAGGGTCTGTGGACCGAGCTTCCTCTCTTCGCCGGGGTGGAGCGTCGCGAGCCGTCTCCGCAGCTCCCACCCGAGAGTCCATCAGAGTCCCTCCAGGCCGACTTTCGCACCGTCGGACTGTCGGTCTCCACCCATCCTGTGTCCCTCATTCGCCCACTGCTCGACGCTCGACGCTGTCGCCGACTCGCCGTCCTGACCTCGCTCGAGTCCGGGGCGTATGTGCGGATCGCGGGCCTCGTCTCCAGCAGGCAGCGCCCCGGCACCGCAAGCGGCGTGGTGTTCATGACCCTCGAGGACGAGACCGCGATGGCGAACCTCGTCATCTGGCCTCGCACGTGGGAGCGCTTCCGCCGTCTCGCCCGAAGCGCTGCCCTCCTAGGAGTCGATGGACGCCTGCAGCGTCAGGGTGAAGCAGCCAGTGTGCTGGTGGAGCGATTCTGGCCTGTGCCCCGCTCCACCCAAGAGACCGGGCTCGAGACCCTGCCAGTACGATCCCGTGATTTTCACTGATGCGACGCGTGAAGCAGCCGGTGGATTCCCGGCTAGAGACAAGCGCGGTCCGGACGTCCTCGTTAACGGGCCGGGCCGATGTCCCACCTTGCCGATTGAGGGTATATAGTGCCGTCCGCGGCACGCCCCCGTCCGGCGGGTCCCGTCTTCTCGGAGGTCCTCTCCCATGGTCCGTTCGTTCAGCATCACCGCGACTCTGTTGCTCATGGCCGCCTGTGGCGGCGACGACGAGGCAGCAACGTCGAAGGCGATCGACCCGACGGGTACGTTCGATATCCCGACGCCCGATGTCAACACCGACTGGCCCTGTCCACCGTTCGTGGGTCTGTCCACAGACGACCAGGGGAACCTCGACGACGACGGTGATGGCCTCACCAACTGCGTCGAGGAGCAGCTGGGCACGAACAAGGACAACCCCGACACCGATGGCGACACGGTCAACGATCGCTTCGACGTCGGCGATCCACTCGACCCGTTCGACTCCGACGGAGACGGTATCCACGACGGGCTCGAGGAAGACGACGACGACGACGGCCTCCTCACGGCTCTCGAGGATGTCGACGGTGACGGCAACGTCCGTGACGACGACACCGACCTCGACTCCGTCCCCAACTTCCGGGACGAAGACGACGACGGTGACAAGCTGCCTACGCGCAATGAGGATGTCGACGGCGATGGTGATCCTCGCAACGACAACTTCGACGGCGACGTCTTCGACTGCGGCACCGACAACTGCCCAGACAAGCCGAACTACCTCGACGAAGACGACGACAACGACTCCGTCCTGACCGAGGACGAGTTCTATGAGGACGCCGAGCCGCCAGAGTCCGAGGACTTCGACGGCGATGGTGCGCCCAACCACATGGACACCAACGACGACGACGATCTCCTCGACACCATCGACGAGGACGTGGACGGCGACGGCGATCCATCCAACGACGACACCGATGACGATGACTTCCCCAACTTCGTCGACACCGACGAAGATGGCGACGGCCCCGGATGCTCGCCGTGCTGCGGGGCGCTCAGCGAGGTGTGCTCGCTCTGCCTCGGCAATCGCTGCTGGGCGTGCGGTACCGGCTACCGCGGATCCGCAGGCATGCTGCGATGTGATTGCCCAGAGCCGTTGCCGCCGCCGATCTTGAAGCCTGCCGACATATTCGAGGGTAATAGCGAGGAGGAAGCCGCCGCTATCGCAATCCAAGCGGCTTTTCGCGGCTTTCGGGCACGTAAGAGCATATCACTTCCGGCAAAGCCCACATCCCCCCGCGGGATCACGCCAGATATCATGATGAAACGGGAGGAAGTGAACAACTCAAATCTGGATCGAGAGCTGGAAGCTGCCGCTATCAAGATCCAAGCTGCTTATCGTGGACACCGCGTGCGATCCCACAGTGGCCGACGCCAGTCTTGGGCAGACACTCCCGAGTCTGAGCGGGTCATTCTCAA
>PKDJ01000003.1 GCA_002862545.1 Pseudomonadota bacterium
GGATCAGCTGGTCGTGCTCGGCGTCGTAGTCGAGCGCGTTGGTGTGGTTCCAGTCGACGGCGAAGGCGCCGCCCGCGTTGAAGTCGACCCGCTCGGGATGCTCGGCCACCACGCCGTAGTTCGTCTTGGTCGGGTCGAGGTCCTGGATCAGGTGGTCCCAGAGGTGCCACTCCCAGACGATGGTGTCGGTCGTCGGGTCGACCTCCACGAGGTGGTTGATCCACAGGCCCTGCGGCCCGACGAGGTCCGGGTCACGTCCCCAGGCCTCGGCCTCGGCCTCGGTCTTCAGCTCCCAGGCAATCATCACCACGTTGCCACTCGGAAGCCGCGTCATGTCGTGGTGCTGCAGGTGGTCTGGACCCGAGTAGCGGAACTCCCAGACCAGGTTGCCGTCCCAGTCGTACTCCTGGATGCGACCGCCCATTCCACCGGTCTGGAACGGGGTTCCCGCGCTGTCGCGGGCGGTGCGCAGCAGGTGGCCGTTGTCCTCGAGGTAGACCGTCTCGCCGGGCAGCCAGTCGCTGTCCCATCGGTGCACTACCTCGCCGTTCAGGTCGAGCAGGTAGGTCTCGGTGCTCAGCGACGGCCCGAAGAGGGTGTAGCCGGGCTGGGCCGCATCGGTGCACACCCGCAGACCCACCGTGCGGTCGGGGTCGGCGGCCTCACAGCCCGTCGCTGTCGTGGGCGTGGTCGTCGGCCACGTCGCGGTGGACCCGTCGACTCCCGTGTCGCCAGGGAGCGGCTCGCTCTTCGGCGCCTCCGCGACACAGCCGACCACCAGCACGACCCCGAGCATCCGCCACATGCGCCCTCCCCCACGCCGCAGCGTCACCGCTGGAGCGGTGGTCGTCTATCCGAATGTGCGGCACAGCCGTGCTCGGGAACGCCGAACGGACCGCTGCATGGGCCCACTCGGCGCGGCCCGTGGCCTACATCTCCATGGTGGTCGTGCTGGTGCCGGAGCCCATGTCGTGCCCGGAGTGGTCACCCTCCTCCATGCACTCGCCCGGCGCGTCCGCGGCATCCTCGGGGGACGCCTCGCCGAAGTGACAGACCAGCCCCTCGGCACAGTCGTCGTCGGCCTCGCAGGCATCCCCGGCCTCGCCCTCGGCCCCACAGGCCATCAGCAGCGCCGCGACACTCATCATCATCCACTTGTGCATGCTCGTCTCCTCGTCGGTCCGCGACTCTACATCAGCGAGGATGTACGCCGACCTAGCGGGATCGGCGACGCCACAAGACGGGAAGCAGGACGAGGGTGAGCCAGCCCGAGGTACTCGGCGCCGCGACGCAGCCACAGCCCCCCTTGCCTCCGCCACCCCGACCGCCTCGGCCGCCACCACCGCCCGGACTCGCCGTGTCGACGCCCCCGGCCGTGGTGCCTCCGCCCGGCGTGTCACCCGGGGCCGGCGGCTGGCGCAGGCGAAGCAGGCCCGCGCCGTACTCGGTGTCGTGCCCCGGCGGGCCCAGGTCGTCCGTGTTCGCCAGCATCCACGTGCGGACCTCGTCCGCCGTCCACTCGGGCACCGCCTGATGAACCAGCGCGGCCACAGCGGAGGCATGCGGCGTCGCCGCGCTCGTGCCCGTGAACTCCTCAGCGCCCCAGACCGCCGTCGTCACCTTGGTCGGCGCGCCGAGATCCGGCTTCATCCGCCCGTCGTTCGTCGGCCCCATGCTCGAGTAGTAGGCACGGCGCTCGGTGTCCCAGTCGATGGCGGCCACCGAGGTGGAGCCGTGGGCATCAGCGGGCAGCGTGAGGCTCTCGACGCCCGTCATCGCCGCGTCTTGGACGCCGTAGTGGCTGTAGATCCATGCCTTCGTGCCGGCTGCACGGCCGCTGTAGTCGTACAGCGAGGCCGTGCCAGTGTAGCTGGAGGTGTAGCAGTAGGTCTCCTCCAGCGGGTCGCCGTTGCCCTCCTGGTACCCCGCACCGACGCTACACTCGCGACCGCGGGCGTCCCAGAGGTAGAGGTCGAGGTCAATGCCGGCGCCGCCGAAGGGCTCGTCCCAGCGGGCGGTGACCCACAGCTCGTAGCCGCCCCAGATCGGCAGCTCGTCGCCGAGGCCGCCGAACTCCATCCACCCGTCCCCGTTGGTGTCGGTGAGGGTGCCGACCCAGTACATGTCGGCCTCGTTGCCCGCCGCCGCGAACCAGATGCCGCCGGTCGCCGCCACGTAGTCGTCGACCGCCGCGGCGTAGACCGAGGTGCCGTCGGCGTGCCACACGTTGTCGAAGCCGATGGAGGCCGAGACCAGGGTGTGCCCGTCGCGGATGATGTCGTCGACCGCGGCGAGGAACTGCCCCTCGTCGTTGAAGCTGTAGAAGTCGAGCTGCGTGTCGGGGGCGATGTCGTGGATGATCTCGGCGACGGCGGTGCCGTGCTCCCCGGTGTTCCAGCGCCCGCGGAAGTTGGTGCCCACGCTGGGCGGAAGCTCGGAGCCCAGCAGCGCCTCGTAGCCCTTGAACTCCACGTCGAGCACCGCGATGCGCTGGCCCGCGCCAGTGAGTCCGAGGGCGGCCCAGTCGACCTCGAACATCACGTCGAGGCCCTCGGTGACCACCTTGGGTGAGGCCACGCGCGGGCGACGAACCTGGCGCACGCCGGGGAGTGCAGCGGCTGCACGCAGCTGACGCACCGGCAGCCAGCCCTGGATCACGCCTCGCGTGGCGACCTCGACCTGTGCTCCCGGCAGATCCGCGAAGGCGTCCCGAACCGTGGTCAGCTCATGTCCGGCCGCGACCTCCAGCAGCACCTTCTCGGGCAGGACCTGATCCTGCGCCAGCTCCGCGAGCCCCCGCGCCAGGTTGATCGGCTCACCCGGAGCCGGCGGCGCAGCCGCCGCAGCGACAATCCACAGCCACATGCATCACCTCACGCCGGCAGCCTACCCCGCCCGGCGTCGGCCCTGGGCTCAGCGGTGCCGGAGCTCGATGTCGAACTCGCGAATATAGCGCTCGAACTTCGAATAGAGTGCCTCCGCCTCGAGGCCGTAGCGCTCGGCGCGGTACTTGTGAGCGCCGCGCTTGTCGGCACGCCGCTGCTGCAGCCAGCCGTCGACGAGGCCGTCCATCTCGGGGCCGTGGCGCAGGTCGAAGTGCTCGTGAATCCGACGCACCGTGCCCTTCGGGTTCTTCACCAGGGAGGAGAAGGGCACGTCGAAGAAGCGGCTCTCGTCGTTGATGCGCCTCCGGGCGTCCATCGCTCGCTCGACCCCCTCCTGGAAGCGGTGCTGGATGTGCGTGCCGATGCGCGCGGCCGAGAACTTCCCGTAGAGCATGCGCCACGACATGCTGATCAGGCTGCAGTAGCTGGCGACCGAGTCCATCGGGTCGCGGTGGGTCCACACCACGCAGGCGTCGGGGAAGACCTCGAGCAGCGAATCCAGGAACCACAGGTGCTCCGGGCACTTGAGGACCAGGTTCTGCACGGGACGCTGGTGCAGCAAGATCTGGAGCTGGCGCTTGTAGTGGCGGTAGGGGCCGACCATGTCGGCCTCCCCCAGCAGCCAGTCACCGTAGTGCCGTAGACCCGACTGCAGGTCGTAGTTGAGGACGGCGAAGCTGCTGAAGAACAGCGGCCAGCACTCCTCGGCCGTGGTCGACCGGATCTCGTGAACGGCCCCCATCTCGGGCGCGATGAGGTAGGCGGCGGCCAGCATGCGATCGGTGGACTGGATCCGCTTGGCTCGATCCGTCTCGGGATCGGGGTGCACCGGGCACGGCGTGGTCAGCTCCCAGAACTGCAGCGCGCGGCGCTCGTGCGGCTGACGCAGGAGGTTCTGGAGGAGCGTCGTGCCCGTGCGGGGAAAGCCGAGGACGAAGATCGGCCGCTCGATGGGCTGCTGCGACACCGAGGGATGGTCCAGGAAGTACTGCTCGACGTAGAGCCGGTTGGCGAGAGCCCTCAGCGCAGACTGCCGCAGCGTGACCCGGCCGATGCTGGTGAGATCGGGACGGCTGCTCGCCGCCTCCATGAGGCGCCGCAGGTAGGGCTCGAAGGACGGGTCTCCGAAGTCACGCAGGCGCGTGCGGCGCTGCGCCTTGGCGAGGAGCCGGTCCGGGTCGAGGTCGCCGATGCCCACGCCGAGGCCCTCGACACCGCCGGCGAGCCGATCGAGCATCTTCAGCCCAAAGCTGTACTCCTCAGCCTCGACCGTGACCTCTGACATGGACCTCTCGAAAGGAAGGGCCACCTAACGCGACCTCCCGGCACTCAGCGAGGAGCAGCGCGCGCCGACCCACTCTGCGCTCAGCGCGCCACGCGCAGGCGGACCCGCACCCCGTAGTGGTCCGACAGCTCGGTCGGCCCCTCGGGCCCCCCGAAGTCCTCGGTCTCGGTCAGCACGACGCCGGCCCCGACGACCCGCACCAGGCGCTCGGGGTCGCGCACCATGACGTGGTCGAGCCGTGCAGGCGGCTCGGTGCCGCCGTACTGCTGCCAGTACAGGCTGTTGCAGTCGGTGCCGGTGAACACCTCACCGCGGCTCGTGTCGCACCAGCCGTCCTCGCCGTAGGGCACCTCGAGGTAGCGCTCCCAGGACTCCGGCACGGCGTCGCCGCGCTGCACGTCCGCCGCTGGCGTCGCGGCGGCCAGCGCGTCGTAGGCGCCACCGTAGTGCTGCCACAGGCTCCACGCGACGGCGTTGTCCCACCAGTCGCGGACGGGCTTGCCCTCGCCGTCGAGCCAAACCTCCCGCGCGTAGTAGGGGCCGGAGTTCAGGTCGCCTCCGAGGACCACGATGCCCGGTGTGCCCGCCATCGCCATCCCGAGCTCTCGCGCCTGCCGGTCTCGCTGCCGCCAGAACGACGCGTAGCTGGTGGCGTGGGTGTCGACGACGGTCAGCCTCCGCGAGGTTCCTGCGAGGTCGAAGCCCATGCTGAGCCAGCCTCGCTTCACGTTCGGGCCTGGCCAGCGCTCCAGCTTGCGCTGCGATCCGTACTGCGCCTCGCCGAGCACCGTCCCGCCTGCGACGTGCTCGAGACGCACGGCGAGCACCAGGCCGTGCTGGACATGCTTGCGGCCCGTGCCCGACCAGACGGCGTAGCCCGCACGCTCTCCCGCGGCCTCGAAGGCCCGGGCGTCCTCCAGCTCCCAGACCTCCTGCAGCAGGAGCACGTCGTCGCCGGTGGCGAAGACCCGCTCCGCCATCACCTCGCGGCGCTCGTCGATGTCAGGACTCTCGACGAGGGTGCCGAGGTAGGTCCGCGAGAGGAGCGCCACGTTGTAGGTGAGGACCGTCAGCTCGACGAAGTCGTCCAGCGGAGGCAGGGCGCTGTGCTGGGCGTGGAGGCGCTCGAGAGCCGCCGTGGGGTCGGGGGCAGACGTAAATCCCCCCGGCCGACGCCGCAGCAGCTCGGCCACGGTCGGGTCGTCCCCCCTCGCCTCGCCGAGGTGCGCGAGTCCAGACACGTCACGCACGCGAACCGCATCCTCGGGCACGCGTCCGAGGTCGCGCGGGACGCTCGCACAGCCGAGCAGAACGAGGGGGAGCCATCGCACCGTCACCTCCGACACCCCTCGGCTAACGCGGCGGCGCCCCCTGCCGTATGATGCGACATGGACCTCCTCTCTGCTCTGCTCGCCACCGCCGACGACGAGACCCTCTCCCGAGGGGAGCGACGTGCCATTCGCGCCCTGCTCGCCGATGCGCCCCTCGACGGACGCGAGCGCGCCGTGCTCCGTCGACAGCTGATCGAGGCGATCGCCGAGCGCGTCCGCGACCCCCGCGACCGGCCGATCATGGCCTGGCTGGCCGACGTGCTCGCCCTGCTCGACCCCGACGACGCTCCACACCCGTCCCAGGCCAAGGCCTGGTTCGGACCGGAGGAGGGCCTCGGCGACGTGCTGATCACCACCCTTGCGGCGGCCCAGACCTCCATCGATGCCGCAGTGTTCACCATCACCGACGACCGAGTGACGAACACCCTGCTGGCCCGCCATGCGGCCGGCGTGCGCGTGCGGATCATCACCGACAACGACAAGTCGTGGGACCGCGGCAGCGACACGCGGCGCATGGCCCGCGCGGGCATCCCCGTCGTGATGGACGCAACTCCGGCGCACTTCCACCACAAGTTCGCGGTGCTCGACGGTCGACGCCTGATCAACGGGTCCTACAACTGGACCCGCAGCGCCGACACCAGCAACCACGAGAACCTCGTGATCACGACGGACGAGCGCCTGGTGGCGAAGTTCACCAAGGCCTTCGAGACGATGTGGAGAGACCTGGGCCCTCCACAGCTCCACTGAGCCTCAGCCCAGTCGCTCCAGCACCTCGGCCACGGTGGCCCCCGTCGCCGTGAGGTGGCCGACCTTGCGGCCCGGACGCGGCTCCTTGCCGTAGGGGTGGCTGTGCAGGTGTGGACCGGAGGGCAGCACCTCGGGCACGTCGCCGAGCCAGTTCCACATGCCCGCCACCGGGTGGGCCATGGCCGTCGATGCCAGCGGCAGGTCGCACACCGCGCGCACGTGGTTCGCGAACTGGCTGGTGACCGCACCCTCGATGGACCAGTGCCCCGAGTTGTGCACCCGCGGGGCGAGCTCGTTGCAGAGCAGGCGGTCGCCGACCTGGAAGAGCTCGACGCAGAGGGTTCCGACGTGGTCGAGGGCCGTGATCACGGTGCGGCCGATGTGCTCGGCGGCAGCCGCCACAGCAGGGTCGAGCTCGGGGGCCGGAGCGATGGAGCGTCGCAGGATGCCACCCTCGTGGACGTTCCACGCGAGCGGCCAGGTGACGACCTCGCCGCTGCGCGTCCGGCAAGCGATCACCGAGACCTCGCGTTCGAACCGGACCAGCCCCTCGGCGATCAGCGGTCGCCCACCGAGTGCTGCCCACACGGCATCCCCGTCGGCTGGACCCGAGGCTCGGGCCTGGCCCTTGCCGTCATAGCCGCCGCCCCGGGTCTTCACGATGGCTGCCCCGAGGGCCTCGAGCGCCGTCGAGAGGTCAGCGCGCGTGTCGACCTGGCGCCAGGGTGCCGTCTCGAGACCGAGCTCTCCGAAGAAGGTCTTCTCGCGGACGCGGTCCTGGGCAATGTGCAGGGAGTAGCCCGACGGGGTGCTCGGCACGCGGGCCCGCAGTCGCTCGACAAGCTCGACGGGCACGTTCTCGAACTCCCAGGTGACGTGGTCGAGCCCCTCAGCGAAGGCATCGAGGGCCGCGTGGTCGTCCCACCCGCCCCGGACGTGCTCACCCGCCACCGCCGCACACGGCTCGGCGACCGGGTCGTAGAAGCGGCAGCGGATGCCCAGCGGCGCCGCGGCCTCCGCCAGCATCAGCCCGAGCTGCCCGCCGCCGAGGATGCCGAGGGTGGTCATCCTGGCGCCTGGCTGGGATCGGGGTTGTCGAGCACCCGCTGGGTCTGTGCTGCACGCCAGGCCTCGAGCTTGTCGGCCAGCTCCGGCCGAGAGGTGCCGAGGATGGCGGTCGCGAGGAGCGCCGCGTTGCTCGCTCCCGACGGCCCGATCGCCAGGGTGCCGACGGGCACACCGCGCGGCATCTGGACGATGGAGAGCAGCGAATCGAGGCCCTGCAGGTGGCTGGACCGGACCGGCACACCGAGGACCGGCACGGCGGTCTTGGCCGCGAGCATGCCCGGCAGGTGTGCCGCGCCGCCCGCACCCGCAATGATCACCTGGATGCCCCGCGAGCGCGCCGTGGCGGCGTACTCCATCAGCAGGTCGGGCGTCCGGTGCGCCGAGACGACCTGCTTCTCGTAGGGAACACCCAGCTCGTCGAGGAGCGCGCAGGCTCCCTTCATGGTCTCCCAGTCCGACCACGAGCCCATCACGACGCCAACCAGGGGGGCCATGCCACCTCCTCGCGAAGACGGGGCGGGTAACGCATCCAGCCGACCGACCGCCAGCCCCGACCGAGGCTACAGGCAGCAATGATGCAGACCCGTCACGCAAGGAAGCAGCGGGCGGCCTGTTCGGCGTGTCTTCACAGGAGTCACGTCTCCCAGCCCGAGCCGCCACACACGGCCCGTACACTTGCGCACCCGCCCACGCGCCAGCGTGCTAGGCAGGCCACTGCGGAGCACTCTGCCTCGCTGCAGCGTGGCCTTCCGCCGCCCCCGACTGCTGGCTCTTCGACCCCATGCTCGACCCCGCACGCGCCCGCCTCGTCCTCGCTCGCCTCGGCTTCCCCGAGGCCGTGTGCACGCCGGCGCGCATCGCCGAGGCCATCGCCCACGAGGCCACACTGAGCGA
>PKDJ01000100.1 GCA_002862545.1 Pseudomonadota bacterium
CATTCCCTCAACGCGCTCGCGAGGTGGCTCGTGGCTCACGAACAGGCGCAGCGCACGTGGGTTCGTCTTGGGTGCATCCATGTCGATGAGGTCAGCGGGCATCTGTAGCGGCACGACGGTGCGCGACCAGTCCCAGCTCCCTCCGTCTCGTCGCCAGACCGTGGACTCTCCGAACTCGGCCTCCCCTTCGCTCGCCATCCACCGGACGTAGGCGCGTGCGGCGCCGGCGCTGCGGCCCTCGGAGTACAGCACCAGAGACAGGTTCTTGTTTGGTGCGTTCTCTGCGTCTCCGAGGACGCGGACGCGCTGTCGGAGTGCGATCACAGAGGGGTCGAGGTTGGTGTAGTCACGGATCGAGCACAGGGCACGGACTCCCCGGCGCGCGTTCATGCAGGTCGTGACGCTGTCCCGCTCGGTGTCCCAGCGCGTGGCCTCGCCCCAGTCTCTGTCGACATCCACGTCCTCGAAGTCGCCGAAGACGAGCAGATCGCGCCCCGGAGTGGCCCGAGCGAGGGGTGCATCGAGCTGTGCCGAGATCAGGGACTCGGAGGGTCGCTTGTGGTCACGGAGGTCGACGAATGCGCGTCGGTCACTGCCGACCACGACATCTACCTCGACGGTGCGCTCCACGATCTCGACGTCGTCGTCGGAGCGGGCCAGCCATCCCAGACCACCGTCTGGCACTACCCAGACACCATCGGGTGCGCTGGTCTCTCCGAGGCGGCGAAGGAGGCGCTGCCCCGCCGGCCCGACCGCGGCGCGTGGGCTGTAGTCCTCGACATAGATGGGTAGGGCGTGGGCGTCTACGAGCTGATCGCCGCGTAGGTCGGCGCGCAGTCCGACGGCCAAGAGCGTCTCGAGGCGGTCCGAGTCGAAGACGAAGTTGCCGAGGCTGTAGGCGGCGAGGGTGCTGCCGTCCCACGAGAAGCCCTGCGCGGTGTGTGGGTGATGACCGATCACCAGTGCGGCACCTGCGTCACGCGCTCGCTCGACGTGAGCCCGAACTGCCTCGGTGGGGGCGAAGCTGTACTCGCTCCCCATGTGCAGCTGTGCGATCGCGGTGCCCCCGCTCAGGGTCACCAGATCCATCGTCCGGAAGAAGGCGTCTTCGTCGACGAGGTCGGCTGCTCCTCCCTTGTCGGGCTCGGCGTTGTAGTGGAGAACCCACTTGCGGCCGTCGATCGAGGAGGCGCTCACGAGGGCGTAGGAGTGAGTGGGCGTGTCGACCCACCAGGGTGCGTAGGCCTGGTCCAGGTTCATGCCGGCGCCTGACTGTGCGAGTCCAGCGTCGGCGACGAGGCGAAGCGTGTCTGCCGTTCCGGCCTCGAGGTAGTCGTAGACGTGGTTGTTGCCCAGGCTCACGTAGTCCACGCCAGCCTCGGTCAGGGCGTCCAGTGACCCGGGGAGGGTGAAGAAGACGTAGGGCTTCAGCGGGTGGGGAGTGTCCGGCTCGGTGAGCACGGGTGACTCCAGGTTGACGACCGTGACGTCGGGCTCCTCCAGCCACGGGCCCATCTCTGCGAGGAGCTGTCGGCTGCCTGCGAGGGGCGCGTCGACGGCGATCAAGGCGCTGGGGTCGGGTCGCGGCACGTCGGCGCGACCCGCAGTCGCCGAGGGATCGAGGAAGCGTCTCCCGAACATGGTGTCGCCGAAGAAGGTGAAGCGCGTGTCGTCGTCCGCTGCTGCCTGAAGTCCCATTCGTCCGAGCTCGACGGTCTCGATGCCGAGGGGCTCCATCAGGAAGAGGGGCCGCTCTGCGAGTCGATGGGCCGGCGCGTCGATGCGAAGCCATGCATTCTGGCGTGCCACCCCGGAGAGGGTGAAGCGGCCGTCATCGTCCGTTCGGGCTGAGTGCGCGCCGAGCTTGACGAGGGCTCCGGCGATCGGTCGGGAGTCCGGGTCGATCACCGTGCCGGACACAGCGAGCGGTACGGCGAGGTAGTCGGCGATGGCCGACTGTTCGTCGTGGATGGGTACGCTCTGCTGTGTACAGCCGAGCAGCCAGAGAAGCACACGACCTCCGTCCTGGAAACATGACCGCGCGCCGGCGAAGATGCCAGTCTGGTCAGGGTGTTGGCAGAGCGCCCGCTCCACTCGCGTCGCTCGGGGGTGGACAATGAGGCGGTCGCGTCCGACCTGGCTGCCAGCACTTGCACGGTCTGGCAGAGGTGTGGGAAGTTGTACGCACGGAGGCCCCCTCATCCTCCTGACTCTTTGTTTGGGATCTGTCATGCACCGTATTTTTATCGGGCTCCCCTGCCTTTTTCTCGCGGGCTGCGCCCCGGTTGACCTGGAGTCGTCAGACGACTCCGCGCTGCCCACAGGCAGCCTCGCAGACCTCGGTCCTGCGCCGGGCCACCTCGACCCGACGAGCGTCGATGTTCACGGACACGCGTGCTCCTACACGCCGGCTCGGTGGGCAGGAGACGCGGAGCAGGTGCTGCGAGACAACTGGGGCGTGATTGGCGCGCTCTCGGTCTCAGGCCGCACCTTTGGTACAGCCGCCGTCCTCGTGGAGCACCTGCGCACAGCGTCGCCGGCGGAGGCCGAGCATGCGGCGCTCGTGCTCAACGTCCTGCTGAACGATGTGGGACTCTTCGGCAGCTACGCGGATCTCGGTACCGCTCAGCTCACCGTGGAGGGCTACGCGGGGGTCACGGCCGACACTGTCCTGGCGCATGCCGAGGAGCTGTCGCCGGTCACGATCCTCGAGCTGATGGGTGCCTTCAACGCGGGCTTCGGAAGCTGTCCACCGGAGTGGTTCCAGATCGACGACGTCGATGGGCCCTCCGATGCCGATGGCGATGGCATTCCCGACGCCTTCGACTGCGAGCCCGAGGACGACTCCATCGGGGCCGTCCTCTACGACACCGACTTCGACAGCGACGATGGAGAGCTGACGGCCCCGGATGCGCTCTCGGACGATCCCTGGCGCTTCGATGGCACCTCCGTGGTGGCCTCTGACGGCGGCCAGCAGGCCCTGCTGGGCTCAGATGAGAGCTACGACGACGTGGTCGTGTTCGCAGAGGTGACGACACAGGGCACGAGGCCGGGCTGTGGCTTCGACTGCGCGGACGTCTGCGGAGACTACGTGCCCGAAGACGACTGCTACTCGGCGTGGGATGCCTTCGCCCTGGGGATTCTCCACGCGGAGTCGTCAGACGACGGCGTGCTGCGGGTGGAAAACTCGGGCGACTACGACGTGTGCCTCGACGGAACGTGGTCCATGTGGGATGCGGTCGACACCCAGGCGCTGACCATTGGGAACAGCGAGAGCGGCCTGTCCGAGTACCGGGTGCCCGCTCATGGTTCCCTCGAGTTCTTCTATGGCTCGTGGACGACCGACAACGGAGAGCACTCGCCGTATCTCGGAGAAGAGCCCTGGTGGTGCTTCCAGCGTGGGGTCTACTTCCGAGCTGATGTCGAGTACGACCTCCTCGGGTCGCTGCTGCCCGAAGACTGGCAAGAGTTCATCGAGGGTGAGACGGACTGGGACGGCGATGGGGTCGAGGACCACGTCGACTGGGCGACCGCCTACGGGGTGCAGACCCAGTCCAACATGTGGGACTACCAGGCGACGCATGCCGTCGGCATCATCGGGAAGCGAGCGGCCTCGACCGAAGAGAGCACCGTCCAGACCACGCTCACGGCGCAGAGCCGTGGGGCCCTCGACCTGCTCGGCGCTGTGGTCACCGACACTGTACCTGCCAACTGGGAGCTGGTGGACTGCAGCCTGTTGCCCGACAGCATCACGGCGAACGCCGACGACACCACGACGCTGACGTGGGAGATCGCCCTCGACGGCTGCATCGAGGACTGCCTCATCGTCGATGAGGTGGAGATCACCTGCGACATCCGACACGTGCTGCCGGTCGACGTGGACCACCTCGTGCTGCCGCAGGCCAGCATCGCCTACAACGACAGCGAGGACGACGAGGTCTCCTACAGCATGCCGGCGGTGGCCTTCGACTACGACCACGACGGCGACGGCGAGGTTCGCTGCGGGCAGACGGACCGCTGGCGTGTGGGGGTTCTCGCGCGGGCAGAGCGCGATGCCGACCAAGACGAGGGCTTCCACGGCTATCGGTGTGCCCTCGGGTCGAACTCGGCAGACGACTGCCACGATCCGGGCATGTTCATCCAGCTCGCCGAGTTCGAGGACGCCCCCGAGGACGACATCTCGTCGGAGTGTGAGGGCGACTGCCCTGCCAACACCACCTTCACGCAGCACGGGCGCGTGGACCACGAGGTCGAGTTCGGCGATATCTCTGTCGGAGACACGGTCTCGCTGGCCCTCTGGGCCGTGGGTGACGGGCTCACCTGCACGGCGACGAACGCTGCGGGAGAGACGGTGCGCGCCGACGCGGAGGATGCGTCCTTCGGCTCGGGTGGGTTTGGTCTGTCCACCCTCAATGCCTTCGGGGACTACGGTAGTCTCAAGGTCTGCGAGGCCTTCGGAGGACCACGATGACGGGTGAGAGGGATGCGTGACGCCGGATTGGCGTCCCTCGTCGGCCTCTTTGTGGCACTGCTCACGGCACTCGGAGAGCCGGTCGCGTTCCCGCTTCACGACGCAGCGGGGCGGCTCTCGCCCGCACCCGCGGTCGCTACGATCGTCGTGCGTGCTGACGTTTCTCTGACGGAGCTCGGGCCGCTCATGGCGCGCTCGGGAGCCAGCGAGGTCTGGGCCGTGTGGCCTCAGGCCGTGAGGGATGTGGCTCGTGACGGCCGAGCGGTCGTGCAGCGCCATCGCGGAAGGTACATCTCGGAGGGGCGCTTGCTTCCGCTGCCCGAGGCGACCCGGGGCCTCACTCGCCTGGATGCGACGCGCTTGTCGTCGCTTCCTCCAGGCTTCTTGGAGGGCCTGAGCGTCGTCGTCGTGCCCCGGGATGCGGGCGCTGACATGGAGCAGGCGAGCCTCAACCTGGCGGTGGCGCTGGGAGCGCAGAGCACCGGTACGTGGCTCACGGAGCTCCCCGTGTTGGGCTCAGCGACCGTCTCTGGACTCCTCGCGGCGCTCTCTTGCCTGTTGCTGCGTCGTCAGGGGGCCGTCGAGGCCGTCGTCGCGGGGCTCACAGGGACGGTGATCGTCGCCGTGATGGTGCTGGCTGCGCGCGTGTCGGGCGTGTGCATTCCTGTCGTGGGGCTGCTTGGCGCTGCCCTGGTGCCAGCGGCGACGGCCCTCGTGCGGACCGCTCATGCACTGGGCTGGAGTCGTCCCGAGGTCGTCACGGAGGTGCCCATCATGCGCAGGGAGAGTGGTCCCTCTTTGGCGCCCACGCTGCCGCCACGACGGTCCTAGTGTTCGTGCGCGGACGCCGGAGAGTCGGGCCCGCTGTAGTGCGAGGGCTTCGCGGCTGAATGCTCGAGATCTTTCCAGCCTCGTCCCTCGATAACTCCGTACTGACGCCAGTACTTGTCGGGTTGCTCATCGTCTGGATGTTCCAGGAGACCTACGGGTGGAACTTCTCTGGCTTGGTCGTGCCGGGGTACCTGGCCAGTGTCCTCGTGGTGCAGCCCATCACGGGCCTCGTGATCTGCGTAGAGGCGGTGCTCACCTGGGGACTGGTGTGGCTGGTCTCCGAGGCTGTGTCGCAGCGTGTGTGGTGGTCGCGTCTGTTTGGCCGAGACCGGTTCTTCGCGCTGTGTCTCGCCTCGGTCCTGGTGCGCTTGGCCCTCGAGGGCGGTGGACTGTCCCTGCTCGAGGCGTGGCTGGGGACGTCTGTCTCGACCACGTTTCACTCCATGGGCTTGCTGGTGGTGCCGCTCGCCGCGAACGCTCTCTGGCGCATGGGCCTCACGATGGGCATCCCGCGGCTGGGCGTGCCCATCCTGCTGACCTGGCTCGTGGTCGAGCAGCTGTTGCTGCCGTACACGAATCTCTCCCTGGCAAGCTTCGAGCTGACGTATGAGGATGTCGCCCTAGACTTTGTCTCGAGTCCGCGTGCCTACATGCTTCTGCTGTCTGGGGCATGGCTGGGCTCACTCGCCAACCTACGCTTTGGCTGGGACTTCGGTGGTCTGATCATCCCGGGCCTGCTCGCCGTCTGCTGGCTCGAGCCCACTCGGTTGGTCGGAACGCTCGGGGAGGCGCTGGCGATCGCCGTGCTGATCGCCGTTGCGCGTCGGCTGCCCGTGCTGCGAACGGCCAACCTGGCGGGCGGGCGGATGCTGGTGCTGGGGTTCACACTCGCCTACCTGCTTCGCTTCAGCCTGGCCTGGTCGATGCCGTCCATCGGAGGCGGGCTGCAGATCCACGACCTGTTCGGGTTTGGCTACCTGCTCTCCACTCTGATCGCGCTGCGCATTCACCTTCACGGCGATCCGTTTCGCAGCACGATTCCCGCTCTGATCACCAGCTTTGCGGCGTTCGTGCTCACGCTGGTCTTCAGTGCGGCCATGAGCTGGCTGCTCCCACCCCCGGAGTCGCCCCCGCTTCGATCGGAGCTGACGGCCAGACAGTCCTCAGGGCTCGTGCGGGCGGCCTATGCCGAGGGCTTGGAGCCGACGGAGTCGGCCGCCACGTGGGTCGAAGCGGGTCCGGGTCTGCGGCAGGCCGAGTCGGGCAGAGGGCTGCTGCTGGACAGAGGAGCCGGAGAGTCGTTGGCCGTGAGCGCGACGGTCGGGCTACCGGCGCTCGGTGCGGCCGCCCAGCGACTCGCTGACGGGCTCGATGCCCGCTTCCTTCATCTCTGTCAGTCCGACGGTCCGGACTGCGACGAGGTCAGGGCCGAGCTCGGCCGACGCGGGCCCGTGCTGGTCGTCATCGGGGGGGAGGAGAACGTCCTCCGAGCCGGAGAGCGCGCGAACGACCTCGACCTTGGGACGCTCGCGTCGCAGACGGGCACCCTTCGGCTCGTCCCCACACCCCAGACGCTGGAGCTCATGCTGGAGCCGGCCTCCAGATACCTGCTCGCATCCAGCGGGGCGCCCCTGCCGCTGCAGCCACCTCGGGGAGGCTGGCCCCGGCTTCGTGGGAGTGACGAGCGCCCTCCTCCCTCGCTTGGCGACCTGCGCTGGCTGCGGCAGGAGCTTGCCGAGCCCCTGGCGGAGTGGAGGCGCGGTGAGTCGCATGCCGAGGAGGCTCTGGCCTGGGCTGTGACGACCGCAAGCGAGGCGGGTCTGCAGCTGACTCGAGCCGATGCCAGGGTCGAGCTGAAGGGCCCCGAGCTCTGGCTTCGCGCGGATCGTCGAGGAGAGCCCGGGGTGATCTGGGTTCCCTATGGTGAAGACCCCGACATCCTGCCTGTCGCGGCGGCGCTGGCACGGGTCGAGCGCAGCGCATGGCTGATCGCCGATGCGACTCCCACCCTCACGCACGAGCTCTACCCGCGCCATCGAGAGGCCTTCGCCCTGCTCTGGGGTGCCTTAGGGGGCGCAGGTGATGTCGTGGCGCTCCGGGGCACGCGCGATGTCTACGACCCAGGTGCTGAGGTGGTGCTGGCGCTGGCGCGCCCGGTCCTGCGCGAGCGTCCGTGGCCGGAGGTGGTCAGCCGCGTCGACAGGTCGCTGCGGCAGGCCGGCTACGAGCCGCTCGTGTACGACGGCGATGCCCAGCGGCTCTCGTTCCTCGATGCGGCCAATCCCTCGCGGGCCCTGGCGAGGGCAGCCAGTGGATTCGAGGCCCAGGCTACGGTCTGGATGAGCACGCACCTGAGGCGTGACCTGGGTGATGCCCGAGCAGGGACTCCCTTCACGGCGGTCACTCGCGCCCTGAGCTCCGAAAAGGTCCTGTTCGACCTGGATGACCCCAGTCTACGGCTGAGCGAGCCCCCACCATCGTGGGCCGCCGACATCACGAACCGCTTCGAGCTGCTTCGCTCCGAGCGGGTCCCCACGTCGACCGGGGAGCTGGTAGCGGCGGTTCGCGCTGTGGATGCCTCGATGGCGGTGGGATGTGATCCGTCGACCGGCTGTCGATGGCTGGTCGTCGAGCGCTGCAGTGCGTCGTCCTGCGAGGGCATGAGCTACCCGCTGAGGCGCCCTCGGCCTGGGCAAGTGCCTCCTCCTGTCGATCCGGCTGCGCGCTGGCTGCTCGACACCTCCCCACTGTCTTTCGTGCGTGATGTGCGCGAGGAGAGTGGGTCGTGATCACGGTGCGCGGACTGTGGCTTCGTCGCCTGATGGCGGTGTCTGTCATGCTGCTTCTCATCGTGAGCGTGCTGCTGCAGGCGCGAGAAGACGACCGGTCCTTG
>PKDJ01000117.1 GCA_002862545.1 Pseudomonadota bacterium
GAGCTCGCCGAGGGCAGCCTCGACGGAGGCCGCACCTTCCTCGGGCTCGACCTTGCCGACGACTGGACGGCCATCACGGTCGAGGATGCCTACGGCAACCGCGGCAGCCTCACGCGCTGAGGAGGGCTGGAGCCCGAGGCGGAGGCGCCCCGGTCCACCGTCGTCCGCAGCTCACCCCGCGTAGGGCATTGCGGAGTGATGCAGGTTGATGCGAACGTTTCCGCTGGAGTCCAGCACGTAGCCGAACGAGTACTCGACCTTGACCTCGTCACCGTTCGGATCGGTGAAGAAGTAGTTGCCCATCGCTGTCGCCGTCGCACCGTAGGTGATGATGTCGACATTTTCGAAGCGCACAGCCGTCCAGCCCTTGATGGCGAAGCCCTTGTCCTCTGGGCACGCGTTGTTGGTGGCCACGAAGTAGGACAGCGCGCCCTCGAAGGTGGAGCGGAACTGGATCTCGGCTGCGAGCGTGGGCTTGAACAGCACAGGCCCGAGATCGTACGCGTAGAGGGTCTCGATGTGTTGGCGCGCGGCGGCCTCGAAGTCGCCGCCGGAGGAGTGAGCGGCAGCGATGCGGACAATGCCTGCGCCCCAGGCCGCCTGTGCAGCGTGGATCATCTCTTTCGTCATGGCCTTCGTCGTCATGATCTCTCCTTGCGTGGATTGCCTCAAAAGTGATGCCGGCTAGCTATCTCGCTGGCTGGGAGAGGTGTCCGCCACCCAATCGAGTTGTGGTCAAGAGTTGCATTAATGCAACTCGGTTGCATGATGGGCGGCGTGGGCGTAACAGCTAGTCATGAACACAGTAGTCGCTCGACGAACGGCACAGCTTCTGCCAGCACTCGCGGACATCCTGCGGCCTGACGTCAATGTGGTGAGTGTTCCGCGTCGGCTCGAGCCCTCTCTGGAGGTCAAGCTGAGGAAGCTGGCTCAGTGCAGCTCCTTCAGCCACAGCGCCACCCTGGAGGCCACGTCGCCGGATGTGGGTCCACTGCTGGCGTCCATCGGCGAGGGCCCGGTGCGCGACTTCCTGGCGGAGGAGATTCGCGTCCTCGCCGGACAGCTCGGGGCGATCCTCGAGCGACAGCATCTGGGGGCCCGTCTCTACGTGACGCGGTCGGATGGTTGTCGGAAGATCCATTCGGACAACGTGACGATTCGCCTGCTGTGCACCTATGCCGGGCCAGGGACGGAGTGGCTCTCCGAGGACGACCTGGTGCGGTCGAGCCTTCGTCCGAGCCAGCGGGATGCCGAGTCTCACAACCGCGCGGTGATTCGGAAGGGCGGCACCCTGCGGCGGTGTGCGCCCGGAGAGATTCTCTTGCTGAAGGGGCAGACCTTCCCGGGCAATGCGGGGCGGGGAGCGGCGCATCGCTCGCCGCCTCTGGGCTCGTCTGGTGTCGCCCGGCTCGTGCTCAAGATCGACGAGGGGCGCTGCGGTTGCTAGCGCGTTGATCCGGCTGTGCTGCAGCGAGCACAGCTAGAAGTCGTAGCCAGGCTCCAAGGTGGTGATGGTGGGCTCGCCCGGCGGGAGGATGAAGGTGTCGACGAGGACCGCGTCTTCCGCGCCGAGGTTGGCCGCCGCCATGGGGACGTTGGGCGGCATGGTGTAGCAGGTATCTGCGGGAAGCGTGCCGTCGCTCTGCCCCTCTACGAAGTCCGTGAACTCACCGGGGCTCGCTGACACGGGCTGACACACCCGCGACGCGACGGCGGGGGGCAAGCTGTGGCCAGCCCATGCCGGAGGGCGTCGTGGCGCAGGAGGTCTGGATGGCTGCCCGTCTGATTGCAGTCTGTGTTCTGTCGACAGCGTGTATGGAGGTGGGGCTCACGAGCCTGGGCGACAAGAGCGGTCCTGTGGACACAGGCCTAGCGGAGCCCTCTGACGTGGACACCGGCGTGCTCGACCCCGACGACACCGAGCCGACGGAGCCGAGCGACACCGAGCCGACGGAGCCGAGCGGCACCGAGCCGAGCGACACCGGGACGCCCACCGACGACACGGCTGCTCCACCGGCTGCGGAGCCGTGCAGTGGGGTGCTGCGGACGGTTCGCTGGGAGGTGGACTTCCCGGAGCGCAGCGGGTGCGGGTGGGAGGAGGACGGCAACCTCGAGCCACTCGATGCCTTCGTGCAGGCCGTCGAGCACCAGTCGGTGTCCGTGCCCCTCGACGGTGGGGGTGTGGTCTGCGACGTGCGCTTCGAGTTCGGCGTCTCGCAGGGGGGCATGACCTTCCCGCTGCGCTACGACGACCAGCTCCTGCTGTCTCTCAATGATCGGGTGATCTTCAGCTCTGACCAAGACTTCATCCCTGATCTGGAGACCGACTCGGACGGCTTGGTGCGCTTCGACTGGCTCGCCGTTCGTGGGCGCCCCATGAACTTCACGCCGACGGCCTGGGCACTGGGCGACGACTATGTCCTGGAGTTCCCCGGCCATGATGTCGAGGGTGTCGCGACCGTCGCGATCGCAGACGAGGATCTGAGCACCCTCCGGTCCTCGGCGACCGACGCACTCGAGTTCGAGCTGTGGGCGTTCGGGGACAACGACGACACCGACTGCGGGCACTCCGGGCTCGGCTTCTGGGTGGAGGTCGAGGTCGACGCGGGCTGAGCCGTCCTGCCCAGGCCTAGCCAGAGCGCTGCTGTCAGTCGCTGGGGAGGAGCGGGCGCGCTCCGCGCTGCACGATGCGCTCCTCCAGTCCGCAGCGCTGAGGCCGCGAGCCAGACGCAGCTGCGCTCAGGATGCGAGGGCAGCGAGACGCTCGAGGAGCATCGCCACCCGCTCGGCATCACTCACGAGCGCTCGCGACGCGTAGGCCTGCTCGACCGCAGCATCGAGTCGTGCATGCGCGGTGCGCAGGGTGTCGGGCATGTGCGCGGGGTCGTAGAGGCGACCCAGCGGCAGGTCGTGTCCCTCCCGGGCGACCAGCACGTCGCGGGCAGCCGCCTCGACGGCCTCTCGGGGCCCATCGGGCCAGGGAAAGTTGTTGTAGACGATGCGCGCCGAGTAGCGCAGGCCCGCGCCCAGACGACCGGCGACCCGCCGAACCCAGGCGAGGTGCAGTCGCGACGAGAGCACGCCGAGCTCCCAGAGTCCCGCCCCCTCCACCACGTAGACCTGGTTCGAGGCGATCACCTCGGGACCGAAGAACGCCACTGGCACCGCCAGCCGTCGCTCGCTCGACACCGTGGGCAGGGCGAGCCAGCGTGTCGTTGGCTGCCGCTGCTCGGCGAAGCGGTGAGGCGACGATGCGAGCTGCACAGTCCGGGTGCGGCCACGGCTCTCCCGCCAGCGTCGCACAGCCTCGACCCGCTCGCGGATGGGCGCGATGTCCTGCCAGCCGTCCGTCTCGAGCCACAGGCAGGCCCGCTCTCGCCCGGTCAGCAGCGCGGTCCCTCCGACGAAGCGTCGCACGTAGGGGGCGGCCTCCGGGTGGTCGGCGAGCAGCGCATCCCGCTCGGCCGCACTGAGCGTGAGCTGCCCGTCGTCGAGGGCGAAGCTCCCGTAGTGCACGGGGCGGGTCTCCGGCTGCAGAGGCCGGGTGCGCGGCAGGACGAGCACCTCGGGCGCGTCGACGAGGTACGGCGAGAGGTGAGGGACGGGCCGTGGTGCGCCGTCCGTGATCAGCACGGGGGGGGCCGCAGGCTGGGCGCTGAGGCCGAGCACCACCACGTGCACGGTGGCATCGGCCGTCCAGGCGAAGGGAGCGTGAGCGAAGCGGAGGAATGCGGGACCGTCCGCGCGCAGGCCTCGCCAGAGCACGCCCACCTGCTCGCCCTGGGCGACGGAGCTGGTGGTCACGAAGGCGGCGGTGGCGGCGCTGCCGCGCAGGTAGACCGTCGCGAGTCGAAGCCAGGCCGTGACGTAGTCGAGCACACCCGCGCCGCGAGCGCCTGCCCAGACACGCTGCATGTCGGTCTTCTGCTCGGCGGTCTGCTCTTTCTTCCCCGCGAACGGCGGGTTGCCGACGAGGAACGTCTCGGCGTCTGGAGCGGAAACCACGGTGCGCCAGTCGACGGCCAGCGCGTTGGCGACGTGCAGGTGGGGCTCGGCCAGGGGCAGGCTCGGTGCGGGGCTGCCGAGGTCGGTCTGAGCCCTGGCGATGTCCAGCGCCGCTCGCGCGGCCGCCACCGCGAGGGGGTCGCGCTCGAGGCCGTGGAGCTGCCCCAGGCTCACGCGCGGGACGCTCGGCCGACCCGCGGTCTCCAGCCGCTGCAGGAGGTCGGCCTCGAGGGCGCGGAGGGCCCGGTAGCCCTCGACCAGGAAGTGCCCGGCTCCGCAGGCGGGGTCGAAGAGCCGAATCCGCGCCAGGCGAGAGTGGAGCGCCTCGAGTGCTGCGGGGCTCCTGGCCGCACTCAGCTCGGCGCGGAGTGCGTCGAGGAGGAGCGGGTCGAGGGCCCTCGCGACCACCTCGGGGGGCGTGTAGTGCACCCCGTGCTCCCGTCGTCCCGTGTCGGTCGCGGACAGCTGGTCACCCAGCAGGGTCGGTGGCGCGGTGTGCCAGGGGCCCGGTGGTCCGGTCAGGGCTCCGAGCCAGTGCTCGCGCACCACGTCGACCCACGCCAGACCGCGGTGGGTCGACGCGGCGTCGGCGAGCGCCTGCCGGACCGGGTCTAGGGACAGGGCACGGCCGCCGGGTAGTTCACCTCGATGGTCTGCCCCGCTGTGGGCACCCACTCGCCGTGGAAGCGCACCTCGTTGGGACCAGAGGCGTAGGTCCAGCCGTCGCTGCCGTCCCGGGGGACCTCCTCGCCGTCGATCAGGACGTACATCCAGTCGTCGACAGTCACCTCGCGGGAGAGCGGGAAGGCATCTCGAAGGCCCGCGGTGAACACAGAGAAGTCGTCCATGATGCGTGGAGCACCGTAGTCGCAGATCTCCATGTGGAGCCCCTCGGTGTCGGTGATCGCCGTGCCGAGACGAGGTGCTGGCTCCACCGAGTCGCCGAACAGGCCACAGGGGAGGATGCCGCGCGTCGGGCCGGTGACGCCTGAGAAGCTGACCAGGGCTGGGTCGCGAGTGCCCTCGAGCCAGGTGGCGAAGGTGGCGCCGGTCTGCTCCGACTCGTCGTCGCGCTCGGAGAGAGCGACGACCGCGAGGTAGCTGTCTGGACGGAGGAAGCCGGCGTTGTCGGTGGAGATCAACGGCTCAGAGAGCGCGGCCTGGGTCACGTCGAAGAACGGCGCGGGCCCGCCGCCTCCGATGGCGGCCCGGATGGCCTCGGCGAGCGTGTCGCCGCCATCGGCTGTGTCGGGGGTGACGACCGGACCGAGGAAGGCCCCGCCGTGCTCGGGCTCGAGGTCGATCACGGCCACGTGGTAGTCGATGCCGAAGCGGTCCCAGGCGTCGAGGAGGGCAGACGCCTGTCCGGCCAGTGCATCGAGTCGATCGGCGACGGCCGAGGCATCGTCGAGCACCCAGAGCACGTCGACGGGGCGGCCGCCGTCCTGCACGAAGGTCTCGCTGAAGGGCTCGTCGGCCTGGCCCTCACCGCGCAGGGGCACGTCGACCTTGAAGTCGTCGGAGTCGTCGGAGAGGACGCGCAGGAAGGCGCCCTCGTACAGCTGCGGCGTCTGGGGGGCGAAGCCGACGTTCACGATGGTGCCGGAGTCGGGCCCGAGCACCGTGAGGTCACCGTTGACGGTGAACACGCCCCAGGGGTCCTCGGACAGCTCGAACTCGCGCAGCTCGAGGGGGTAGTTGCCCGTGTTGCGGATCTCGAGCTGCAGGATCGAGGAGCAGCCGGGCGGCAGCTGACCGAAGTCGAGGGACGCGGGCGTGATCTCGATCTGCGCTGCGACGCGCGTGCCGGTGTCGACGGCGGTGGGCGTCGACCCGCTGGCCGTGTCGGAGTCGACCTTCTCGGGCGGATCGGCACAGGCGGCGATCACGAGGAAGGGAAGCAAGGGACGCATGGCGATCCTCCGGGCCGGCGGTCTAACCGCTCAGAACGACGGAGCCCCCTCGTCCTGGGCCCGTGCATGCCTTCGATCCATGCTTGACGACGACGGCACACGCCCGCACTCGCCCTTGCGGTACGGTGGCGCATGCTCTGGCTCCTGCTCTTCACGCTTCCCGCCCAGGCCACCGAGTGGTCGGGGCAGGTCCACGCCGTCACCGACATCCCGTTCCTCGTGGGCGCGCGTGGGCAGGTCGAGGGGCCGGCGCGGCTCCGCCTGAACACGACGCTGGGCTGGATGCCTCGGCCCTACGTGAACCTGCTCAACGATGTGGTGGTCGCGTTCGGCGGCTACGACGACTTCACCGCCGACCTGATCGAGGCCGCTCTGCAGAACAGCCTGGTGTGGCGCACCCACGTCGGCTGGCGACCCCTCGAGGCGGGCTGGTTCGTCGAGGCGGGCTACGGCCTGGCCACCCTGGGCGGTGGCGTCGGAGCGGCCGAGGTCGTCGAGGCCGCGACGGGCCAAGACCTGGGTGATGACACGGCAGGCCTCGGCTTCGACCTGCGCACCACCAGCCACATGGTCGACGTGGTCTCCGGCTACGAGCACACCTGGAGGCGCCTCGTGATCCGCGCCGATCTGGGTGGATCCTTCACGGTCGGTGCACGCTCCTCGGTGGAGCGCCAGTTCCCGACACCGCGTCGCGGTGAGCTCGCCGACATGGTCGAGGACGGCGCCGAGCAGTACCTCGACGACACGCTGAAGCGCTGGGCCCACAGCCCCACCCTCGGACTGGCCGTGGGCATCCGCCTCGGGCCCGTGGAGTAGTCAGAGCCCTCGCTGCGCCGAGCACGCCACGGGTCCGTCGGCACCTTGTGGACTGCGGTACCGGTCTGCGGGAGGTCGTGTTGCTGGAGCTGCCACTGGTCCTCGACGAGCGCACCGAGCGCCACGGGGAGCCCCGAGAGGGAGACTTCGTCGTCTACTGGATGCGGATGGCTGTCCGTGGGCACGACAACCCGGCCCTGGAGGTGGCGATCCAGGCGGCTGAGCGACTCGGCCTGCCGGTGTTTGTCTACTGGGCGATCTCGGAGCGCTACCCCTACGCCAACGACCGGCTGCACACCTTCGCCCTGGAGGGCGTGCGCGATGCCGCTCGTGAGCTGGCCGACCGCGGCATCGCCCTCGCGGCCCACGTGCAGCGGGAGGGCCACCGGGGTCGGCACCTGGAGAGCCTCGCCCGGCGTGCAGCGCTGGTGGTCACCGAGGACGTGCCGGTCGCGCCCTTCCCGCGCTGGACGGCGACGGTGCGTGCCGTGGCGCCGGTCTGGGAGGTCGACGCCTCGTGCATCGTGCCGCCACGGCTGCTCGGGCGCGGCTTCACCCGAGCCTTCCGCTACCGCGACGCCGCCGAGCCCTACCGGGTCGATCGCATCGGCCGACGCTTCGCCGGCGCGACCCCGACGCGGAGCACGCTGCCGGAGCTGCCCTTCACGCCGGTCGACCTCGAGGGAGATCTGGCTGCCTTGGTCGGCGCCTGTGCCATCGATCACGGCATCGGTCCCGTTCCGCACACCCGCGGCGGCGCGCAGGCCGGCTACGCGCGCTGGGAGGCCTTCGTCAGCGGCGGGCACCTCAAGCGCTACGCCCGCACCCGGAACGATCCGACACGCCCCGAGGGCGTGAGCCGCATGAGTGCGTACCTGCACTGGGGGCACGTCAGCCCGTTCCGGATCGCCGAGGACGCCGACGGCGAGGGGGCGCGCAAGTACCTCGACGAGCTGCTCACGTGGCGCGAGCTGGCGTGGACCTGGTGCCGCTACACGCCGGACCACGATCGCGTGAGCGCGCTGCCACAGTGGGCGCGAGCCACCCTCTCGGCCCACGAGGGCGATCCCCGCACCCTCCGCTCCTGGGAGACCCTCGCCCGTGGCCGCACCGGAGATCCGCTGTGGGATGCCGCACAGCACAGCCTCCTGCGCCACGGTGAGCTCCACAACAACGTACGGATGACCTGGGGAAAGGCCTTCATCGGCTGGACTCCCGATGCCGCGACCGCCTACACGGCGATGACCGACCTCAACCACCGGTACGCCCTCGACGGTCGCGATCCGGCGTCCTACGGCGGCTTGATCTGGTGTCTCGGGGGGCTCGACCGCCCCTTCAGTCCCGAGCTGCCCGTGATCGGGCGTGTGCGACCCCGCGGAACGGCACGGCACGCCAAGTAGCACGGCACGGCACGGCAAGGA
>PKDJ01000023.1 GCA_002862545.1 Pseudomonadota bacterium
TCCCGACGACATGCCGGCCCACATCCGGGCGGCGCTCACCCAGCCCTCGGTGACCGTGCCCATCGTCGATGGCGGGCTGGCGCTCGGCACCTGGCAGGCGGTCTACCTCTTCGAGCACCGCCATCGCCCTCGCACCCGGCGGCTCGTCGTGACGGTGCTCGGCTAGCGGCTCACAGCACCCAGGCCGCTGCCAGGGTGCTCGCGCCGGCCCCGACGCTGGCTGCAGCGAGCGCGAGCGGCAGCTGGGTGCGCACGTGGTCCGTGGTGCCGCGCTGGGTGGGACGGGGCCACGGGCCGCCGACCTTCGAGGCGAGCAGCGTACCGTGACGAGACTGGACCACACCCACCGCGCGTAGGGGGCCTCACCTTCGCCGGACCCGTGCGGCTCCCGGCATCCCCGTGGGCGCGGGAGGGCTCCGCAGCTGACCTTGGCCCTTCTCAGCCGGGCGAACGTGTTCGGGGAGGGCCTTGCTGGAGGCTATCCGGGCGAGCAGAGTGCTCAAAGTGAATTGGCGCGTCGCCTTATGCTGCCTGTCCTCACTCCGATGTGGCGTGGCACCGTGGACTGGCCAGCCCGATCCGTCTAGAGGGCAGCCTACGAAACACTCATCGATATAGATTAGCCCATGGTCTGGAAGCTCCTCAGGACGCCGCTCGTTGGTTTCCTCCTCTTCGTTGTCGCCAGTCCACACGTGTCCGACGTGTCACGGCGAGATGAGCGTCGTGGCCACGCTCCACGGGGCTGCGAGGGACCAGCGTGTAGTGGAGGCTTGGCACTTCGGGCCCACCCGATGTGATCTCCGAGAAGCGGGCCAACGTCGCCACGGGTTCTGCCGGCTCAAAGGATAGGGCGGCAACGGATCACTGACCGCGACGATCAGCGCGGGACCTCCCGCCTCCGGAAGTCATGGATCTCGACGTCGAGGGGCTCGATCCAGTCCTCCTGCATGCGCGCGTACTGGAATTGGGGCTCGGGGCGCATCGACCAGTCGTGATCGCGGACGAGCCGGGCGAGCGCGTAGCCCAGGATTCGGTCGATCACGCCGGCGAGTCCAGCGACGCAGTGGTAGGGCGCGTCGCTCTCGACGGGCGCCCCCATCCAGATGAGCCTCTTAGCGAGGTCAGGATCTCGGATGAAGCGATCGGGATCGAAGACCATCGGGTTGGGGTAGACCTCGGGATCGCAATGGACAATCTGCGTCGGAATCAACAGCCGCTCTCCGGCCTTTACGTCGAAGTCTCCCAGTGATGTCGGGAGGACGAAGTCGCGCTTGGCGACTCGGAAGAAAAAGATCGGCCCTGCGAAGATCCGGCCCGCCTCTTTCAAGACGGCGTTGAGATAGGTGAAGCGCCCCAGCTGCATGTCCTCTAGGTCATGGCCGTCGAGCTCAGCGCGGAGCCGATCGCGGATCTCGGGACGCTTGTAGAGCGTGACGATCTGGGAGAAGAACAGCGAACGCGACCCCGCCGCCGCGTTGAAGGCCGTCATGAAGTAGATCTGGCGGAGCGCCTCGTCTCGGCTGAGGCCGTGCTGCCGGCCGAGCTCGACGATCTCGTCCGCGAGCGGCCCTTGCGCGATCTGGGCCAGCATACGCTCGCTCGCCTCCGCAGCGGGCCCCGACCGTTGCAGGGCGCTGAGAAGCCAGTTGAGGCCACCAGAACCGGTCGTGGGAGTAAAGACGCTCTTCAGCATGAGCCCCCAGTCGTCCCCAGAGAGATCCACGCCGCAGAGCCAGGACGAGTACATCTGGATCAGCAGTTCCTTAATCGCCGGGAACGCCTCGAACGTCC
The DNA here is from genome assembly GCA_002862545.1 of Pseudomonadota bacterium. Lineage (GTDB taxonomy): Bacteria > Myxococcota_A > UBA796 > UBA796. The sequence continues at coordinate 1,792 of PKDJ01000023.1, forward strand.
CCCGCTCCACCCAGAGATCCATATGGCGCTGGACCGAGCGGGGTACAGACTCCGTCAGCGCGCTCGCGCGCCTACGCACCCACGCAAGCGCGAAGGGCTGTATCTGCGACCACTTGTCCCCAGACGACGTCACCACCGGGGTGATGTTGTGGAGCTGGGGGTTGATCTTCAGGACGCCGAAGGTGGCGTCCGGGGTTCGATCGACGAGGTCCAGCGGCGCGCTCAACAAGAACTCGGCGGACACGGATTCGGTCACGACAGTACAGTCAATCCCGACATTCGTTCGGTATACCGGTGCGCCATGCGCCACCGCGCCACCTCGAAACAGTTCGGTGTAGTCATTCACGAACTGTTTGAGCCGCTTCATCATGACAATCGGGTTTCGTGTCCGGGCGGAACCAGGGATTTCCATCAAGACCTCGTGCGGCTGTATCGGGCAAACTTATGCTATTCTGTACCGCCCACTAGGTGTTGCGAATAATCGTCCACGCCACATGACCCTTCCCGCAGGTGAAGGCAACGCCCACAACCCCGCCGAGCCCCGACCAAGCTATCCGCCTCCGCACCTATCTGAGCGGTGCAGCGTCTTTGGTCGCGATCTTGGCGGCCGGTGTTTTGCTGGCCGCGCTCGTCGAGTGGGGCATTGAGGCCTCCCCCTCCCGGACGCCGCCGGAGCAGCGGGCGCTGCCCACCGCCTCGCGCAGCGCGGACACCCGAGGGGGCGACTACCGCGTCTCCTGGACACCTCGCGGCGGCGTCGTGCCCTTGAACGATTACTTCGACGTCAAGCTGATCGTGGAGAAGAACCGGGGCGACCTCGGCCCGCTCGAGGGCGGCTCGCTCTCCTTCCGCGCCCTCATGCCAGAGCACGGGCACGGCATGAACGTACGCCCCAGGGTCCGGGAACTCGGGGAAGGGCGCTACAGCGTTGAGGGGGTCCTACTGCACATGGGCGGGCGTTGGGTCATGGAGGTCGACGTTGCGGTCGAGGACGGGGTCGAGCGCGCGGCCTTTGAGATCAACCTCTGATCGGTCACCGTGGATCGGCCAGGTCGTCCGGCGGGAGCTGATCTAGGGGCAGCGCGTAGTCGGTCAGGCTGCGCAGGAAAGCCATCAGCGCTACGCGCTGCTCCTCCCCGAGGTCCAGGGGCTCGAGGAGCTGCTCCCGGGCGTCGGAGAGATCGGCGCCCTCCAGGGTCGAGTAGAAGTCGAGGACCTCCTCCAGAGAGGCGAGCTGCCCCTGGTGCATGTAGGGCGCCGTCTTCGCCACGTTTCGCAGCGAGGGGGTCTTGAATGCAGACCTCCAACCCTCGGGGTCGGGCAGCATCTCGACCTTGTAGCGCGCCTGTCCCCCAGGATCGTCAGACCAGCGACCCGTCCCGTTGAAGTCGTCCTCCGCCAGCGCAGAGATGCCAGCGGCGCGGCCGAGATCTTCGGGCAGCGATGGATCCAACGGTGGGGCACCAGTGACGTGGAACTCCAGATCCGAGAAGAGTGGGCCGTCGTGGCAGAGGTGACAGCGGGCCTCGCCCAGGAACAGACGCAGGCCGTCGCGCGCGGTGGGCTCCAGCGCCGCCTGCTTCTCGATATCGCCCACACGGACGCCCTCGACGAAGACGTCGAAGGGCGCCTGCGCCGTGACCATTCGCCGCTCGAAGGCCGCGATGGCTTTGCCCATTCGCACGAAGACCTCGGTGACCGCGTCCCGGTCCTCCGAGCGCATCGCGTCCCATGCGCGCTGGTGCGGGTGGTCTGGGTCCCCGACCGGTCGACCCTCCGCGGGGAAGCGCGCCGCGTCCGACAAGTCGGGCAGTGCCCCAAAGATCCGCTCGTAGTTGCCTCGGAGTCGGGGGTCCCCGTAGATCGTGTGGGCGTACTGGAGCCTGGACCCGGCGTGCTCGCGCTCGTCCTCCAGCGGGCCGAGGGCCTGGGCCCAGAGCGAGTCGGCGCGGCCGTCCCAGAACAGCCACCGCTGGTGGGCCGCATTGTGCAGGGACGGGGCGTGGCGGGAGGTCTGCGCCGCGCCCAGCGCCAGCGAGCGTCCGTCGGTCCAGGCGCGATCAGGCTGGTGGCAGGTCGCGCAGGAGACGTCTCCTGCCCCCGAGAAGCGCGGGTCGTAAAAGAGGCGGCGGCCGAACTCCGCGGCCTCTGGAACTTCAGCCCAGCGGTTGGTGGGGTCGGGAGGCGGCTTGGGCACCGGGGAGAGGCGCAGAATCCTGCGGACCTCCGCCGGGGTGAAGGACTCGAACGGCGCGTTGGGGTCTGCGCAGGACGCGCTCAGCGCCGTGAGCAGCGGCAGGATCAGGCCCCGGGCGAACTTAGGAATGCTCCAGGCTCCACCGGGCTCGGATGCGCGTGGCGTTGGGGAGGAACTTGGTCGTTAGGCCCAGGCAGACAAACCAACCGTAGTCGAAGGCGGCGATGATCGGCCAAGGTATGAGGCGTTCTCCCGTGCTGTCGTAGTAGGCGAAGGCGACCATGTACAGCACGGGCAGCGTCAGCGAGATGATCCCGTACACGATGAAAAACACCATACTGGAACTGGGGACTCTCGGAGCCGCGTAAAAGTTCGCGGCAACCACCAGGAAGCGGCACACGATCAGCTGAATGAAGAAAATCGTGTGTGCGTAGTAGCTGGTGAAGGGACTGTCCAAGAAGACCAGCGCGAAGACACACAGCGAGATGAGGTACAGCCCGTTGGCGACGTTGGTGAAGAGGTACTGGCTCTTGGTGAGCGACTCCCGGGCGAGCTCGGCGCGCATCGTGTCGATCCAGATGAAGCGGATACCGAGGTAGGCGGCGAGGACGTAGGTCGCCGCCGCAATCCGGTTGGCGGGGAAGGCGTCGAAACCCACGCATAGGCTGTAGTAGCCTAGGCGCTCGTTCAACGGATTCGCGCTGATCATGTCCGGCGAAAGCAGTATGGATACAATCCAACCGATCACGAACAGTGCGCCCAGCGCCTCGCCGCAGGCCTTGAGGTAGATGACGGGGTCGATGTAGTCGGGTAGGCGTGCTCGCAAAAGGTATGGAAGCGCAAAGCGATACTCTGGATCGGGGACCATTTCCTGGGCATCAGACACTCGGGAACCCCATCGGTGGCTTGGAATGCCCAGAGCCTACTGTCTCAGCTCGCTCATTTCAACATCACCCCTCCCGTGCCCAGGGCTCTCTGCTGTTGGTTTCCCCGGCGCGTTCGGCGGCCAGCTCCATCGAAGCCACACCCGCGCTCACCGACAGAGGGTTCGAGAGCGTCGGCAACGGCGCTCTGAACGGCGACGGCTACCGCGAAGTCCGCGTCTTCATGGGCTCCGCGGACGGCGTCTCCTTGAGCGCCGACGCCTCGAGCGCGAGCTAGTGGACCTTCGCCTTCAGCCTAGCGAGGGATAGAAACCACCAGCCGCCTCTGAACCCTACCAGACCATCCCCAGCAGGGGCGTTTCGACGACCCGACGCCCTCCGCCAGCGCGCCAACCCCCGAATCACCCCTACGGAGCGACACTCAAAGCCCAAGGGTCGTTTGGGCAACTTCCTTAAAATGCCAGCCGAGTTTTTGCTTGTGCATCGTCCCAAGGCGGTACAATCACGGGTAAACCCCCCCCGGCATGTCAGTAAATCCGAGCTACGGGTCATGGAGCCTTGATGTCCGACGTCCTCAACGCGATTGAACTCTTCCGTCTCATGGATGTCTCGGACCGCGACGCCATCGCGGAGCAGCTCGTCAAGGTCGACCTTGGCGTGGGCGACGTTCTGATGCAGCAGGGAGAGGTCGCCGCAGAGATGTACGTCGTCCTCGTCGGCAAGCTTCGGGCCGAGGTCGCGGGCGCGAACGGTGAGATCACGACAGTCGGTAAGGTTGGGAAAGGCGACACACTCGGGGAAATGCAGGCGTTCTGTGGCGGCGCACGAAACGCCACCATTGTGGCCGAGGAGCCATCGACCGTCTTCCGCATTCCAGTCGCAGCCATCAACCAAGTCGTTGAAACCAATCCCAGGGTGGCGCGTGCGCTGCAACAACTCGTGCGCGATCGCATTCGAAGGACCGGGCTGATGACCGCGGTCCAAAGGTTCCTTGGGTCCAAGGCAGATGTCGCCTTGCTCGATGACCTTACGGCCACAATAGACTTCGTCGACCTCGAGCGCGGAGAAGTGCTCTTTTCCGAGGGTGACGAGAGCGAGGCCATTTACATCACGGTAAGTGGCCTGCTTGCAGTGACCATTACCGGGGAGAATGGTGCACGAAACTCGGTGGGTACAATCGGGACATATGAAGTTTTCGGTGAGTCGGGCCTAATTCGCGCTGCGAAACGCACCGGGAGTGTCCACGCCGTTCGTGCTTCCACCGTCGCTCGCATCGGCCAAGCGCGCGTAGCTCAGCTCTACGGCAAGCACCCCGAACTTCTCCTTGCGCTGATGCGCAACACCTTGCGGCGTATGGATGCGATGAACAAGAGGAAGAGTGTGCGGCAGGAGCGAACGCTCGCCGTGATGGTGCACCGCGGATGGGCTAGGGGCCGCGAAATCATCGATGACCTCACCTCGTCGATGGGTCAAAATGGCACGGTCTTGCGGGTGAACCCTGCGGTGCTTGAGCGTATGCGTGTGCTGACCGATGCCAGCAACCTGCCCGAAGACCACCCAGGCTGGTTTCGGTTCCATGTCTGGTTGGAAGAGCAACGCCTCGTCTATGACCGGGTCTTCCTTGAGTGCGATCCGACCCTGACTACGTGGACCCGCGAAGCCCTCCGGGTCTGCGACACTGCGGTGATCTGTGCAGACGCAACCTCCGATCCATTCGCCACAAGCGATGATCGGCTCATTCCTTCCAAAGAGCTCTACGCAACGCTCGCTATGGACACCATACTTCTGCTCGTTCATCCACAAGAGACGGCACTGCCGAGCGGGACTCGACACTGGCTCGACCAATGCAAGCCCACCCGCCATCTGCATATGCGCCTTGGCGTGCGGTCCGACCTGGCACGCGTCGGACGACTCCTTTTCGGGGTTGGCCTCGGCTTGGTCCTCGGCGGCGGGGGCGCACGTGGATTCGCACACTTGGGCGTGGTTCGGGCCCTTCAAGAGGCGGGCGTTCCCATCGATATGGTGGGCGGCACGAGCATGGGAGGCATCATCGCGGCGCAGCTCGGTCTGGGACAGTCGCTTGAACAGCTGATCGAGCTCAACTGGCAGGGCGTTCGGCTGCAGCCTTTCACGGAGTACACCGTACCCGTCGTCGCACTCATGAGGACTCTCCGTGCCGAGCGGCTGGCCGAGATGATGTTTGGTGACTCCGACATCGAAGACCTCTGGCTCCCGTACTACAGCATCTCTGTCGACATCGTCACCGGTGAGGAAGTGGTCCACACGAGGGGACCCCTCCGGACCGCCATTCGCGGGACCAGTGCGCTTCCGGGGGTGATGGTGCCGGTCTTCGGGAAGGGCCAGGTGTTGGTAGACGGCGGCGTGCTGAACAACCTTCCGGTCGATGTGATGTCCAAAAAGGGCGCGCCTGTGATCATCGCCGTCAACGTCAGTCCAAGAAGCGACCTCCACACCACCTTCGAGGGCGTGCCCTCGCCCATGGCGATGTTGGCAGAGCGGTACCTCAAGACCAGTTCGCACCACGACGATGTCCCCGGGATCGGAGAAATCCTCACTCGATGCATGACGCTTGGGGATGCTCGACATCGCAAAACCGTCGCCGCACTGACCGACCTCCGACTCGATCCGCCCATCGAAGGAATCGGCTTGCTCGATTTCGAACAGCTAGATCAACTTGTCGATATCGGCTACCGATACGCAAGCGAGAAACTGGCCTCCTGGACGGTTCCACAAGTGATAGGAAACATCAACCGCTCCTGAACCCTACCGGCCTGAGCCAGCAGCGAGCCGGGCTGAGCCGAAGCAGACGGGGGGGCCTTGTAGCGCTAGCCGCCCAACGTACGGTTGCTGCCGACGACCAGGCCTGCGGACCTCGTCGCACTTCGCGCGCCGTCGCGGCAGAACCTGGCGATAGGCGCCCGCGTGCACCAGCAGACCCTCACCCTCCCCGAGCGGGGACGCGGTCTCTACGACATCACCGACACGCTGCGGTCCGAGGTCCGGGCGGCGGGCGTGAGCATGGGGCTGTGTCATGCCTTCCTGCTCCACACCAGCGCGAGCCTGGTGATCCAGGAGAACGCCGACCCGGATGTCCTGGTCGATCTCGAGACCTGGTTCTCCCGCGCGGTGCCGGACGGCGACCCCAGCTACCGCCACGTCGAGGAGGGTCCCGACGACATGCCGGCCCACATCCGGGCGGCGCTCACCCAGCCCTCGGTGACCGTGCCCATCGTCGATGGCGGGCTGGCGCTCGGCACC
>PKDJ01000213.1 GCA_002862545.1 Pseudomonadota bacterium
CCCCCCCCCCCCCCCCTCCCCCTGGAGACCCCATGTCAGATGCCAGCAGCTCCAACCGAAACATCGCCGGCGTGGCCGCCGTCATTGCCATCCTCGCTCTCGTCCTGACCCTCGCGGACTCTTCCAAGACCGGCGTCCTCGCCAGCGTTCTCGGAACGACCAAGGAGGTCAGCCAGAACAACGACAAGGCACTGCTGGGTCACATCGAGGCTGCGAACAAGAAGATCGCCGCACTCGAGGAGAAGGTCGCGGCAATGCATGCCCAGATGGCGAAGAAGCAGGAAGCCGCCACGCCCGAGGCCCCTGCTCCAGAGGCAGCCGAGTAGCTCCGACGAGCTGCCGACCCCGGCGCAGCCGTGGCCCTGCCTCCACAGTAGGAGGCAGAGTCGCATTTTTTGCGCCGGGGTACCGCACCAGGCCCCTGTGCGGGGCCACCTCGCGCCATCCGCGCTGCTGACGGACGACGGTCTGCACACGCGCCTTGCGCGAGCCAGGCGACCCGCTCCCGTCCTCGAGCCCCTCATCCTCGACACGCACGCCACGCGGGAGGCCATCCGGCCATGCCTCCAGCGAAGTGTCTACGACAAGCTCACGCCTGCTCAGCCAACAGATCGATGCGGCTGGCGAGAGCCCCCGCAGCCCGCAGGAAGGAAACCAGCGACGACGGCGCGTCGTCGTCGGGCATGTAGCCCGTGACCCGGATGCGGCCGCCGGTCCACCGGACCAACGCTGGGCTTCGTCCGTACTCGACCATGGCGCGAGCCGCCTCGAGAGCCGCCTCGTCGCTCACCAGACGCTCGCCCTCCTCGGTCCCGCAGGCAAAGGTCGCGAGGCCCCCGCGTGACTCGGACGGTCCCGTGATCCCGAGCAGGCCGAGGCCAAGACTTGGAACCCCCTCCGGTCCGAAGCCGGCCTTGCCGGAGCGCCCGGCCTCCATGCTCAGCTCGTACATCCACCCGAAGACGACAAAGCGCCGCCCTGGGTCGGCGGCCGACAGGATGCCGGCCTGCCGACGCAGCATCAGGCGAAACGGATGGCCATCGACCTCCCCGACGAGGCGCGGCGTCACCAGAGGCCACAGCAGAGACCCGAGGCTCGGCTCTGCCTCGACCTCCTCCGCAACAGCCGCCAAGAAGGGTCCGGCTCGGCCAGTGCGCGAGCGCTTGAGCAGCCAGGTCACAGCGAGGGTCACGCCAAGCCCCACTGGAGCCAGCACCACCGTGAGCGCGAGGATGGCCGGCCAGCTGCGCGTCGGATCGCCAGCCAGCAGCAACCCGAAGGCCCCACCGACGACCGGCACGAGACACCCCAGGTTCAGGGCAGTGAACAGCATCATCACGCTCAGGAAGCGCTCGAGCTTCTCTGTATCGAACACGCTGGCTCCTCAGGCCGGAGTCTCGGACCCGCACGGGGCAGAGCATACCGGGTAGACTCGCGCTCCATCCAGGTCAAGCTCATGCGACTCACACTCCTCGTCCTCACCTACCTCGGCTGCCAAGGCGCAACCAAGCCAGCGGCGGAGACCGGACCCGACGTTCCGGCCTCCACCGACAGCTCCGGCGGAGCGACCCCGACCGGCACCAGCACGACCGCGACCGGCACCACCCCGACGGGCACGACGCCGACCGGCACGATCGATCCGTTCGCCGACTGCCTCGACCGGCTCGTGCCCGCGCTGACATGGGACGAGGGTACGGACGAGGTGCCGCTCGACGGCGCGCTCGAGCTGGGCCAGACCCACGTGACCGCCCCGGACGACCCTCGCCTCGCCCCGCCGGCACTGGCCGAGCGGGAGACGCTGCTGCTGTTCACACCCGAGCGTGCACTGCCCGCCGACACAGTGCTGCAGGTCGCCGCCTTCGACGACGGAGTGCCCCTCGGCGTGCTCGCCGCCACTCCACCGACCCAGCCGGTGCCCATCCTCGAGCAGCGCCTCACGAGCAGCCCACTCGAGCCGTACAGCACCGAGTCGTGGAGCGCGCACCTGCCCTGGAGCTGGCTGAGCGACGGCGTCGAGCTTCGCATCGGCTACCTCGACGGGGACACGCTACACCTGCACGAACACACGCTGCGTGGGCTCGGCGCACCACACCGCTTCACCCTCTCCCGAGCCCACGTCGTCCTCTTCGGCGAGGACGACTTCGAGGCGACGACCCGGCCCGCCGAGCAGCTGGCCCCCGACTTTTTCGCCTCCAGCCCCGTGGCGGAGCTGCGCTGGGTCGATCACACCCCCTGGCGGCTCGACGAGATCGTGGTCCCGACCGAGGATGGCCCGAGGTGGGCGTCCTCCGAGGCGGAGCGCCTCGCCGTGACCAGCGAGCCCAACCGCTGGTCCATCCTCAAGAACCAGCTCGCCCTCCGCCTCAGCACCGCGAACACCGGCCGGGGGCTGGCCCTCACCGCGCCCCCCGAGGGCGACAGCTCACCGTACAGCTTCGGCACCTCGGTGGCGCTCGGATGGGTGAACGACGGCAGCCGCTACATCGACATCAACGACGCCGGCCTCGCCGCCGGCTGGACGGGCTGGACGGCGACCTGGCTCGAGGAGTGCGAGAACGTCTTCATCCACGAGGTGGGCCACTCCTACACCCTCGCGCACTTCACCGACGGCGTGGCCGACTCCTGGGGCATCGGCGACGAGTACCCGCAGGACGGCACCCACGTCGAGGAGCACCCGTGGGGCTACGACACCACCCGCCGGCAGCTGCGTACCTGGTACCGCGTCGACAGCGGCGGCCCGGTCACCGACGGAGTGGGCCTCATCGGAAAGAACGATCCGATGAACGGCGGCGAGCCGGCCAACGCCGTCACGTGCTTCCCGCAGTACATCCCGTACCAGGCTCGGGTGGCCCAGTCGTGGCTGCAGGGCACGCCGACCCTCGCCGAGCTGGACGGTGAGGTCGGTGCGTGGCTGTGGGACGCCGAGAGCTCCAGCTATGCGCCTGAGCCGGTCTCCAGCGCCTACCAGGAGCCGCTGGCCGTCGACGTACCCGTGGTCACGCTGATCGGCACCCTAGGCGACACCGACGCGGTCTGCCAGACCTACCCACCGCTGTACGCCAGCTCCGGCAACACCTTCGCGCTGCCCGACCCGACCGACCCCGACCTGCACAGCGACTTCACCGGTGCGCGCTGGTTCCTCAAGATCGAGCACGCGACGGGTCCCGATGCGTATGCCCTCATCCAGGAGGGACTCGTCGCAGACCCCGAGCTGCGGCTGTATGCCCTCAACCTGCCGCTCGATGATGTCCCCACGGCGGTCGAGCTGTACCGCGCCGAGCGCGGCTGGCCGAACATCGACCTCAGCGACGCAGAGCGCATCCATCGCCGAGAGCTGGAGGCCCCCGACACCCTGCCCGAGGTCGTCACGGTCGGGCGCGGTGCGCTGGGCGCCGACACCCTGACGCTGTCCCAGCGCTGCACAGCCGGCTTCGACTGTGACGTGCGCGCCGTGAGCGCGAGCTGGCGCGAGAGTGCACAGCAGCTCCACTTCACCGAGGCTCCCGCGACTGCCTGTGGCGCCGAGGGCGAGGTCACCGAGCTGCGGGTGCCCATCATCGACGACGCCGGGGCGTCCGCCACGCTCGTGGTCCATGGGCAGCGGGTGCTCTCCGCCGGCAGCGAGGAGCTAGCCTTCGCCCTCACGGACGCCACGCCGTGGCGCGCTGCCCCCGACCTGACCCAGTCCCTACGCCTGTGGGTGCCCTACGCCGAGAACGCCAGCCTCCCTGCCGGACACTACAGCGTCGACGGCCCCTTCGCGGTCGCACTGCAGCGGGACGGTGTCGCCGACGGCGAGGTCCCCTTGGTTGTCGACCTGACCATCCGCACCACCGAGGCGATCGACATCAGCGAGCCCTATCTGCACGACGAGGGCGTCTACCTGGCCGACTCCTCGGCCTACTACGTCACTGACGACCCCAGCATCGGTCCCACCAATGCCGTCTGGTGGGACGATGGCGTCCCCGGGGGCACGCTGCTGTACGTGCCGATGGTGGACGACGACACGGGCGAGGCCCTGACCGTCACGCTGGAGGCCTTCAAGGTCGCCTGCGACGACTACTGGGACCTCAACACCGGCCAGGCCTCGGACTGGGGCTGCACGCACGTCCCCTACCTGTCGGTCGCCGCCGAGGGGAACGAGGCTCTGGAGTCCGGACACACCTACCGATCACCCGGCTCGACCCCCCTCGTGCTTCACGGGATGCGCTGGCACGAGCCCGCTGCGTGGACCCTCCAGCGGACGTTCGCCTTCGCCCTGACCTACACGGCCCCCTGACCCTCCGCGCCAGTGCCTGTGCGGCCTGCGACCAGCAGGTGAGCCCTCAGCCCCGCGGTGACCGCGTTAGGTCCCGCTGCCTGGAGGGCTCCTGATCACCATCACCGCACCGAGCGCCGCCCGACTGGGCGAGCCCATTCCGTTCGAGTGGAAGAGCCCGAGTCGCATCGCCGGTCGTCTCCGCCTGACCTCCGGTCGCCACCGCGTGACCTTTCGCCTCGAGCGAGACGGCACCCTGTCGGAGCCCGCTGACCAGCACCGCGTCCGCGGCCGCTCGGGGCAGTACCGGATCGTCGACTGGGGCGAGCACCCCGTCGGTAGCGAGCTGGTCCTCCGCTTCGAGGGCGTGAAGGTCTGGCTGAAGGTCGAGGCCCTTCCCGAGGGCTGACCGACGTGGCGGCAACTCGGTGCCCCGCCCCCATGCCCGACAGGCCCCACACCGTGGCGCATCGAGCAGACCGCACGTCGCAGCGTGCCGGAACGCCGACGCCCTTGCGCGTGCACGCCACGAGAGCCACCCTGTGGGGGCCATCCGGGAGGCCCCTTGTTGATTGTCATGCTCCTCAGCAGCGCCCATGCCATCACCCTCGACAGCTCGGGCGCCTGCCCCGGCGTGATCACCGTCGACGCGACCGGCCTCACTCCGAGCGGCGCGGCCTACGTCGTGCACGCGGCTGAGCGCGGTGACGATGTCGTTCCGATCGGGCGCTGCGCCGGCACTCCTCTCGGCCTCGCCGGCCCTCTGTCGCCCGTCCCGGTCCGCGCTGACGGCGCCGGGGAGCTTCACGTGGCCCCCGACATCCCCGACGCCCTCTGCGGGCGACACGTCGTGCTCGTCGATCCGGCGACCTGTGAGGTGAGCCCACCCATCACCCTCGGCGAGGAGGCCGTCGTCGCAGGCTGCACCAAGCCCGAGGCCGGCAACTTCGACCCGGCAGCGACGCACGACGACGGCTCATGCCTGTGGGACGTGACCTTCCAGCTCGATCTCTCGGACCGCCTCGGCACCTTCACCACGCCCTACGTCACGGGCACTCACGTGGACGCCTGGTGCGGCGGCTGTGTGCCGCTCAGCGACCCAGACGGCGACGGCACCTATGAGGTGACCATCGCCCTGCCCGAGGGCGACACGGACTACCAGTACACCCTCGACGGCTGGGCCGGTGCCGCCGAGACCCTGCCCCGCGACGGGTCCTGCATCACCGTCTTCGACGACATCTATGTCAACCGCCACGTGACGGTGGGCGAGGGCGACGTGGTCCTCACGCCGCACACCTTCGAGACCTGCCCCTCGGCGGCGGTGCCCGTCACCTTCACCCTCGATGGCCGCTGCGCCGAGCTCCCCGCCGGCACGCCCTACGTCACCGGCACCTTCGATGACTGGTGCGGTGCCTGCAACCCGCTCTCCGAGGTCGAGCCCGGTCTGTGGCAGGCGACCGTCGACATGCCGGCCGGCTGGACGGAGTACAAGTTCACCGTCGACGGCTGGGACATCGCCGAGACCCTCGAGGTCGAGGCCGCCTGCACCACCACCGCCTTTGGCTATACCAACCGCTACCTGCGCGTCGGCGGTGACATGTCGGCACCCGTCGCCCACTGGGAGGGCTGCGGCACCTGCGGCCCCCGTGCGTGGGACTTCGCCGAGGACGCCTCCGATGCGGTGTTCAGCGGCGACGGCGACTTCGTGGAGTACGGCGGCTACCGCCTCGGCATGGCTGAGCTGGTCTTCGACCTGGCCTATGTCGACGATGGCGTGTGTCACCTCCCCCTCGTCGACGACCCCGCCGGCGACTACCGAGGCACGCAGCTGGCCAGCATCGACGAGGTGAGCTTCGGCCGGTGGACGGCCCGCATGTCGGGCCCGACCACGCCCGGCACCGTCTGCGCCTTCTTCGGCTACGACGCGATCGAGGGTGACGAGGGCTGCGGCTACCCGGCCTGGGTCGCCGAGGAGTTCGACTTCGAGATCGTCGACGGCAAGGTCTTGGTCGGCACCTACGCCGACTGGCGCCCCTGCGACGGGTTCGAAGACGGCGCCGTGAGCCTCTACGACGGCCACATCGCCCGGGAGGAGTACCTGTGGACCCCGCCGCCGGACTTCGACCTGACGGAGCTGCACGAGTACACCTTCGACTGGTCTCCCGAGGCCATCACGTTCTTCATCGATGGCGTGCCGATCGACACCATCACCGAGGCCGTGCCACAGGACGACGTGCGCCTGATGGTCAACCACTGGACCGACAGCTTCTGGGACGGCTTTCCCCCCTCCCCGCCGGTCGAGGGCTGCGCCATCGACGCCATCTGGGGCGAGAGCACCCGCTGAGGCCCTGGTGAAAGGGAGGCTCCAGAGACCTCACCCGCCCGCTGCCTACTCTGTGGACATGGGGGCCATGCCGGCCTCCCCAGCCAAGGAGACCAGACGCCCCCGAGCGGCCGAAGCCCGGCCTGCCGCGCCCCCGACCCAAGCGCTACGAACCAGTGGGATAACAGCCTGAAACCCACCAACGGACGAGCGCACCCACTCGTGTGGACCCTGGGAACTCACGGTGCGAACAGGACGGACCGACGACCGACCCCCATCGCTGCAGACAAGTCGCGGGGCCCGAGAGGGCCCCGCTCGACGTCTGGGGACCCTACAGGCCGATCGGCACCCTCAGAGCACGGAAGGTCTTGCGCGCCGTCATCGTCACAGGCAGCGAGAGCTCCCAGACGACCTCCCCGTCGGCCGACACCTCGAACACCCGTGTGTACAGAGGTGGGTCGGCATCGGCCAAGTTCGAGATGTTGCCGAAGGTGACCAGCAGGTTGCCCGTGGTGGGCAGCCGGTCCGCATCACCCCAGGTGCCCGCGTAGAGCCGCGGCTCGAGCTCCGAGCCGAAGTCCTGGACGATGCGGTAGGTCATGGCCACTGGGTCGATGGCGTACTCGACCCCGCGTGACCAGTTGTCGAGCGGGTCCACCTCGGGCTCCCAGGCGCTCGCTCGGCCGTTCCCGTTGTCGAACAGGACCAGGTTGCCGTCGGCGGTGAGCTCTCCCGAGTGGGGGTGGTAGGGCGGCGTCGCGCCGTCGACCGGTGTGAGCACCCGCGAGGCCCACGGCTCCCGCCAGTTCGCCTGTGGCGCGAGGATCCACAGGAGCTCGCCCTCGGCCGACAGCTTCACCACGGCGTCCTGGTGGCGCAGGGTGACGACCAGTCCCCCATCGGCGGGGTCCGGGGCGACCGCGTTGCCGTGGCTCCAGTCCCGGGTGTCGCGACCGAACCAGTCGTTCCAGTACGTGCCCCGCACACCGTCGTAGCCGATGCGCTGGGCATCCAGCAGATCCAACAGCGACCAGGAGGCCTCCACGGCACCGGTCGCAGGGTCCATGATGGTCACCACGTCGCCCGCCACGAAGGCCGTCTCTCGCGGAGCATCCTCGCTCACCTCGCTGGTCGGGTAGCCGTCGACCATCCGCCCCTCGATGGAGAGGAAGGCCCACCGCCCATCCGGCAGCGGTGCGACATCGTGGTGGAAGACCGCCGCGTCTACGATGGTGCCATCGGCCGGATCGCCGTCGCGGGGGAACCAGCGACCGACGCTCTGTCCGAAGCCGTCCACCTGCTCGACCCCGACCTTCCCCCGCAGGAAGGCGAAGCCACCGTCGTCGGTGCGCCACAGCGCATGCGGCGTACTCACGGGGCCATAGAGCCAGCGCACCCGCCCAAGGTCGTCCACGAGCAGGAGACGGTCGGGGATGTCAGGCCCGCCCGAGGTAGGAGCGAGGAGCGTGTAGCCCGGCTCCATGCGCGAGGGCTCGTGCACGGGGACGTCGAAGCCAAGCACGTCCTCGGGCAGTGGAGGC
>PKDJ01000008.1 GCA_002862545.1 Pseudomonadota bacterium
GAGGCCGGCGGCTCCTACGTCGGAGGGATGTACTCCAGCAACAACGACATCGCAGTCGACAACGACGGCAACGTCTACTTCGTCGACGACGGCAACTGGGGCACGATCGACTTTGCCAGCGGCGCCTACGTCGACAATGGCGGCACGACCGGCTGGGAGACCGGCCCGACGGGCAGCCGCGACCGCGTCGGCGCCTTCGAGTACCACAACGACCGCTTCTTCGTCATCAACTCCGGATGGGGCGGTAGCTGGGACGAGCTCTTCGAGTTCGACCCGGGCAGCGGCGCGGTCACCTACCTGATGGATCTCCCCTCCTGCGTCGATGGACTCGGCTCGACCGAGTAATCACACTGCGGGTGTAGACGAGGGCCCACACCGCGTGTGGGCCCTCTGTCGTTCGAACACCACCGACGAGGAAAACCTCAGCTTCAAGCCGACGATGCGGACGCATGAAGTGGTGGTTGCAGCCATCCAAAATATGTCAGATGATGGTCCCTCATCCACGGAGCTCGATTGCCACGTCGTCTGCCATCCTGCTGGCATCTCGTCTCCCGATTCGCGCTCGCGCTCGCGCTCACCGCATGCGACGGTGGGAGCCGGAAGCCCGCGAGCCCGGACGACACCCTGTCATCCGCCGCCGACACAGACGCCGACAGCGACACAGACGCCGACAGCGACACGGACGCTGACAGCGACACAGACGCCGACACAGATGCCGACAGCGACGCTGACGCCGACAGCGACACGGACACCGACACGAACACAGAGCCCGCGCCCCCACCACGCCTCGAAACGCTGGTGGGCCCCGTGGTGGCCTGCGACGACCCCTCAGCGCGCGACGAGGGCTGGTGGATCCTGGCGGAGCTCGAAGGTGAGCCAGTAGAGTACCCATGGCTCTCGGCTGGCGCCGTAGGACTGGTCGAGCTCGACGGCGATCCGAGCCTCGAGCTCCTGCGGACGCAGCAGGACCATGTACAGTACTTCGACCGTCGCGACGATGGCACCTGGGTAGACGTGTCTCGTCGCATCCCGAGGGGCACCGCCGAGCTGTCGACCTTCAGCGTTGCGGACGTCGATGGCGATGGCGATCGCGACCTTTTCGTCGGCTCACTCGGAGGCGAGAGCCTCCTCTTCCTCAACGACGGCACAGGAACCTTCGTCGACCACACCGATGCGTCGGGGCTCAGTGAGTCGACCGGCTACGCCATGAGCGCCTCGTGGGGCGACTTCGACCGCGACGGCGATCTGGACCTGATGGTCGGTAACTACGGCGAGGTGCCACCAATTCTCGAGAATGCCCAGCCATCCGAGCTCTACCGCAACAATGGCGACGCGACCTTCGAGAACGTCACCCACCTCCTGCCCACTGAAGTGCAGACCGGGTACTCATTCATGTCGGCGTGGTTCGATGTCAACCGTGACGGCTGGCCCGACCTTTTCTCGGTGCACGACTACTACGACATCAGCCACTCGCGCCTGCTCGTCGCCGACGGCGACGGCGGCTTCGTGGTCGACGATGCGTCGAACTTCCATCCGGGCTTCTTCGGAATGGGCTTCGTGGCCGCGGACTTCACCGGAAACGGCCTGATCGACACCGTCGAGTCGGGCTTCAACCGGATCTCTCTGCTGCAGGCGTCACCGTTCCCCGACTCGGAGAGCGGTGTTGTCTACATCGAGTACAGCCGGGTCTACGACTTATTCACCCTTCGTGGTGAGGTCGGCGGCGACCCCACGCAGGTCTTCGGCTGGGGCATGGCCTGGTCCGACTTCGACAATGACCGCGATCTCGACCTGGCGATCGCCTTCGGGGACTGGAGCCCCGAGGTCGCAGGTGACGAAGCCCCCATCTACCCTCACCCCGACGGACTCTGGCGTTGGGATGGCGAGACCTACACCGACATCGCCGCGGAGCAGGGCTTCGACGACCATCGGATCAGTCGAGGACTGGCAACGGGAGACATCGACGGGGACGGCTGGCTCGATGTCGCGATCGCCACCCTGGACGGCCCCACAACCATTCGGATCGCACGGTGTGGAGCCGCCAGCTGGCTGATGCTGGCGCTCTCTGACGAGGCCACGCCCAACACCGATGGGATCGGTGCAGAGATCATCGTGAGCACGGCATCCGGCGAGCAGCGAAGGTGGGTCACCGCAGGCAGCTCGTCGATGTTCGCAGCCGAGCCGACGGCGGTTCACTTCGGTCTAGGCGACGACGCAGTGGTCGATGCCGTCACCGTGATCTGGCCCGACGGTGAGCGGACCGAGCTCGGGGCGCTGCCGGTGAACCAGCGCACGACGTTGATCCGCCGCGCCCTCGAGGATCCCTCATGAGCTGCATCGCGCTGCTGCTGGCTCTGGCAGCCTGCACCGCCAGCACGAAGGAGGTCGAGCCCGGAGACACCGCCGCGGCCTCTGAGCCAACGCAGCCTTCTCCAGGCACGACGACCGCCACCCGCACCGGCACCTCTCCGACCGGCAGCACCAGCACGAGCACCCCAACGGGTACTGGGACCACAGGCAGCAGCACGGGCGGGACGGGCTCCGGCACCGGAGGGACGACCCCAGACACAGGGACCACAGGAACCGGCACAGGAAGCAGCACCACCGAGCCTCCGCCCGATCCGGTCACCTGGGATCTGGGTGACGAGGTCGTCTGCGCCGATCCATCGAGACGCACCGAGAGTATCTGGGACGTCCAGGAGCTCGGGTACCATGACGTGCTGCACGTCTACCACTGGGCAGGTGGCGTGACCCTGCACGACTTCGACCGCGACGGCGCTCTCGAGCTCATCCGCACGACAGAGACTGGGGTCGTGCTGTACGAGCAGAGTCCCGATGGCTGGGTGGATGTCACTGCGGCTCGCGTGCCGAAGCTCCCACCGCTGATGGTGGCCGGCGCGACAGGCGCCGACATCGACGGAGACGACGACATCGATCTCGTGCTCTCACCGTGGCTCGGGCGCGTGCACGTGCTTCGCAACGATGGCACGGGTCACTTCGAGAACTTCACCGGTGCAGCCGGACTCCACACCGAGCCCTTCCGGCATCAGACAGCCACGCTCGGTGATCTCGACGGGGACGGTGACCTCGACTTGTTCGTGGGCTCCTATGGCGACGTGCCCCCCCAGGAACCCGACGTCGTGGTCAATCCCTCGCGGCTGTACCTCAACCGCGGCGACGGCACCTTCGAGGACGCAACGGCCATCCTCCCCGACCAAGTGCACGGGGGGTACACGTTTCAGGGTGCCTTCATCGATGCCGACCTCGACACCGTTCAGGACCTCCTGGTCCTGAACGACTTCACCTACCACGAGCCGAACCTGTTCCTCCTGAACGACGGCGGTCCGGAACTCGAGAACGACCCGGCGGCCGCCTTCGCGCCTGGGGTGGAGGGTATGGGACTCGAGATCGGAGAGCTCAACGGTGATGGGCTCCCGGACTACCTGGTCTCCGGCTTTCAGGAGGTCGCCGTGCTCCTGTCGACCCTCCTGCCCGATGGCAGCGTGACGTTCATTCGCACCGACGCGGCCTGGGGTCTCCACCCTGAGCCCGCTGGCCCGACCTACCAGGAGTTCGCCTGGGGCGTCCAGCTCGGCGATCTCGACAACAACGGTTCCGAGGAGATCTTCGTAGCCTTCGGAGATGTGACGGACCCGATTCAGTTCGCAGAGGGTCGTCTACACTGGCGAGACCACCTCGACCTTCTGTGGACCGAGGTCGCACCCGGAGTGTGGGAGGAGAGCGCTGAGAGCTGGGACCTGAGCCATCCCGGCGCCAATCGCGGCGCGCTGTTCGTCGACTGGAACGATGATGGCTGGCTGGACTTGATCCTCGCCGAGCTAAATGGACCCACGATCATCCGGACCGCTCGCTGTGGAGAGGGGCGCTGGTCCAAGGTTCGCCTCCACGATGAGCGCACGGCGAATCGCGATGCGGTTGGCGCGACTGTCGAGGTGTTCGGGCCGACTCGCTCTTGGAAGGAGTGGGTGACGGCCGGTGCGACATCGATGTACAGCGATGGTCCTCACGAGCGGCACTTCGGCCTCGGCGATCTCCTGAGCGTCGACATCGAGGTCGTCTGGCCCGACGGCACTCGCTCGCGGCTCGAGGGAGTCCCAACCAACCGAACAGTCACGGTCACCCGTCACTGAGCGAGCGCGTCGTCCCGCTGCGAGCCGCGACACGCCCACGCTCACCTATGCGAGGACGCCTGGCAGAGCTTGGGCACCCCGATCACCAAAGGACGACAGCTCGACGCCCATCGCCCGCGCGACGGCGATCCAGAGCTCGGCGCAGTCCGCTCCGGCGGTATCGACGAAGACCCCACTCCTGACGGAGCCCGCCCCTCCGCCGGCCAGGTAGAAGGGCATCTTCTGGTGGGTGTGGGTCTGGCCGTCGCTCACCTCCGACACCCGTACGACGATGGTGTGGTCCAGCATCGAGCCGTCCCCCTCGGGAATCTCCTCCAGCCGAGACAGGAGGTAGGCCTCCTGCTCCGCGTACCACACCCGCCCGGCACGGTAGTGCGCAAAGCGAGCCTCGGTCACGGGATCCCGGATCAGTCCATAGTGAGAGGCGACGTGCTGCTCGTACTCGGCGTCCGCGAAGCGCCCCCACCCTGCTGGGTCCTCAGGAGGCGTGACGAAGCGTCCCATCAGCAGCAGGCTGGTGTGATGCGAGGCCTGTAGGAAACCGACGCGCGTGAGGCCGCAGGCCATGGCGAGCAGCATGTTCTCGGTCTGGGCACGCAGCAGAGCCGGGAAGGTCTCGGGCTCGAGCAACGCGCCGTCGCTGATTCCGTCCAGGTCGACAGCAGGGTCGCAGGTCGGCAGCGAGCCCAGGCGCTGCTCCACCTCGCGCAGCGCATCGGTGTGGAGATCGAGCCGTGAGCGCTCCACAGTCCCGAGTCGGCCTCGCAGCTCGGCCAGGTCGGCGTTCACAAGATCGAGCACGGACTGCCGGCGCCGAAGGGGCCCCGGATCCATGCTCCCGAAGAGCTGCTCGAAGGCCCGTCTCGGGTCATCCTGAGGCTGGACGCTCAGGTGCTCACCATCGAGAGGAAACGACATCCAGTGGTGCGCCTCCTCGCCGATCGTCGACTGTGCACCAAGGTAGAGCAGGGGCCAGGGGTCCGACGCGCCGACGGTCCGGGCCAGCACCTGGTCGATCGATGGACCAAAGCCCCCAAACTGCCCCGTGAGCAACATGCGAGCGCCCTCTTCGTGGGAATCCTCCGTTCCCAGGGAGAGGTTGTCGAGCCACAGGCAGCGGTCCTTCCACGGAGCAAGCGGGGCGCTGTTGTGAGGCAGCGTGAAGTCGTACTCGGTGCCGACGGGATGCCACTCCGAGGGCTCCCCAGCCTCCGAGACCCCGACGACGCCATCGGGGACGTAGAAGAAGATCACCCTCTTTGCGAGACCCCCGGATGCGCGAGCAACCCGGGTGCGACCGAGCAGGGCTGCGGCCCCGAGCGACTGAAGCAGACGTCGGCGTGTCGGTCTCATTCCGGAACCTGACGCGTGCGGAAGTGGGGAGAGGCCACCGCGGCGAGCCAGAGTCCACGCAGATCGCCGTCGGCTGCGGCGGCGTGCATGCCCTGCAGCGCGCAGGCATCGTCGGCAGACTCCAGACGCCCGACGGCAAAGCGCCACGCCTGCGTGGCCGCACAGGCACGAACCGCGTCGGTGTCCGCCAAGACGGCCGCCAGGTCGGCAACACCGTCTACCGAGGCCTCGACACCGCTACCCAGCCCCTCGAGCGCGATCACGTCACCGGTGGCGTCGATGGGGACTCCAAACTCGGTGTCTCGCCATGCGCCGACAGCATCGAGATGCTCGAAGGCAAATCCGGGCTCGTCGATCAGGATGTGACAGCCCGCGCAGGCCGGATCGGCCGTGTGCGCCGCGAACCGCTCTCGGGTGGTCACCCCCTCCTCGACCTCCGGAGCGTCCGCAGCGGCCGGGGGCGGCTCTCCAAGATCCTGGCACAGCAGTCGCTGCCGCACGAGCAGGCCACGATGGATGGGCGAGGACTGATCCGCATGCGCATAGGTTGCGGCAATCGCGACGTCTCGCAGGATGCCGCCCTCCTGCCCCGGAGGCAGCACGACCGGCTCCAGCTCGCTCGGCGCCGGCACGCCGTACAGAGGCGCCGTGTGACGATCGACCCACGCCTCGGGCCCCGTGAACAGATCCTGCAGCAGCCCCGTCCCGTCGAGGACGTGCCCGACCCGCGCGCGCAGCCCCGCGAGGGCCGAGGCCCGCACGGCGTCGTCGAAGTCCGCGTGCACGGCATCGGACTTCACCACCTCCAGCACGCCGTCGGCACCGAGCCACTCGATCACGAAGTCGATGGCCGCCTCGCGAGAGCGAGGGTCAGCGCTCATGCGCTCAGCCCACTCACGAGCCCCCTCGTCCGAGTCGAGCTCGCCCGCAGCAGCGGCATCCAGCAGTGGTAAGTCGGGGGGCTCACCCCAGAGCGTGTAGGCGAGCAGCGTCGCCGTCTCGTGTCCATCCAGCCGAGAGGTTCCGTCTGGCTGCAGCTCTCCGATCTCCGACCGGTAGAGAAAGGCCGGAGAGGACAGCAGCGCCTGGACGACCACGTCGACGCCATTGCTCCACTCTGGCTCGTCGAGCAGGGCAGCGACATACCGGTCATGCTCCGTGTCAGTGAGATCACGCCGAAAAGCGCGGCGCCCGAGATCGGCGACCCAGGCGTCCGCACACGCCGGACCCGGCGGACAGCTCACGTGGCGGTCAACGTCGAACACCACATCGCGCGCGATGGCCGCCGCCGTGTCGAGGTAGAGCTCGACCTGGAGACCGGTCACCCGCCGGGACTCGACGTGGTTCGAGAAGGGATAGCCGGCGGGGCGGCCATCTCGGGGGAGGTCGTCCGTCAGGCTGTCGGAGGGCTCGGGCTGTGGTGCGTCGACACAGTCGATGACGAGCCGGCTGAAGTCACCGCTCTCGTCGACCTCTGGGTTCTCCGGGTCCAGCTGCTCCACGCCGTCGACCACCAGCAGGTAGTCGTGCACCCCATCATCCAGGGCAAGCTTCGTCCGGTGCTGGCGCAGCTCCGCGCTCCAAGAGAGGTCCCAGACCTCCCAGTCCGTGAACGTCCCCGAGACCCCGACAGTGGCCTCGGGCTCTCCGGCGAAGGTGAAGGTGCGAAGGCCACACGGATCCGGTGTGCACCGCTCGGCGACGCAGGACGATGCGCCGTCACAGTCCATGTCGTCGCCGCAGACGCCGACCCGTAGCTCCGGGAACAGGGCACGGACCGAGCGATCGTACTCCAACCGCGACAGCAGGCGCAGCTGCTGTGGCGGAAAAGACTCAACGACGCAGGGAGCGTCTGTCGAGCCGCTCGGCGTCGACGCGGTCCCCGAGGTGCCAGCGATCGTCTCCGAACCCCATGGTGGCTCTGCCTCGGTCGAGGATCCAGACGGAGAGTTCCCGGAACCGATGGTGCAGGCACTCAGCAGGACGAACAGGAGCCACATGGCGCTAGTGTACCACTGCGTGAACCGGCCAACAGGGCAACTGTCGCGGCTGCATGGATACCCCGCCAAAGTCGGCGCCCGACCCCGTGCGGATCATGTCATCAAGTGGTGTCATGCACGCTGCAACCGCGGGATCGCCGACGAATCGAGGGTGGCATGGCCAGCCCGGCAGCATACCGCGAGGCGTTCCGATCCCAAGAGCAGGAAGGGCCGGCACACAGTGCCGGCCCTCGCTCATGCCGAGACGACCCTCACTCCGTGGAGCCGAGCCCATCGATGCAGGAGGGGAGATCCATCAGGTAGGTGACCGTGCCGCTGTCCGGGTCGAACTCGAAGAGCTCGTCCCAGCTACCGCCCCATCCGGAGTTGATGACGAAGAATCGACCATCGTGGTACTCGAAGGCGCCGACGCGGTCGCGGCTGCCCGTCGGGCCGGTCTCCCAGCCGGACGTACCACCATTGTCGACATAGGTGCCGCTGGCAAAGTCGATCGTGCCCCAGTTGCCGTCGTCGACGAAGTAGACGTTGCCGTCGTTGTCGACTGCGATGTCGTTGTTGCTGGAGTACATCCCTCCGACGTAGGAGCCGCCGGCCTC
>PKDJ01000025.1 GCA_002862545.1 Pseudomonadota bacterium
CGCCTCGAGGCCCTCGACCGCGCCGGACGCTTCCGGACGGCCGGCGCCGATGCCGTGGCCGCGCTGGATCTCGGCGAGCGCCCCGACATGAATCGGCAGGTGGACGTGGCGGTGGAGCTGCTGGATCAAGACCTGTGCTCGACCGTGCTGATCGAGGCGGTGGCCAACTGGGACACCCACCGCGTGAACTTCACCCAGCACGCGAACTTCGAGGTGCTCTTCGAGGGCTTGGAGCGCCTCGCAGACGCCCTGGCCGCACGTGGCATGCTCGAGGACACCCTGGTGGCCGTCACCTCCGAGATGACCCGCACGCCCAAGATCAACGCCGCCCTCGGCAAGGACCACTGGCCCCAGACGAGCTGGCTCTTCTTCGGTGGCTCCACCCGTGGCGGCACGCGCTACGGCGCGACCACGGATCTCCTCGAGGCCGCACCGATCGACTGGATCGGCGGCGGGGCCTCAGCCGCGGGCGAGGTGCTTCGGTACGACCACGTCACGGCGGGCGTGATGGCCGCGATGGGTGTCGACCCAGGCCCCTACTTCGGCGACGCGACGCCGTTCCTCACGTGGTGGGGCGGCTGAGATCAGCGGGCCGCTCGCGGCGGGTCAGTGTGGGCTGAAGCCTCACACCGGAGTGCCGCTTGCTCCCGTAGGCTGCTGAAGAGAACCTCTCGAGGCGCTCTGCAGCGCTCTGCTAGAAGGGCGGGTCGGACTGGCCGCTGCTGTTGCTGCCCCAGCACCGCGTGCGCTGGGTCACGTCTTCGATGGCACAGCCGTGGAAGTCGCCGGCGTCTGCGTGGAGGTAGCGACTTCCGGGCACGTCGGTCTGGCCGAAGGTGTTGTCGCCCCAGCAGCGAACCTGCATGCCCCCGTCGATGCCACAGCTGAACCACCCCCCCACGGTGAGCTCGTCGGTCGGGATCGGCGGACTCACGGACTGGTCGTACTCGTTGCTGCCCCAGCAGCTGACGTCGCCGTCGGGGCTCCGACCGCAGGCATGGTGGACTCCGACCGCCACGTCGACGAACGCGCCACCCGGAGCATCCGTCTGGCCGTAGCTGTTGTTGCCCCAGCAGCTCACCGTGCCGGCCTCGGTGACGGCACAGGTCTGCAGCTCGCGCGCATCGACCTGCGTGTAGCTGCCGGCCGGCACCGTGCTCTGCCCGTAGTCGTCGTTGCCCCAGCACTCCACGGCACCCGAGGGGCGCACGCCACAGGTGTGCAGGCCGCCAGCGCTCACCGACGCCCAGGGCCCCGCCGGGGCCTCGAGCTGCCCATCGGCGCCGTAGCCCCAGCACTGCACCTCTCCCGCAAGATCGAGGGCGCAGGTGTGCACGCTACCGGCCGAGACGGCGGCAAAGCTGCCCGCGGGAGGCGACGACTGACCGTGGAAGTTGCTGCCCCAGCAGGTCAGGCTGCCGTCGAGCTCGAGCCGGCAGGTGTGCTCCCCGCCCGCCGAGAGCAGCGGGAAGGGATCGGGCGGCGTGGTGTCGGCGTCCGTGTCCGCGTCGGTGTCGGCGTCCGTGTCGGCATCGGCGTCCGTGTCGGCATCGGCATCGGCATCCGCGTCGGTGTCCGTGTCGCTCTCCTCGCAGCCCGGAGCGTTCGCACAGCCGTCGTCTTCGCAGTCGTAGAGCCCGTCGCGGTCGTTGTCCGCGCCGTCGGAGCACTCTCCGGCGTCATCCCCTTCGTAGTCCGACGCCGAGGCCCCGGAGGGCCCCGCGGAGTCCACGCCCTTGTCGGCCGTGCCTCCACAGCCCAAGAGGACGGCGGCGACGAAGAGGGTGCGCATTCAGTTCTTGACTGCGCCCTTCAGGAGGGTCTTCCAGTCCTTCGGCGTCGCGAGGTTCGCGAAGTCGATGAACCAGTGCTTCACGTCGCGATCCATGCTGGCCTTGCGGACGACCACGTCGAGCTCAGCCTCGATGCGCGTGCCCGTGCCGATCGCGAGGATGTCGCCGAGGCGGTCCTCGTTCTGCTGCTTGATGACACCATTGCCACCCGCCTTCTCGGCCGCCTTGAGGTCGCGGTCGGAGGCCACGGCCATCTGGGCCTTGGTGATCCCCTCGGCGAGGCGAGACTGGTCGAACTCGATGTCGCGGTCCCCCTTGTACTTGGACCAGGACTCGTTGAGGACATCGTAGAAGTTGCCGTCGGCGCCCTGAATGGCCCACTGGCCGTTGGCCTGCATGGCGAACACACCCGCGGACTCGTCGCTGGAGCGGTCGGCATGCGCCGCGTCCCATGCGATCCCGTCGTCGTACATGCCCTGGGCATCACCCACGCCGTAGTGGTAGCGGTCGATACCGCCGATGATGTCCATGCCGACCGTGTACCACTCACCCGCCGAGTTGGGCTCGGTGTCGAGGCAGCACTTGGTGCCGTCGGGCAGGATGAACGAGCTGTCTTCGCCGAAGTGCCACTCGTCCTTGCCGTCGCCGCCCTCGTCGATGTGGGGATCGCCCCAGATGCGCGTGACGATCTTGCCGTCCGGGTCGTAGATGCGGGTCTCGTTGCCCTTCATCTCGACGACGTAGCCACCCGCCGTGAGCACGGCGCCGCTGTCGGTGTGCTTCAGGAAGCTGGGCCGTGCCGTGCCCGTCAGCTCCAGCAGCCCACCCGGGCGGCGCTCTGCGAGAAAGTCTCGCGGCTCGGCGTTGTTCTCGAGCATGGCCCAGATGGCGGACTGCCGCGTCAGGGTGATGCCCCCGCACAGCGCCATCAGGAAGTTCTGGGACTGAGCCTGCTGCTCGGCTGCGGCCTGCTGAGCCTTGATGTCGGCGTCGTTGGCCACCTGACGCTGCTCGTCGGTGATGCCCTCGACGCGCTTCGACGGGTCGAAGTCGATGTCGCGGTCGCCGTTCCTGTACTTCTCCCAGGACTCGTCCTGAACGTCGTAGAAGTGGCCGTCTGGGCCCTGGAAGGCCCACTGGCCGTCCGGTGCCATGGCGAACACACCGGCCGACTCGTCCTCGGAGCGGTCGGCGTTCGCGGCGTCCCACTCCATCGCGTCGTTCTTGGTGCCGCTGCCCTGGGTGCCCCAGGAGAAGCGGTCGGAGCCCGCGAGCACGTTGCCGCCGACGGTGTACCACTCGCCGACCGAGTTGGGCTCGGTGTCGAGACAGACCTTGGCACCGTCGGGGAGGATGAAGGTGCTGTCCTCACCGAAGTGCCAGTCCCAGGCGCCGTCGCCGTTGTCGTCGACATGGGGGTCGCCCCAGATGCGACTGATCTGGGCACCCGTCTCGTCGTAGAAGATGACCTCGTTGCCCTTGGCCTCGACGGTGTACCCACCGTGGGTCAGCACGACGACGCTGTCCGAGTGCTTGCAGAAGGACGGCTTGAAGAACAGCTCCATCAGGAAGCCAGAGCGGGGCTCCAGCAGGCTCGGGTCGGCCCCGGACTCCCCGCCGATGACGGCCGGGATCTCCATGTTCACGGTGCGGGACTCGATGTCCATCGCGACGTGCGCAATGCCTCCGATGATCGCCACGTCGGAGACGGCGTTGCGGGCGATCCGGTCGGCGACGAAGTCGTCGTGGATCTCGTAGCCCGAGAGATCCATGCCGATGGCGTCCTCGACCTCGAGCGCCTTGCTCTCGGGGTTCTCGGACTCCTTTGAGGCCCCGAGATCCATCATGATCGTGTTGACCTGCCAGGCCTCGAGGTAGTCGGCGCGCGGGTTGACCCGCTGCAGCGCGCCGGCAGGAATCTGGATGGTGTCGCTGCTCGACTCGTAGATCGTCACGTCGAGGCCGACACCGCCTGCGCCGCCGCCACCGCCCTTGGCCTGAGCGGCCTTGAGATCGCGGTCACCAGCCACCGCCATCTGGGCGTCCGTCAGCTCGACGGCCCCCCCATGGGAGTCGATGTCGCGATCACCCAGGTAGGTGCTCCAGGACTCGTCGGCGACATCGTAGAACTTGCCGTCCTCGCGCTGCACGGCCCAGGACTGGCCGTCGGCCTGCAGGGCGAAGATACCGGCGGACTCGTCCTCGGAGCGGTCGGCGTTCGCCAGGTCCCACTCGAGGGCGTCGTCGGTCATGCCCTCGCTCATGCTGTCGCCCTGGGTGCCCCAGGAGAAGCGGTCGGCCCCACAGACCACGTTGCCGCCGACGGTGTACCACTCGCCGACGGAGTTGGGCTCCGTGTCGAGGCAGATCTTAGCGCCATCTGGGAGGATGAACGTGCTGTCCTCGCCGAAGTGCCACTCGTCGCCGCCGTCGCCGCCCTCATCGATGTGGGGGTCGCCCCAGATGCGGGTGATGCAGTCGCCGGTGTCGTCGTAGATCAACACCTCGTGGCCCTTCGCCTCGACCGTGTAGCCACCGGGCGTCATCACGACGGCGCTGTCACCGAACTTGAGGAACGGCGCGCGCCACTTCACATCGACGAGCCCGCCAGGCCGCGTCAGCTCGGCAGGCCCCATGTCGGCGCCGGGCTCGATGCCCGTCGGCGTGGCGCTGATGATCACCGGCGGCCAGAGGATGTCGATGATCATCGACTCGATGGAGCGGCTGATGTAGAGCCGCCCGTTCACCACGACGGCGTTCGCGCAGTAGTCCTCCGCGACGCGCCAAGCCGAGCGGTCGAGGTGGATCTCGTAGCCGCTCACGTCGATGCCGAGGTGCGGCTTGATGAGGTCGGCCGCCTCGTCCTGCTTGAGCGACGGCGCGGACTCGCCGAGCTCGGGCTGCACGCGTTCCCAGGCATCGAGCAGCGGGTCGGCGATCGGCTGGATGCGCGTCACGTCGCCGTCGGCCGCAACCGTCGGCGCAGCGGCCAAGCCCGGCCCCCACGCATCGTCGCTGACCAGCGGGTTGACGTTCATGTCCTGACCGACCATGTCCTGCCACCAGGACACGTCTTCAGAGTGACCGTCGAACTTGACGACGTCATTCTGCTCGTTGTTGCTGCCAAACTCATTCAGCTGGGCAGCGTCTCTCGCAGCAGCCTTACGACGGTTCTTACGACGACCGCCACCACCGCCGCCACCGCCTACACCGCGGTTTGCGTGGCGCTTAGCCATGATGTGCTCCATATAAAACAGCAGGCAGAGGAAATGCCTGCCGCATCGTAGCCCATTGCGCGAGGGAGTGGAAGCCCCGGCACCCGTCCCCGTCGGCGTGGCTCACCTGGCGGCGAATCACCGTCCTGGCGTCGACCTGAAGCTCACTCGGGCGGCCGACTGCGATCGACCACGGCGCACTTCCCCTCCACACAGCGCGCGACGCGATCGGTCGTGCCCGGTGGGCAGGTCACGTCCGGGCACTGAAAGTCGCCCTCTCGACAAACCGAGGTCCGATGCGCCAAGAGCGCCTCCTCGGCCGCCCGACTGCGCGCCTGGTCACAGCCGCAGGGCGCATCACAGCACGAGCCATCATGGGTGCAGGACAACACGCAGTCGACGTGGCTTGCACACGCCAGGGCATCTTTGAGGACCAGGCTGGGTATCTCGCCGTGAGCCCCCACCGGGGAAGACGTGCTGCACGCAGCAATCCACACGAACCAGAATGTCATGGGCTCCCCTGCCAGGTTCCCGGCTTCCGATTCGAGGAGTATATCTTCGGCGAGACTCGGAGAGGACACTTGGCCAGCGGCGACGGCATCTCACCGCTCGTGCTCCCCACTCTGGGGGGACGGCAGCTCTGGGGCGACGAGTTCGTCCACGCGGGGTACCGCATCCAGCGCAACGTGATGAGCGGTCACCACAGGCTGCTCGACCCGCGCGACCTGCGGCTCAGCGGGGGCTCGTTCGATGAGTGCCGGGAGACCTTCGACCGACTTCGCGAGGCCAAGGGAATCCAGCCGGTCTCCGACCACCTCGTCGTCCTGCTGCACGGCTACCTCCGCTCCAAGGAGGTGATGCACCCCATGGGCCGCTACCTGCGTGCCCAGGGCTATGACGCCTGGGCCCTGAACTATCCGAGCACCCGAAGGACGCTCGAAGACCACGCAGCGCAGGTCGAGGCCGTGCTCGACCGCTCGGAGGGCGCCCGCACGGTGTCCCTCGTCACCCACAGCATGGGGGGCATGGTCGCCCGCGTACTGCTGGCGCGTGAGGGTCGCTGGATGCGTCGCATGACCCTGAACCGGCTGGTGATGATCGGCACACCAAACCAGGGCGCCGAGCTCGCCGAGCACCTCGTCTCCATGGCTGCGCTCGATGTCTTGCTCGGGCCGGCGCTGGCGCAGCTCCACCGCGACAAGGCGCGGCGACTGCCTCATCCCGTGATCCCCTTCGGCCTGGTCGCGGGGGCCAAGGGGGACGGACGCGGCTGGAACCCACTCCTGCCGGGCGACGACGACATGACCGTCACCGTCGACAGCGTCCATCTTCCTGGCTCCGAAGACGTGTGGATCGTCCAGGGTGCCGTCCACACGTTCATCCACCAGCGTCCAGACGTCATCCGCGGCGTGGAGCGCTACCTCCGCACGGGTCGCTTCATCGAGCCCGGCTGATCACAGCGTACCCGGCAGCTCGACTGCGATGGACGTTCCGCGCCCCGTGGTGGACCGCCACTCCAGCTCACCGCCGAGCCGCTCGACCGTGCGGGCAGCGAGCGCGAGTCCCAGCCCGGCTCCTGCATGGGTGCGTCCAGCGGGAGGTGTTCCCCAGACGAAGGGCTCGGTCAGGCGCTCCCGAATCGCGCGGTCGATGCCCACGCCGGTGTCCCGTACCTGGAACCGCACGACGCTCTCGTTCACCCGAGAAGACAGCGTGATGGTCCCGTCGACGGTGTACCGGCAGGCGTTCGTGAGGAGCTCACGCAGCACCTCGCGGACGGCCTCGACGTCCGTGCGCAGACGCCCCTGAAACTCCCGGGCGTGAACGAAGGCATTCCCCGAGGACTCGGCCATGGCGACCGCCTCCTCCAAGATGGGCTGCAGCAGGTCCGCGGTGGAGATCTCCTCGAGCCGAAACGTCGGCTCCGAGGCCTCGAGTCGCGACAGCTCGACCACGCCGTCGACCACCTGCTCGATCAGACCCGCCGCCGAGCGAATCTGACTCAGGTCGACCGGCGACTCCCCCTCGACCGCATCCTGCACCGCACGCAGCGGTGGACGCAGCTCTCTACCGAGCCGTCGCAGGAGGCGTGAGCGCGCCTCGCTTGCTCGCAGGGCCTCGTCACGGGCCTGTCGCAGCTGCTCGGTGAGGGCGAGACGCCTCTCCCCCGCGAGGTGCCCCGCGGTCTTGTCCTGCACCAAGAGCAGGTGGGGCGTGTCGTGATTCAGCTCCCGCCCGCGCGCGCTCCAGGTCAGACCGAACACGCGCCGATTCGACCCCTCGTCCGTGAGGTCGACGACCACGGCCTCCGAGTCGGGACCTGGGAAGGACTCGGCCGCCACGCCGCGAGCCGCTCGCCACCAGGCCTCGATCCCGCCGAACTCGCGCGCGAGGCGTCGGAGGTAGCTCGACGGGCGAACGAGCCTCAGCTGCCGGTCCAGGAGGGTGACACCCACCCCGAGGGCCTCGGTCGCAGCCTCGAGCAGATCGACCTTCTCGGCCGCTGCTGCCGCGAGCCTCCGGTCCGTGATGTCCGTCAGTGAGCCGGCGACCCGCACGGACTTGCCCTGCACGCGCACGATGGCGGCGCGCGTGAGCATCCATCGCTCGCTGCCGTCACCTCGGATCAGCCGGTACTCGTGCTCGAAGTTGCTCGCAGTGCCCGCCAGCGCCTCTTCGAGGTAGAAGCCATAAGGTATGTCGCGCACCAACTGCCGCGCTTCCTCGCCATATCCTTCTGCAATGACAGGAAATGCATCGACCAACTCGCGGAGAAAGCCTTTGTCCAAATTCTCGAGCTGCCATCCAAGCATTCCCATCATCTTCTCCCCGGTATGAGGATCAAGATCGTCTTCGGGAGTGAGTTCGACGAAGAGGACATATTCCGCTATGATATGCGCGACTTGTTGAGCGATCATGGCTTGACGACCTTTACATGAATATTGCCAACGTTCATCCTTCGGAGCAATTTGAGCGCCTTGA
>PKDJ01000357.1 GCA_002862545.1 Pseudomonadota bacterium
GCTTGATCATAGCGGCGCTGCTGGCCACGGGTGACGGCCAGCTGTGTGCCGCCGATTGCCGTGAGGGTGCCGCCCGTGACCGCACCCAGGTAGAACGTCGTGTACAGCGCGTCGCTCAGCCAGAACACCTCGTTGCGCGAAGACGTGTTGATCTGCCAGGCACCCAGGGCGACCAGTCCGGCTCCAGCCGAGGCCAGGCCGGCGACGACCAGGTTCTTGCCGCGAACGCGCGGGCGCTCTTCACCTGGAGCGGCGGGGGGACTTGAGGCCAGCGCCTCCGCGGCGTCGGTTGCTGCGGTAGCGGATGCTTCGGGCATCTCAGTCGATGCGAAGCAGAGTCCCAGAGTGGCGATGTAGATAAGCATGACGTCTCGGTTGACTTCGAATTGTGGGGGCGAGGTTCTTCCTCAACTATACCCTACGCCGCGCCAGCGTGGTTCACGCGCAGATGTGGTGTGCGCGGATGCATGTGGTGGTCAACGAAGATGCCGCGAGCTGTGCAGCGACCCGCCTAGAGTGCTCCGCTACCTGCGTTGTACGCCACCCTCTCGTCACGAGGCCCGTCCTCTCGTCTCGACATGGAGGAAGGCCCCGTGGCGGGCGCGGCGGGAGGTTCTCCTCCATTACCCCTGGTTCAGTCTTGACTGAACATTCGAAACCTCGTAGAGCACCGCATGCGCGAGAAATCGGCCCCACCGTGGACGGCGGTACCTGCAGCGGCGTTCTCGTTGAAGCCATCGGCACCGGGATCGGCCTTAAGCTGGACACCGACTCCCGTACCGCCCCCAGGCGCCGCATCGAGGAGGGACTCGGCGGACTCGCCCGCGACCACCTTGTCGGCGACGGCGTCCGCGTGACGTTCGTACGCGTCGCCCTCCTCTCCTTGGTCGGACGAGAGGGCAACCTCCTTCTGCTGCTGGATGGTGTGAGCGGCTTCGTGGGCCGCCGTGTGTAGGTCTGGGGAGCCCGCGAAGGCTACATCGTTACCGCGTGCGTAGGCGTGCGCCCCTAGTTGACCGGCAGCATCGCGGGCGGCGGGATTGGCGTGCGCACGCAGATCGCTGAGGTCATGATTCCCGAAAGAAGCCTCGATGGCATCCAGGAAGGGGTACTCGCTGGTTGGAGGGCGTCTGGGGGGGTGCGCGCGAAGTGGCTTATCTCGCGGGATGCCAACGAGCGCCTCATCGACCAATGCGACGCTAGAGAGACACTGAACCGGAGTGTGGCGCGTTTCGTAAGCGCCTGCAAACACAACACTTCCGGAACCCTGTGCCCGCTGCTGCCCGCGTTTTTCTCGGACGTTTCCATTCTCGGATTCCATGCCGTGCTGTCCGAGTACGTCACCCAGGCAGGCGAGAGAAATCGAGGTAGCGGTAATGAAGATCTCGTATCCACTGGGCGGACGAGTGGGTCACCAGACAGCTCACCAGTCGTTCGAGGGTCCTGCCCCCAAAGGATTCGCGTTCGCTGACTATCGAAAGAAATTCACGGTGGTAAAGGGGCCCTAGGGGGTGACCTGGAGCACGCTGTGCCAGCGCAAGCAGAACCCTGACGGCAGCTGGCAGCATTCCTCTGAGTTCGGTGCCTTGATGCGCACGGGCAAGAACCCCAAGCTGTGGGGCGACGACTGAGCGGGCATGTGCCCCTGACGCCCGGCCTCAGAGGAGGTCGCTCAGCTCGCGCTGCGCGCGCGGGCTGGGCTCTTGGGTCGCCAGCTGCTGCGCGAGGGCTCGGGCGCGCTCCGGACGGGTCCGGGCCAGCGCCTTGCTCAGCAGAGCAGCCTGGAAGGGGCGATCGAACGTCTCCGACGCTCCTGCCGAGATCAGCGCCTCGACGGCCGCCTCGAGCTCCGCCGCGAGCTGTGCTGCCGCGCCCGAGATGGTGGCGATGGCTGTGGACAGGGCGCGATCAAAGTCCGCGTCAACGGTCAGGCGCAGCAGCGCGCGCAGGGCGGAGATGCGGTCCTCATCCAGGCCCGGGCGATCGACGGCGTAGCGGCTGGTGCGCAGCGCATCGGCGATCATCGACCAGCCACCGTCGGCGCCGCTGTGGCGCTGCTGCGTCACCGAGGGACGCACCCAGGGAACAGTGCCCGGCGCCAGGCTCCAGCCCTCGAGCGCAGCGAACGCCTCGGGATGACCCCAGGACAGCAGCATCACCGCTGCCTGCAGCGACGGCGCGCTTTCCTGGCTGCGGAGCAGCACCAGAAGCTCCGGGATCCGGTCGTCCAGCTCCCCCTCCAGTCCATCATCAATGACGTCGACAAACGATGCCGGACGCCCCTGGGCATCGGTACGGAACAGGGCCTTGAGATCGCGTGTGGTCATGGCCGGGCCTCAGCGATTGCGGGTGATGTAGCCCGACGGAATGATGCCCTTGATGAGCAGTTCCTGATCTCGGGTGGTGTTGTAGAGCGCGATCATGCGGCGCTCAGCCTTGGCCGTCTTTTTCTTACCAAGGCCGCTCGACTCAACCAGTGTCACGACCGCCGCGACCTCGCCAGCCGCCAGCGCGCGCGCGATCGCATCGTTGACGGCGCCTTCTGTGAGGCCCAGGTCCACCAGCTCTGCGATGATGGACGCCTGAATCCGAGCCGGCAAGATGACCTCGACCCCGGCCACCGCTCCGCTGGTAATGTCGGCCATCAGGCGCTGGACGTCGATCTGGATCTCCTGGGAGCCATAGTTCTTCTGGACCCCCTCCTCGACGGTCATGAACGAGGTAAAAGGGCTGTCGTTCTTCTCCGCGATTCCGCCCATGATGTGCTGCAGCGGGGATGAATGCCCATCAGGGTTGGCTGGGTTGAGGTTGCCGGCGTCGTCGATGTAGGACTTCTTTCCCTTGCCGCCCCGCTTCTCGACCTCGGACGCCGAGAAGTCGTCGTCCTGGCGCAGCACGCGCGGGCCGCTTCCGGTCGCCTGAAGGTCCGTGGATGCGGATGCAGAGGCAGTCTCTGTGGGCCCGAGCAGCGCCTCGGCGCTCTGACCAGCCACGACTGCATCGGCGACCGCGTCGGCGTGCTGCTCGTACCGATCCCCCGCCTGCCCTAGGCCATCGCCGAGCGACACGCCCTGGCGCTGCTGGACTACGTGGGCGGCCTCGTGCGCGGCAGTGTGCAGGTCAGGGCTGCTGCCGAAGGCGATGTCTTCGCCGGTGGCGTAGGCCTGCGCACCAATGGCACCAGCCGCTTTAGAAGCTGCGCTTCCACTGTGTGCCTTCACCCCGCTCACATCATGGTCACCGAAGGCTGCCTGGATGCGCGCCAGGTGTGGCAAGGCGCTGCCGCCACCTGCGACCCCGGCCTCTGCTTGCGCGTGCACCCGCTGGGCCGACTCGGTGGCTGCGGACCCTGTGGCCTTTTTCTGGACCACCTCATCGGGCGCCTTGCTGCCTGGGAAGTTCCGCTCCATCAGCTGCCTGAGGTAGCCCTTCACGCGCCTCTGCAGCGCCTGCTGAAGCCGTGGGAGTGACTCGTCGAGCACGGCGAGGGCTTCCGGATCGCCACCGCCGCCCTCTCGGATCACTGCAGCCACTCGCAGGTCAACCGCCGTCTCCGCGAGTGTCCCCAGCAGGTCATGCACAGCTGGAATGATGACCTTCAGCTGCTCCATGAAGTACGTCTTGTCGGTCTCCTCGAACAAGGCCTGCACGGGGCTCAGAGCCGCTAGGATGCTCTCTTTGAGCGAGCCATAGGCGGCTGTATTTGTGTCTTCTCCCTTGGCCGACGCGAGTGAGGACGTGACTGCGCACTTGGGCCGATTCTCGTTGATGGTGGTCAGCAGCTCCGAGATGACATCGCCGACGAACGGGCCGAGCCCGCTCCCCTCCAGGATGGCCGCCATGTCGTTGACCAGCTTCTGGACGTTGTTGGCGTAGTCATCACCCTTGGCCTTGTCGGCCTCTCCACCACCGATGAACTGCACAGCCGTCGTGCCGACCGCACCAGCGCTGACCTGCTCAGAGGCTGACGTGGCCATGCCATCGAGCAGTCCCTCTGCCGACTGGCCCGCGACCACGGCATCGGCGACGGCATCAGCGTGCCGCTCATAGGCATCGCCGACTGCACCGACGCCGCCCTCGACGGACACTCCAGCGCGCTGCTGGATCACGTGTGCGGCTTCGTGGGCTGCCGTGTGGAGGTCGGGGCTGCTCCCAAAGGCGATGTCTTCGCCGATGGCGTATGCCCGTGCCCCCATCGCATCTGTGGCCTGGGCAGCGGCTGTCCCGGTGTGCGCCTGCACCCCGGTCACATCGTGGTGGCCGAAGGCGGCCTGGATCTGCTCCAAGAAGGGCAGCTTCGCGCCGGCGCCGGACGCGCCGCTTCGTGCCTCTTGCTTGATGGCGGCGTCGGACATGGCCGCTGCGCCAGTGGAGCGCTGCTGGACCACCTCGCCCTCTGCGGCTGTGGTCTGGGCTTCGGGCATGAAGGCTGCAGCACCCAGGGCGCTGGCCATGTTCCAGAGGTTCTCTTGGCCACCGCCTGTGTCTGCCTCGACCGGCGCGCCCAGCTGGGAGGCCCACCGCTGCTCGACAGCGGAGGGGATGGTCTCGCCGTACACCTGCGCCGCGGGGTCTTGGGTGTGCTCGGCGGCAGCCACCCTGTCGACCCGGTCGAGTCGGCCCATGATGACCTTCTCGTTCGCATAGGCCTCGCGCTCGGTCGGGTCAGACGGGGACGAGACCTGGTCGTCGCCTGAAGACGTGGTAGGAAGTCGATTCTCGTCGTACTGAACCACGTGGGTGAGCTCGTGTGCGAGCAGCTGGTCGCCTCGGCGAGTGCCCGGCGCGAAGGTGCCCGATCCGAAGTAGATGTCGCTGCCCAGGGCAAAGGCATACGCATTCAGCGCCTTGGCGGCCTCTGCTGCGACGCCGTCGGTGTGGAGCTGGACGTGCCCAAAGTCGTGTTCGAAGGCCAGCTCAAAGCGCTCCAGCATCTCGCCCGACAGCCCGAAGCCGCTGGACTGGGGGAGCGTAGCGAGCACATCTCCCACGTCGCGGTGCTCGGATCCGTGACGCTGCAGGCGCGCGGCGATCTGATGGTTGGGCGTCCCGGACAGCGTAGTTGCTCCCCCCACGATCCCCAGCGTGACCGTCGAGGCCACGTCGGCGTGCCAGCCCTCAGCGCCCAAGAGCGCTGCTTCAACAATGGCATTGCCGAGTGTCGACTGTATGTCGGCAATGACCGGGGCGGAGGCTGTGCTCGCTACGTCCAACTGTGTCGCCACATCAGCGACAGCGACCAGGCTCGGAGCGCTGCTAGGGCGGCGCCGGACGGTCGTCCCGTTGTCTGCGTTGGTACCCATGAGCTGGTCCTTTACATGTGTGCCACGGTGTGGCCTCACGTCAACATAGTGCGGAGCGCAGAATAGTTTGCACCGAAAACAGCCGAAATCTCGCCCGGCAGTCGTCCACGGGCTGTCGACCTCCTTACCCAGCAGGTGGCTCGGGACGCAGTTGCGGTCCCAGGCATGATCGGCACATCAGGCCGTGCGTCGAGACGGGGTACCGGACCCGTCCGCTCTGACGCCGTGACAGCAAGTCGCCCCAGGGATCTTTACGGGAGGAGACTCCCGCTCAGCCCGGTTCGCGGCCTGGCGCACTCGACGGCCCTCCCGACACAGCTCACTTCGAGCGAATCGTGACATCCCAGCGCGTCTTCTTGATGCCGCCGTCCCCGTAGTGCTCGAAGTCGAGGACGAATGGATACTCGCCCGCTGAGAGCGCACCCTCGAAGACGATCTCCTCGGCATCCTTGTCTACCGCGATGTCGACGGAGCCTGGCACATCGGTCTCGATGATCGAGATCCCCTCGCTCCGGAAGAAGATGGGCTCCTCGTGTACAAACGCCTCGTCGGCGTCCACAGCAAAGGAGATCTGATCGGTCGCCACGCAGCCGACCAGTCCAAGCACCACCCCAAGTCCAGCAACATTCCGCATGTTGGCCTCTACGGTGCCACATTGTACGCCACCCTCTCGTCACGAGGCCCGTCCTCTCGTCTCGACATGGAGGAAGGCCCCGTGGCAGGCATGGCGGCAGACGCGACGGGAGGTCCTCCTCCAGCACCCCTGGTTCAGTCTTGACTGAACATTCGAAACCTCGTAGAACACCGCATGCGAGAGGGCACCCTGGACGCGACATCGCCGACACAGTTCGTCGAGGCCCTGGGCCTGCACTGGGAATCGAGCGGCGGCACGCGCATGTCGGGGCGTGTCCTCGGCTGGCTCACGATCAGCCATCCGGCCGAGCAGACGGCCGCAGAGCTGGCCGCGGTGCTCTCGGCCAGCAAGGGCAGCATCAGCACGGCCACGCGCTCGCTGCTGCAGCTCGGGCTGATCGAGAAGGTGTCCGTGCCGGGTGAGCGGGCGGTTCGGTTCCGCATCGCGCCGGGTGCCTGGCGCCATGCCCTGCACGTGAGCATCGAGCTCGCCCGCGGCTATCGGCAGCTCGCCGAGCTGGGCCTCGCGGCACTGCCCGCAGACTCTCCCGCCGACCGTGAGCGGCTGCGGGAGATGCACGATGTCCACGCGTTTCTCGAGAGCGAATACCCCAAGTTGCTGGAGCGCTACGACGCGTGGCGCGCCGCCAAGGAGGACGCATGAAGACCCTACTCGCCGTCACGCTGGCACTCGCCCTCCCCCTCGCGGCTTCAGCCGGTGAGTACACCGTCGAGGAGCTCCTCGATGCCACCGATGACGTGACGCGTGGCACCTCCTCCCACGGCACCATGAGCATGCAGGTCAAGACCGACCGCTACGAGCGCTCCATGAAGATGGAGGTCTGGTCGCGCGGCACCAGCGATTCCCTCATCCTCATCCTGGAGCCCGCCAAGGAGAAGGGGGTCAGCACCCTCAAGGTCGGCGACAACATGTGGAACTACCTCCCCAAGGTGGACCGCACCCTCAAGGTCGCAGGCGCCGCCCTCTCGGGCTCCTGGATGGGCAGTCACTTCAGCAACGACGACCTCGTGAAGTCGTCTCGGCTGCGCGAGGACTTCACCTACGAGCTCAAGTCGGAGCCGAGCGCGCCCGACGCCGGTGAGTACGTCATCGAGCTCGTGCCCAAGCCCGATGCACCGGTCGTGTGGGGCAAGGTCGTGGTCCGGGTCCGGCACGACAAGCAGCCGCTCGAGACCACCTACTTCGACGAGAAGGGCGAGCTGGTGCGCACGATGACGTTCCTCGAGATCAAGGAGATGTCCGGGCGTACCTTCCCGACGGTCATGCGGATCGAGCCTGCAGATGCCCCTGGGGAGTTCACCCAGGTGGTCTACGAGCAGATGGAGTTCGATGTCGAGCTCCCCGACCGGACCTTCTCTCTCCAGTCCCTCAAGCGCTGAGAGCCGACCATGCGCTTCTTGCTGGCAGTCGCCTGGCGAAACCTGTGGAGACACGGCCGACGCACCCTCATCACTGCGGGGGCGATGGGCGTGGGCGTGGCGATGTGCATGTCCAGCATCGCCCTGCAGGACGGCATGTACGCCCAGATGTTCGACGTGATGGTGACCGACACCCTCGGTCACGTACAGGTCCATCACCCCGACTATCCTGGTCGCAAGCGCCTCTACGACGTGCTCGAAGAGACCGATGCACTGCGTGGAGCCATTGGTGAGGTCGACGGTGTGGTGCTGAGCGTGCCGCGCCTGTTCACCTACGCGCTGGCCGGGGGTCAGGAGACCTCTGCGGGGGCGCAGATCAGCGGTGTGCTGCCGGTCGAAGAAGCCCAGCTCACCGGCATCAACCAGAAGCTCGAGGCGGGTGCGTGGCTGGCCGAGGCACCCGCCCAGCAGGTGGTCCTCGGCGTCGACCTCGCCGAGGAGCTCGGCATCTCGGTGGGTGAGGAGCTGGTGCTCGTCGGGCAGGATGCCTTCGGCGGCATGGCCAACGACCTGTACACCGTGGTGGGGACGGTGCGAACCGGCCAGACCGC
>PKDJ01000358.1 GCA_002862545.1 Pseudomonadota bacterium
GGGGCCTGACTGGACCTTGCGGGAGAGCTGCAGCCCCGTGCTGTTGTAGAGCAGGCTGCCCGTGGTGCCCGTGGCGATCAGGTCGTACTTCTCGAGGACCTGGCGATAGGTCGTCGCGAACTCGACCAAGACCGGCTTCATCTGGTTGTGGGCGATCATGGCCACGTAGCGCTTCTGGTCTCCGAATCGCTTGTCGGTGTTGGACCTGTAGAGGGCCTCCAAGAACGCTTTGGTGCGGAGCGCCACTGCGCGGTGTTCATCGAGGAGCCTCTCGAAGGCATCGACCTCCAGGGCGGCGTAGGTCACGTCGCCGACGGCCCGCACGTCGGCTGTGCGGATCGGATCGGCCGAGAACATCGACTCGCCGAAGAAGGTGCCGACGCCGATGGTGGCCATCTTGACGCTCTCGCCGATGACCTCGGCCTCGCCACCGAGGATCAGGCCGATGAAGCTGGATGGCTCACCCGTTACGAGGATCGACTCGTGGGCTGCGACCGTACGCGTCTCCATATTCGCCGCCAAGATCTCGACCTGGCTGGCAGTGAGGTACTGGCCGAGGAGGGAGTTCGAGATGACCTCGTTGATGTTTGCCATAGGGTTCTCCAGTAGGGTGTAGGTCGATCCGTGCCCGTTGCAGAACGCGACCGAACAGTCCGCGTGTATCCGGTGTGCCCACGCGGAGGCCGGGAGGCGCATGGGTCCGACGAAGGCGAGGCCCCCTACAGACGGTCGGTGAGGGCAGAACGGCCCCGATGGACCGGCGGGTCGGTACGTGCTTCCTGTCCTTACGATCTGCCCGTGATAGTCTGCAACCTCCTCCACGGAGTCAGCGAATGTGCCGCGTCGTTGCCTATCTTGGTGAACAGATCCCTCTCTCGGCGCTGCTCTATGATTCGGAGAGTTCCCTAACGCACCAGGTCTATGCGCCAAACATGATGGACCGCCTAAACCTTGCGGGCTTCGGCTTTGCTGCGTGGGACCCGGACACCCTCCACGCGTCCGAGCCCTTCTTCTACAGAAGCCCGCAGCTGCCGATGTATGACCTGAACCTCAAGCGCCTGTCCCGCAAGGTCAACACGAGCTGCGCGATCGGACATATTCGAGGAGCTTCCTACTTCCCAGGGCAAACGCCTGGCCGCGTACACCAGGACAATCTGCACCCCTTCTTCACGCCACGCAACTCGATTGCCTTCGCGCACAACGGAGGGTTGTCACGCTTTGATCAAATGAAGTTCGCACTGATCGAGCACATGAAACCCGAGATTGCCGCCGGCATCGGCGGCAGCACAGACTCAGAGTGGATCTATGCGCTCATGCTGTCGCAGCTGGAGGGTGGGCTCGTCGAGGTGCACGACATTGTGGCTGCGGTCATCAAGACCCTCCAGATCTTGAAGGCGGTTCGCGACGACTTCGGCATCGACACTGCCAGCGGCGTGAACATCTTCATCGCCAATGGCGACTGGCTTATCGCCACCCGGTACACCTATGACTTTGGCTGCTACCCAGCCAAGCTCGCGCAGCACTACCTCAACTTCCATAGCCTCTGGTACACGCTCGGTGAGCGCTTCGGCCTCCATGACGCCGAGTGGGGCATGCGCTCAAGCAACGACCATCGGTCTCTCCTGGTCGCGTCCGAGCCACTGTCCAAGGACACCTCGACGTGGATAGAGGTCCCAGAGTACACGCTGATCGCTGCTCACAAGGCCAAGGACGGCGGTGTCACGCTCGACGTGCATGACCTAGACTTCTAGCCGTTGAGGGTCCCGAATCGTCGGGCACCTCAAGTGACCATGCGCCCCTCGAAGACAACACGAGCCACGCGACGATTGATCAGGCGTAGGCGCTCGACCAACAACTCGCCCAGGGCGTTGAGCAACGTGAGCGCAGTGGGGGTGCCCGCGTCCAGATAGGCAAGCAGCTCTTCTCGGGTGATTTTCAGGAGAACCGTCTTGGATCGGGTACGTGCGTTCACCGGCCGGGTTCCATTCCGAAGCAGGCCCTGGAAGCCGAACAGCTGTCCGGGACCCATGACGCCCAGCTTGACCCGCCCATGCGGCCCATCGCCCACCAACTGAACGGCCCCTCGCACCACGATGTAGCAGCAGTGAGCCGGTTGAAAGCGATGAAAGACGACCTCGTCGCGCTCGATGTCTAGCCGCACGACGTGTTCGAGGAAGGTCTCGATCTCCGGATGCTCGAAGCCCCGGAAGATGGTCAAGGCCCGCAGATTATCGAGGGAGAGCGTGTCTGTAGACTCGATCATCCACCGCTCCATCGCTGGGGGGGCGGCGGGCTGCTCTTCCGCTTCACCGAACAGGCGTCGATACTCGCCACCAAGGCGATCGAGCGTGATGTTCACCAGCTTGCGCGAAAGCCGGAGCGCGCCTGGGCGGTGCCCGGCTCGCATCAGCGCGAACACTTCGGACGTCAGAAGGTAGCCCGTCGTGGATGTGAGGGCGATGGCCGAGGCCGAGCGAATGCCGCCGTCGATCAGGGATACCTCACCAATGACATCACCAGGGACGAGGGTCAACATCTCGAGGGTGCGGTCGCCGGGCAGTCGCATCTCGAGCTTGACGTTGCCAGTCTGCAGGACGAGCATCCCGTAGGATGGATCCCCCTGGCGGAATAGGATCTCACCCGGCTCGAAACGCATTGTCCGCGAGGCCGCGGCGATCTCAGCCAGCTCGACGGGAGTAAAGCTGTTGAACAACTCGACCGAGCCTAGAAACGCGAGTCGCGCCTTGGTGTCGTGGGTAACGACTGGGTGCCCTTCGCGCATTTCAGCACAATGCGCCGCAAAATTTTCATAGTAGTCCCGAAGCAGAAGAGGCAACCGCTTGAGCGCTTCGACTAGCGCTCCCTGTCCCTTTACGACCACGTCCTGCGTGTGGCGCTCGAAGACCTGGACGCCTTCGGCAATGGCGGACTTGAGCGCAGCCAGAAGCGCGAGGTCGCTTTTCTGCATTAACTCAAGATAGTTCGCCACAGTGGCGAACTTCGGGTCATCGGGACCGGCAATTTGGTCGCAGTGAGTCCGAATACGCTCGACGCTTCCCCGGGTGGTACGGGCCTCAAGGGTGCCCTTGACCGCCGCGATCCGGCGGCTCAGCAGCGAGATCTCGGTCTTCGGTGAACACAGCCCGGTCGTGATCGACCAGATGAAGTCCAGGTTCTCCCCGAACAACATATCCATGTACACATCGAGGAACATCACATGAGCGGACAGCACATGGTCGACCTTGAGCGCGGTCCACGGAACATCTGCATCTGCAGACGTCAGCTTTGCTGACTTCAGGCTGAAGTTGCTGTTCATCGAGTTCTCGATCTCGACGATTGAGAAAAGGTATCGGACCCAGTGCCGAAACGCTTCATGCAAGCTGACGTGCACCACACCTTGACGGGTCAACGCGATACCCGACACCGTGCCAAAGTTCAGCCTCCGGACATAGCCGATCTTGTACAGGTCGAGCATTGCATGGACTTCGGGGCTCAAGTGGTGCTCGACCTTCTCGTAGCTGCGCGTGCCATCGATACCGGCGCTGGCCTTGAGGATGCGGTCTCCGCCGGGATGGAGGTGGATGAACTCACTGACGTCGTAGACCTGTCCCTGGATGATGGTCCAATAGCCCGCTTCTTCGTTGTTGTGCTTTGCGACCTCCGACGCGTCGTATGGGCCATACTCGAGCACCCCTGGCGACATCGCGGGCGCGAAGGTCGTAAACACATCGAGCATCATTCGGCCCTCGGCCATCAGGTTGCGGAAGGTCTCATCGACCTCTTCTGCAGGGCAATGCTTGCCGATGACCCTCTTCAGGCCACGCATGACCGAGTGCGCGAAGCTGGTGCGCCCACACACATAGAAACAGGCCCCATCACCGCCATCTGCGGGAGACCGGAGCAGGCGCCAGATGGCCTCGGCCTCTTCTTCGACGATGCCGTCGA
Organism: Pseudomonadota bacterium; assembly: GCA_002862545.1. GTDB lineage: Bacteria > Myxococcota_A > UBA796 > UBA796. The sequence continues at coordinate 3,946 of PKDJ01000358.1, forward strand.
CGTAGCAGCGTCTCCCCTCTACGAGTTCGTAGGAGTCAGCGTCGGCGCTCCAACGGATGCGCAGGTCTTCGCGGGAGAATGCGGTGCGCAGCTCAAGCTGGCCAGCACGCGACGCCGCCTCAAGCTCATCGCGATAGTGCAGCTGTGCTGGCGAACGCAGGCCGATGAACAACCAGTTCTCGCAGGCGGTGTCCATACGGGCTTGAAGGAAGCCTCGGAAGGGTGAGATCCCAGTACCCCCGGCGAACATCACGATGGGGGTCTTGAACTGGGCAGGCAGCCGAAAGCGGGTTGGCCGTATCACCCGCACAGCGAGCTGCAGTGGCTTCTCCGGGTTGCGCGTCAAGAAATGCGAGGCGGCTCCGAAGCGCTCTCGCGGCTGTTCTCCCTCTACCTCATCGGTATGAAAGGAAAGCTGGCCAACGGTGAGGTGCAGCTCGCCGCCAAGCGCTTCGACTGGGGCCGATGAGATGGAGTAGATCCGGAACCGCTCGGGCGGCACCAAGCGCGAGAGGTTTTCGGACGCCCAGGGCTCGGCCTCGAACAGCCGGTTGACCTGGTAGCGAGAACCAATCAGCTCAAGGACATCCCACAGCTCCCACTGGTCCTCACGCCTGGCGTTGATCACTTGAAGCAGCTTCTGTGAGCGGCCCAGACGAAATAGCGCCTTGGCCGTAGAGCGCATCAGGGGCCGTAACTTGGCATGCGCCAGAAAGGTGCGCAGGGGCAGCGTCTCGGGTTCGGCATGGCCGAGGAAGCGCATGCGCTCGACCCAGCTGGCGCACAGGCCAATGGTCTCGTCGCCCGTTGCGCGCAGCGCTGCGAGCGTCTTGTCGATGAGCTCGTCGCTGTTTACCGCCAACACCCCCAGCCGGTCACCGGGCTGAAAGCGCAGACCGCTGCCGGCCACGTCGAGCACGACGCGCCACACGCCGGCGTTGTCGTCGGGAGTGGTCGCGATCACGGCCTTGCGACGCACGATTGTACAGCGCTGATGCTTCGCAAAGCGCTCGAGGCGCCCGGCTTCGATGTCCGTGTCGAGGTCCTCCCAGGCTCGGGCCTGAACCTCCCCCGAGAAGCCGCCATTGGTCGAGGTCCGACCTGCCTTGAAGCCGGTCTCCATAAAGCCGTAGACCTTGAGGCGGTGCAGGCCGAGCCAACCACGTTGGCCGGCGTAGTCGCTTAGTGCGCCTTGATACAAGCCCATCAACTCCGTGTCTCCGGAGCGCACCACGAACTCGTGCACGGACTGCGAGGCGACCGCCGCGATGAACTCCCGCTGCGCTGTAGGCATCCAGGCCTTGACCGCCACAAGCTCTTTGCCCATCGTCGTCTCGTAGGCACCGCGCTCGAAGAACGCGTCCAGCAAGGCAAAGATCGGAGCTCCGCCACCGCTGAGACCGGGGGCAGAGGGGGTGATGGGCGCCGCGATGGCAGCCAGGGTCTTGGTCCAAACCAGGGGATCCACGTGCAGGGCTGCTCGTGGGTTGGGGTCGATCTTCATGAACGTGTCGTAGGTCAGGCTCCGCAGGCAAGCTGACAAGGCAGTCAGCTCACGCTTGGTTCCCTCAACATCACCGGCTGCAGCGCATTCCTGGCAGCGAACGACGCCCTCGACCGCCACGCTTGAAGCCGACACCGTCTCGACCATTGTGGCCAGGAACACCCGCTCCTCGTCATTCTGGAAGGGCTGAACCAGCAGGTCTATATTCTCGACGACACGGCCCTTGCTGGGGTCACGCAGCTGCCAGTTGTAGAGCACGAGGTCGGAGTAGGTCATGCCCAGCCCACGCCGCCCGAGACGCTCCACGACCGTGGTCAACGGATCGTAGAGCTGCGGCGGTAGGACCGAGGCCATGCCGTCCGGATGATCGCCTGCTGGCTCGTGCTCGCGCCCGCCGAAGTGGATGTAGGCGTGGGCAATAAAACTCAGCAGACAAGCGGTACGACACAGATAGCGGCCGTCGAGATGATTGTCGTCGGCGGACAGGTGGGGAAGGGTGTCGACGGCCCGGCAGACCGCTTGATCAGCGATGAGCGCTGACAGATTGGCAGCCAACTCGTCCCATGCGCGGTGGCTCTCGGGCAGTGCCCTCAACGGAGGCGTGTCGGGCAGAAATCCACTGGTCGCCGTCAGAAACCCTTCGTGGTCGTGGTCGGGTCGCGCGCCCCGAGCTGCGTCTTCGAGGATGGCGCGCGCGCTAGGCGGAACATCAGTCATGGATATCTCCGCCTTCTAGACGTTCTTGCACAGGAGAGCCCAGCACACGTCGGCGCGGGACACTGTGCCGAGGAACTTGCCGTCTTCGACCACCGGCAGGCGACGGATGTTGAGCTGCACCATGATCGTGGCAGCCTTCAGCAGTTCGTCCTCGGGCGCCACCGTGATCGGCTCCTCTATCAGAAGGCGTTGGATGCTCTCGCCGGCCAGGTTCTTGCCACTGTCCAAAAAGATACGAAACGCGTCGTCGAGCGAGCCGCGCGCGTTCACCACTTCTTCGAAATCCGGCAACACCGCGCGAATCAAGTCGCCTTCAGACACCACCCCGAGGAAGCGCTCCTCGTCATCGACGACAACGAGATCTGAGGCCTGGGTCAGTACCAGCAACTGAGCCGCTTGCTTCATGGTGGAACTAAGGTGAAGACGCGCCACCCGTTCATTGTAGATCTTACCAATGAGCATGGGACCTCTGAATGGACTTGGAGCGGATAGGGGGCATGAGTCAGTTCTCAAACATGCTCGCACATGAAGAAGCCAGCTCTGACGGTTCTGCACTGCGCGACGGCGAGGCTCCTCCACGGAGCTTCTTCTACCACGCTGAACTCGGTGATGACCGTGCCTCGGGGACCCATAAGCAGCTGGAAAGGAGACAAGAACGCAATCTGCGAGTCTATACAGCGGGCGCGACACGGCGTCAGAAGCCCCACTCCGATCGGCCCCCGTGATGACCGTTCCGACACTACCGCTCGATGTCGGGGCGGACTGAGCGTCGGCGAAGGCCTCCAGCACTCCTCGCGTCGGCACCGGCGCCGCGACGAAGCGGACGCCGGACGGGGTCGGCACGAACACGCCGTCGGGCACGAGCGCATACACGTGCAGGAAGAGCCGCAGGTCGCCGCAGCGAGTGGGCGGCGAAGTGCACAGGGTCCGACGGGGGCGATCAAGGGGACGAAGTCCGCTTGCAGCCGCTGGATGACCAGGGCCGTAGCGTCGGATCTCTGCACGAACGCCACCATGCCGGACTGGCCATCGGACACACCGGTGCCTGCCCGCAGGTGCTCCCGCAGGGTCCGGGACAGCGTCGCCAGCACCGCCCGCAGGAGCTCAGGACGCCACGCCAGGAGCCGCGGGAGGGGCTGCGGGAACGGCACCACCCACTGTCGCAGAGGAACCGCCGGCAGCACCCGCTCGAGCTGATGCGCCGCGACGCTCGCCATCCGCCGACCACCACACCGCGGGCACACTCCCGGCGCCTTGCACGACGTGCCCACCACCCGGTCCATCCTGCACGGGTCGAACCGCAGCCAGACGAACCCGTCACGCGGGTCCCCGCATCGACCGAGGCGCTACACCACCCGCCGCCGCCACGCCGCGACGGACACCTCGGCATCCGACGCCGCCGACCACGCGGCGTCGGCGTGGGACTGCACCACCGACCGCAGGTCGGCCATCGTGAACCCGACGGACATGCCCACGACGGTGCGCGCGGCATGCCTGGCGAGAGTCCAGGTTCGCTCTCGTGCACGTGGGCCACGGTCCGCTCCCGACGGTCGTCACCGACCGGCACCCGTCACCCTGCCCCGACCCCACACCGTGGGTGCAACTCCCGATACTCCACGTTCCTTCAGCCTCGCCCTTAGAACTGGAAGTAGACGAAGTCCTGCGCGGTCACGCGGTAGAAGACCCCCATCGCGACCACCCAGAGCGCCCAGGTCGTGGTCTCGAGGGGCAGGTACCAGGGGCTGCGCTCGATGCGTGGC
>PKDJ01000178.1 GCA_002862545.1 Pseudomonadota bacterium
CCCTGGCGCTCGGTGGACTCTTCCTGCGGCGCATCCAGCGCCCCGACCCCGCACGCGCGCCGCGCTAACAGGCACTCGATGCATCGCCCCTTCGTCATCATCGACCTAGACGGAACCCTGACGATCGACGAGAAGTCTGTCGCCTACCCCGACAAGCGACTCAACGAGGACGTCGCCCGTGCTGTCGGTCGCGCGCCCGAGCGTGGGTTCGGCGTGATGGTGATGACGGCGCGCGGCATGCGCACCTGGAAGAACGATCGCGCGAAGGTGGAGGAGCACGTCCGACCCGGCGTCGAGAGCTGGCTCGCAACCAAGCGGCTCACACCCGAGCAGGTCCACGTCGGCAAGCCCTGGTGCGGGCCACGGGGGTTCTACGTCGACGATCGCAACCTGCACCTCGAGGAGTTCGTCTTTCGCTTCGACGGACCCTACGCGGGTGCACCGGTCGAGGTCGTCGTCACCGGCCAACCTCGCGGACCACTGCGGCCCGTCCACACCCGCCTGACTCGCGTAGAGCGCTGGCTCGACGTGTGCACATGGACCTACGTGGATGCCGACACGAGCGACATCGACGAGAAGCGTCTCGCGCCCGGCGACGGCCGTGAGGCAGCCTGGCGGCTGGTCGTCCCCCTCGACTCGGGGCGCCCCTGCGCCGAGGCCTGGCTCGCGCTTCACGCCGACGACCTCACAGGTGAGCCGCTCGTGATCCTGCCCGAGGGGGGCCGCGGGGGCTTCGCTCTGGTGCCCGCGACCGACGTGCGCACCGATCTCGAGACCCTGGCTGCGGAGTATGGGAGTTCCGAATGAGCACCACTGTGCTGGTGTACGACGACGCCGTGGGCGTTCCGGGTGACATCGCCTCCCTCACGGGGATCGAGCGCTTCGGAATCCTCCTCTACAAGCGACAACGCCTCTGGGAGCATGCCTCGGCAGCCGCCAAGCAGGCGGGCTTCACGCAGCGCATTCACCTGACCGAGCATGCCGATCGCCTGAACTTGGCGGACGAGCTCACGAGCGGCCCCCCAGGCCAGCGCTTCGTGTACGTCACCTCGGATGTCGTCAGCGCCGATCCCGAGCTGTTCACCACCTTCCTCGCCAAGCTCGCCTGGTCCGATGAAGACGTGGTCGCTCGCCCCACGGGCGGGCGCGCCGGCTCCGCCATCGCCTGTCTCGGCGCTGAGCGTCTGCGTCAGCTGCTGCTCTCGAGTCGCACCGACAGCGCGCGGGAATCGTGGTGGACCGACCGGCGCGATCACATCGGCACGATCCCCTCGGAGAGCGCCTTTCTCTGCCTCTCCGACGCCGACCTCTTCGTGCGGTACCTCTCGGGGTCGTTCTACACACGCGCCTTCAACGCCATCCAGCAGTCCGGGCGCACCATCGTCAAGCGCTCCGCCGACCGCACGAAGATGAAGCGCGAGCACGACTACTGGTACCAGCTGCCGCCAGCGCTCCAGCGCTTCGTGGTTCAGCCCTACGGGCTCGAGGATGACGGCACGACCGCCGCCTACAGCATGGAGCGGCTCAACATGCCGGACATGGCCGTGCTGTGGGTGCACGGTCCTGAGGCGGTGTCGGTCGACGCCCTCGGCGATCTCCTTGACGTGGTCTTCGACTGGTTCGCGGACCGTCCCGTCCGTCAGGACTCGAGTGCCGCGCGCGCGAAGGCGGAGGAGCTCTACCTGCACAAGCTCGACCGCCGCATGGCCGACCTTCTGGCTCTCGAGGCGGGCCAGCACCTCGATCGCTTGGTGCGCGAAGGCACGAAGACCGACGGACTCATGGCACTCACCGAGCGCTACAAGCGCCTGCTCGAGGCCGAGTGGGCCCGCAGCGGGCCCGGCGACACAGTGGCGGTCATGCACGGCGACCTGTGCTTCAGCAACATCCTCTTCGACAAGCGCAGTCGGCTGGTTCGCTTCATCGACCCTCGAGGCGCGACGACCGAGGACGAGCTCTACAGCCACCCCTACTACGACGTGGCCAAGCTCTCTCACTCGGTCCTCGGCGCCTACGACTTCGTGAACAATGGCCTGTTCGAGGTCTTGGTCGGCGACGATCTGCAGCTCGAGCTTCGGGTCGAGCGACCACCCGTCGACACGCGGCAGGAGCTCTTCCTCCAGCGCGTCGCGGCTGCAGGCTTCGATCCCGTGCTCATGCGCCTCTACGAGGCCTCGCTGTTCCTCAGCATGCTCCCCTTGCACGCCGAGGATCCCCGAAAGCTGCTCGGCTTCGTGCTCACGGCCCTCCAGATCCTCGACGAGGTCGAGGACACCCGCGCCGAGAGGCCCTCGCTCCTGAAGCGGATGCTCGGATGAGCGCGAACCCCTTCGGACTCCCGGACGACCACGTCCTCGTCCAGGCGTTCAAGTTCCTCGGGGTCGGCATCATCGCCGCCGCCTCCCATTACGGGATCTACGTCGGGCTGGTGGCCGCAGGCCTGCTCGACCCCATCGGCGCGACGCTCGCAGGCTGGGTCGTCAGCACGGCCATCAGCTACGTTCTCAACGCAAAGTACACCTTCAAGGCTGACCTCGGCGGGTGGACCGCGGTGAAGTTCTGGATCGTCACGATCGGTGGCGGTGGCGTGAATGCGCTTGTCGTGCTGATCGGCGAGCAGTTCATGCACTACGCGATCGCCGGCGTGGTGGCGATCGTCTTTGGTGCGTCGTTCAACTTCACCGGACACAAGCTCTGGACCTTCCCCTCCGGCGCCCCTGCTTCCGGATCGGAAGACGAGGGCTCGGCAGCCGCGAGCGGCGAGGCCTAGCGCTCCTCACGCGAGCCCCACCCACCGTGCGGACGGGGCCCGCGACCCCGGGCTCGGTGTTGACGGCGCCCCCTTCGCCGCCCGCAAGGCCACCGACGGCATCTCCATGACCGCAATCGCGAGCATCAGGCTCCACATTCACCACTTCCCAGAGCCGCACCCTACCGCCTGCGACGGCAAGGCATGACGGTTCCTTGAACCGAAGCGGTGCGCCTGCGCGGTTAAGCCCCCGGCCTTGGAGGACCGATGCTCTCCCTGCTGCTCGCCACAGCCGCCCAGGCGGCACCCTTTCTCCAGCCCGTCGTGGGCGTCGTCCCGCCGAGCGGTGCCGTCGGTGACGGAAGCACCCCCGTGCAGGTGTACGTCATCGCTCGGGCCAAGGATGGCAGTCCGATCGAGGGCAGCACGCTGCGCTCGAACGCCAAGCTCGGCCGCACGGGCCCCCTCGAGGAGGTCGGTGGAGGCCTCTACACCTTCCTCTGGACCCCTCCGAAGGCAGAGACCCCCACGACCGAGACCTTGATCGTCAAGGGTAAGACCCCGGACAAGCGGCAGATCGACCTCAAGGTCCCCGTGCCTCTCCAGATGGAGGCACCGTACAAGCTGCAGACCTCCTCGTCGCCGGCAGACATCATCGCCACCACCACCACCCACGCCACGGTCACCCTCGACCAAGGCACATGGGGTGCCCACCCGGCTGTCCGTGCCTGTGGCGGCGAGCTGAGCGAGGGGATGGCGCTCGACGAGGGAGTGCACAAGCTTCGCTACACCATTGGCAAGCAGTACACGCCGCGACTGGCCATCATCACGGCCTCCGACAACGCAGCGCAGCTGCCCACCTACGGGTACCACCTCCTCCCGCTGCTGGTCGCCCGCACCGAGACGGCTCAGGTCGAGCCCTACTCCCAAGTGGCCATGCGCGTGGGCGCGCGCGAGTTCGGCCCGATCAAGGCAAGCAGCAGCGGACGCGCCAGCGTGCCTGTGGCGGTTCCGCCGGGTCTCGCGACCGCCGACCTAGTCAGCGTCTCGAAGGACGGCGTCATCAGCCGCGACACCCACGCTCTCGAGCAGAAGGAGTCCCAGCAGATCTGCCTGTTCCCGCCTCCAGCGAGCATCCCCGTCGACACCGCCGCACCGCCGAAGGTCCGGGTCGTCGTCCTCAAGCCCGACGGCACCCCCGACGTGAACGCCAAGCCCAAGCTCACCGCGAGTGCCGGCAAGATCGGAGAGATCCTCCCTGTTCGCGACGGCATCTTCGAGGCCGCCTTCACGCCACCCGAGCGCGCTCAGACCGTGACCTTCGAGGCCACCCTCGGAGACTCGTCCACCCAGCGTGACCGCGTCACCACGAAGGTGATCGCAGCGAAGGTCGACGGTGAGGCGCGCGCACCGATCAGCAGCAACCCGCCGGCGGCCATCGTCCTCGTCAGCGACGGCTTGGTGGTGAAGGACACCTCGCTCTCCATCGACGTGGTCGCAGTGGATGCCTGGGGCCACCCCGTCGCGGGCGCTGCCGTCGAGCTGAAGCACGACAGCGCCTACGCCGAGCTCGTGGAGACGGTGACGACAGACCGCTACGGGCGCGCGACCGTCGACCTGAAGGCCGGCAGTCGGGAGGAGCTGTTCACGGTGCATGCACAGAGCGGTGCCGCACGAGGCGCCATGGCGGTGATCACTTCACTCGAGCCCATCGAGGGCGGAGTCACTCTCCCGATCAGCGGTGACCGCGACCGCGTCGCCCTCGAGACCTGGTGGCGCGAGGCCTTGGCCGACTGAGGCATCCGCCAGGATAGCCGTCTCTAGGAGGTCGCCATGCGCCCGACGCGACGCGACGTGATGCTCTCTGCCCTGGGCCTGGCAGCGGCCTGCGCTGCACGCACCGACTCGCCGAAGCGCAAGCTGCCGACAGCCATTCTGTCGGGCACGACCACCCCGATCGTGAGCACGCCCGTCACGACCGAGACGTCGACACCGAGCACCACACCGACCGGAACCGGCCCGCTCGACACCGGACGCCCCGCGGACACCGGGGCACTCGACACGGGCAGAGCCACCGACACCGGCGTGCTCGACACCGGCGCGCTCGACACCGGCACGCTCGACACCGGCACGCTCGACACCGGAAGCCCGCCGACGACCTCGGGTACCGAGCCCGCCGATCCCTGGGAGCCCCCCGAGACGCTGGACGAGACCGCGTTCGCCTGGGGTGTCCAGACCGGCGATGCCCACGCCGAGAGCGTCCTCGTCTGCTGCAAGACCACCGAGGCCCTGGTCACCCTGCGGGTCGTCCGTGGAACGGCCTCGGACTGGGTGGATCCTGTCGAGTTCGTCGACCTGCCGGTCACAGATGGGATCGTGCAGCTCGAGCTGCGCGATCTGGAGCCCGACACGACCTACGCACTGGTCTGGGTGACCAGCGACGGCCGTCGCAGCCGCTCTGCACGCACTCGCACCGCCCTGGCCGCCGGCGCGTCCCGCACGCTCCGCTTCGGCGCCACGAGCTGTCTCGGTGGCAACGAGCCCTGGCCGATGCTCTCCCGTGCCTCCGAGGATCGCCTCGACTTCTTCGCGCTGCTCGGCGACACCATCTACGCCGATGATGGCTGGAACGGCCTGAACTGGGAGGCCGACTGGCGCTCTGCCATGAGCCAGGCCGGCATGGTCAACCTCTGCTGCTCGACCAGCCTGGTCGCCACCTGGGACGACCACGAGGTGGACAACAACTGGTCGTGGTCAGACCTCGGAGATGCCCCCTACGAGGCACTCGAGGCCTTCCGGCGGGCCATCCCGATGCGGGAGGGGCCTGGTGGTCTCGGCCTGTGGCGCAAGCTGTCCTGGGGCCAGGCTGCCGACGTGTTCGTGCTCGACTGCCGGGGTGAGCGCCTCGACGGTTCCTATGTGTCACCCGAGCAGCTCGACTGGCTGATCGAGGGACTGCAGACCAGCACCGCCGCCTTCAAGATCGTGCTGAATAGTGTGCCGATCACCAACATGAGCGACGTCTACGGCCCCATCGAGGCCGACGACCGCTGGGACGGCTACCCGGCGCAGCGAAGCGCCGTGCTCGGCGCCATCGTCGCGGCCGAGGTCACGGGCGTCCTGTGGCTCGCGGGGGACTTCCACTGGGGTGCCATCGCCACGATCGGGCAGCCTGGGAGCCCCTACGATCACCTATGGGAAGTCTTCTGCGGCCCCGGGGGCAGCTTCATCAACCCACTCGCATGGCTGATCCGCCCCGACGACCACTACGTCGCCGTGATCCGCGAGTGGAACTACACCCGATTCACGCTGCACCCGGACACCCTCGAGGTCGACGTGGAGTTCGTGAACAACGCAGGCCGCGTTTTCGAGTCGCGCACCCTCGACCTGAGCTGAGCCAGTCCTCAAGCCGCGATCGCACGAGACGGAGACACCGATGTCCGAACGCCTGACCCTCGACGCCATCCGCCCCCTCGTCGCGCACCAGAGCGTGAGCGGGAGGTACTTGATGGTGACCTACCGCTGCCCCGTCAGCGGGCAGCAGGTACAGGCGCGCTGGCAGGGCGCTCAGTCCAGCGGCTTCGTCTCGTCCATGAGCGCCGCCGCCCAGCAGACGATGTGGTACGAAGTTCGCCGTCAAGCCAACCTCCTCGTCCGCTCGTTCGTGGGCACTGGCGCGATGGGGCGCGTGGCTCAGACGGCCGTGAACAGCGCCCTCGCGAGTGCACCGTCGCACTCCGGCACGGGCCGGCACACCCTGTCGGCACGCGAGGTCGAGCGCGGGCTCGTCGAGGCGTTTCAGTCCGTCTCCACCCAGTTCGCGTGGGACCCAGGCAGCTCACGCTGGGTGCACGGCTCCGCCGCCGCTCAGCTGCTCGGCCCACTCGACAGGCTGCTTCACAGCAACCCACTCCAGACGCGCTACGATCGCCTGCTGGTGGCGCGGATGCTGGTCGAGATCGCGGGCTCTGACGGGCAGATCGAGTCCGCGGAGTCGGACTACCTCGGGGAGGTGATCGACCCGGAGCTCGGCTCGCTCGAGGCGCTGCGCAGTCGGCCACCCGTGACGATGGCTGAGCTCGGCGAGGCCAGCCCCGGTGGCACCCGCGTGTCGATGCTGGCCATCGCGACGGTGATGGCGCTGACGGACGAGGAGCTGGAGAGCGAGGAGTCGACCCTGCTCGTGCACTTCGCGAAGGGACTGGGGCTGTCGGCCGCCCAGGCGGTCGAGGCCCGCGACAGCGCCCAGACCTGGCTCCTCGAGCAGGCCCTCGAGCGCATGGTCACCTGGGGTGGCCACGACGACCATGCCCGCGAGCAGCTCGTCGCCCTAGGAGACAGAATCGGACTGTCCCGCCAGGCTGTCGAGCGCATCGAGGCACGCTGGCAGCGGCGCACCCAGGGCTGAGCGCTCAGCGAACGACGCCGCTCACCAGCAGACGCGGCTCGCCAGCCCCCTGGAACCACAGCTCCGCCGTGGCGCCAGCGGGGATGGGCGGCGAGCCGAAGGTGACCTGAACCAGGAACGCGTCCGCCGGCTCGGCCGACCAGCCCGGCTGCTCGAGCGTAGCCGTGCCGATCGCCTCCGACTCCCAGAGCTGGCCCGCGGAGCGGATCACCAGCCAGGACCAGCCGACCTCCCCCGGGTTGACGCGAGCACGAAGGGTGCCGCCGATGGCGAGACGCTCGACGCTCAGCGTCGGCTCGTCAGCCGAGGGCTCGCCCGGGGGAAGCCCGAGACCATACCCATGAGACGCGATGCGAGCGGCGCTCATCCGTGCCGAGAGGATCTCGGCGGGGACGCGCGCCAGCGCCTCGCCGATCACCGGGATGTCGCCCTGTGGGCTCGCATCGAGGACCTCCAGGCTTATGGCCGCAGGCACGCGCAGTGCGGTCGCACGCGCCCGACACGACCCCTCGGAGGGATGGAACGTGCCCAAGGCAATCTTGCCGGCCCTCGGCTCGGCGACCCCGACGACCGGACTGTCCCAGTCCGGACTGTGGTTCGGTCCCTCCACCAGCGCGACCCGCGAGCACGAGCAATGGGTCTGTCGGCCACTGCATAGTACGCCCATGTTCTTCTGAAAGACGTCCAAGTTGGCAGACGAGCTGGCTGGTCTCCCAAAAATCGATCAAATTT
>PKDJ01000141.1 GCA_002862545.1 Pseudomonadota bacterium
GCCTGACACCTCCGGAGGACGTCGGCTGGAAGACCCTCGCGGTGTCGGTGAGTGATCTGGCTGCCATGGGCGCTCGTCCTTCCTGGGCGGTGCTCTCCCTCAGCGTTCCGCGACGGTCGAGCGCGTGGGTGCATGCCTTCGCGCGTGGCCTCGGAGAGGCGACAGCCAAGTGGGGGGTCAGCCTCATCGGAGGGGACACCACTCGATCACCCGGCCCGCGTGCCGTGTCACTGACGCTCGGTGGTCCCCTCGTCGCTGCTCCCCTCACACGCTCCGGCGCACGAGCCGGCGACGACATCTGGGTCACAGGCTGGCTCGGCCTGGCCGGCCTCGGCTGGGCGACCGATGCTCCACCCCAGGTCGCGATCGATGCGCTGCAGCGGCCGCAGCCGCCGCTGGAGTTCGCCCTCGCTCTGGCCAAGGCGGGTCACGCCACAGCAGCCATGGACCTCTCGGACGGTCTCGTGACCGACCTGCCACGCCTCTGCGAGATGTCAGCCGTCGGGGCTGTTGTCGATGCGGCCACCCTCCCCCTCCACCCCGCTCTTGCGCAACGTGAGGACGCACAGGACCTGCAGCTCGGTGGTGGGGAAGACTACGGCCTGCTGTTCACCGCTCCACCGCATCACCGCAGTGCGATTGCGTCGCTCGCGCATCGCCACGACGTGACGCCAACGCGCATCGGCCAGGTCGAGCCGGGAAGCCGTCCACGGCTGAGCACGTCGAAGTGGCCTCGCCCCCTCTTCCGTCACTTCGGGGGGCAGGCATGATCCCAGCGACGGGAATGACGCTGCACATCGAGCCGGGGTGGACCACCCTCGTGATCATCATGTGCCTGTTCGCAGCCTCGTTCTTCTTCTCGGGCACCGAGACGGCTCTGTACTCACTCGAGAAGGTGGACCGAAGCTGGTTTGCTCGGCGGGGTGCTACCGGACGCCAGGTCAACTGGCTGCTGTCCCACAACACGGCCCTGATCGCGACCATCCTGATGGGCAACGAGACGGCGAACGTGACGCTCGCGACGGTGTCTGCAGCGCTCTGCGCCTGGTACTTCCCGGGCTACGAGTGGCTGAACGTCTTCGTGCTCCCTCCCGTCCTGCTGCTTGTCTCCGAGTTCACGCCCAAGACCCTCGCGCGACGCTTCAACCGAAGGTGGTCGAGCCTCGCCGCGTGGCCACTGACCGCGTTCTTCTTCGTCGGGTTTCCGGTCCGCCTCGTCGTGTCTGGGCTGGTGTCTCTGCTTTCTCGGCCCTTCGGCGTCCTCCCGACCTCGTCCGAGGAGTCCCTTCGGGAAGAGGAGCTCCGCGGCTACATCGCGCGCGGGGCCGCGGCCGGCGAGCTCGACAAGATGGAGCGTGACATCATCGAGTCCGTGTTCGAGTTCGACACGATCGCGGTCGAGAGACTGATGACGCCGCGACCCGACATCTTCACCATTCCCCTCGACATCGACTGGGACGAGCTGTTCCAGAGAGCCCGAGAGGCCGGCTTCAGTCGAATCCCCGTGCACGGCGGTCGCTCCGACGACATCCTCGGTGTGCTTCTCCTCAAGGACCTGCTCAGAGTGCACCGTGAGCGCCCTCACTCACTCCGCTCCTTGTTGCTTCCTCCTGTCTTCGTGCCGCAGAGCAAGTCCGCCGACACCATGCTGCGCGAGCTCCTCGCAAAGAAGCTCCACATGGCCTTCGTCGTCGATGAGCACGGCACACTGGTCGGGCTGATCACACTCGACGACCTCCTCGACGAGCTGATCGGCGAGCTCCACAGCGGTGCTGCCGAGGACGTGTCGCGGCTTCGCCCTGGAGTGTTTCGAGTAAACGCAGGAATCGACACGGAAGACTTCACGGAGGCGACCACAGTCGAGCTTCCAGATGGGGACTACAACACAGTGGCCGGGTTCGTCTTTCATCAGCTCGGACGACTTCCCCGCAAGGGTGACGAGGTCGTCCACGAGGAGTGGTCGTTCGTGGTCTCTCGGATGGAAGGGCGGCGCATCGTCGAGGTCATGGTCCGCCGAGCCACCTCACGACGACGCAGGGAGGCGGTGTGATGGAGCTGCTCCTCGGCATCCCCCTCGTCCTGCTCTGTGTGCTCGCCCAGGGGTTCTTCTCGGGCTCGGAGATGGCGCTCGTCAACGCCTCCAGTGGGCACCTGGAGGCGCTCGCGGCGACCGGAAACCGAGGGGCAACCCTTGCGCTGAAGCTACGCGAGCACGACGAGAACCTGCTCGGCACCTGTCTCGTCGGCACTAACCTCTCGGTCGTCACCGGCTCGACGCTCACGCTCTGGCTCCTGGTCGCAGCGGGCTCCCCGAGCGAGCTCTTGGCGACCGCTCTGTTCCTCCCGCTCGCGCTCGTTCTCGGCGAGGCACTTCCGAAGACGATCTACCAACACCACGCCGACACGCTGGCACCGGTGGTCGCGTGGCCGCTGTCCGTTGCCCAGGCGGTCTTCCGACCGGCTCTGTGGCTGGCCGGGCGGTGGAAGCGCACCCTGCAGTGGCTGGCAGCCACACCCGACGAGCGGATCGTACGCCGCGAAGACATCGTCGGACTTCTGGACGAAGGAGGGCACGCGATCGATCCGGAGGAGCGACAGCTCGTCCGGAACATCATCGCCATGACCGAGACTGTCGTCGAAGACTGCATGACTCCCCTGGTCGACATCGACGCCGTACCCGAGGACGCCACGGTCACCGAGGCCATCGAGGCCGTCCTGCAGGGTGGACACAGCAGGCTCCCGGTCTTCAGGGATCGGATCGACAACATCATCGGAATCGTCGATCACCGCGACCTGCTCCAGGGCGTCGAGGCAGGCCAAGCGCTCGGCGACATCACTCGGACCGTCTCCTTCGTGCCCGAGCGCAAGCGAGTCGACGAGCTCCTTCGCGAGCTTCGTCAGAAGGAGGAGCAGTTCGTCGTCGTCGTCGATGAGTACGGTGGGTCCGTCGGGATCGTGACCATCGAAGATCTCCTCGAGGAGATCGTCGGCGAGATCCGTGATGAGCGTGATGACGACGAGCCCACTCTTCGGCGCATCAGCGACAACGAGTGGCGGGTGCCTGCTCGGGTCGAGATCGACGAGTTCAATGAGGCGGTAGGAAGACGCATGCCGGACGGCCACTTCGACACCGTTGCGGGGCTGCTGCTGGCCCGCCTCGGCCACATCCCCGAGGCGGGAGAGACCATCGACATCGCCGGTCTACGGTTCGTCGTGGAGCGGGCCTCTGACCGAGCCATCGAGCAGGTGCGGGTGACGAGTCTCGGAGAGCCGCCAAGCTGATGTCAGCTCAGAGGACCCGTCCGCCAGCGGGCGGAGGGCTCTCGTCCCCTGGTCGTGGCAAGCCCAGTCCACGAACGAGGAGTTCCTCGAGGCCCTCATCGAATAGTGGCAGGCGATCCTCCCGCTTGACCCTCCGACGGGACCAGATCCAACGATCGTCGAGCTCGGGCTGTCGGTAGAGCTCGTGGTGTTCGTGGGAAGGCTGACCCGTGAATGTCACTCCGACCCGATCGGCCTCTCCCACGGGCGCGAAGGTCAGCTCGCGTGACTCCTCTCCTTCGGAGAAGCGGAGGACCAGCCCCGCCTGCGTCTGCTCGACCGAGAGGAACCCGACAGCGCGGGCGAACTCGGCGAGCTCGACAAAAAGGGAGTCTCTGGCTGCTCTCGCCGCCTCGAGCGCGAGCTCGCGCGCGCGCTCCTGCTCTGCCCTTTCATCGCGCTCCGACCGAATGGCACGGCGGAACCGCGCAGCTAGGCTCGCTCCCTTCCGACGCATGGGCCCCCTCGCTGATCATTCCCGAACTGCCGGCAATTCGTGGAGTTTAATCCAACCGTGGCGTTGCCGGGTCGGCCGCGCGTTGACCTGTACTTTCGGCGCATGCTATGCGGGAGCGTGGTAGGGGCTGCGGGGCGCCCTGCCCCGGTTCCACTCAAGCGGACGTCTACATGGGCATTGCGATCGGGATCGACCTCGGCACGACGAACTCGTGCTGTGCCTATGTCGAGAACGGCAAACCACAGGTGATCACCTACCGCGATGGCACACGGACGATCCCGTCGATGTTCGCGATCGACAAGACGGGTAATCGCCTGGTCGGAAACGAGGCGAAGGCGCAGGCGAACCTCAACCCCGAGAACACGATCGCTGCCTCCAAGCGCTTGATCGGGCGGAGCTTCGGCTCCAACGCCATGGAGAAGATGCAGCAGGTCTTCACCTACGAGCTCGTCGAGGGCGATGCGTCCGAGGTCTTGATCAAGGTCGCGAATCAGGTCTTTACGCTCGAGCAGATCTCGGCCGCGATCCTGCGACGCATCAAGGAGGCTGCCGAGGACACGCTGCGAGTCGAGGTCGACCAGGCGGTCATCACCGTGCCGGCCTACTTCAACGACCGCCAGCGCCAGGCCGTGCGCTCCGCGGGGAAGCTCGCTGGCCTCAAGGTCCTGCGCGTGCTCAACGAGCCTACAGCAGCAGCGCTGGCCTACGGACTGGGTCGAACGCTGAACCAGCGCGTCGCCATCTACGACCTGGGTGGCGGTACCTTCGACATCTCGATCATCGACATCAAGGACAAGATCTTCGAGGTCATCGCCACCGGAGGCGACACGTTCCTCGGTGGTGTCGACTTCGATGATCGACTCATGCAGTTCGTGCTGCAGAAGTTCGTCGACAGCAGCGGGGTCGACGTGTCCTACGACCGCTCGGCCGTCTCCCGCATCCGAGACGCCTCCGAGGACGCCAAGATCGCCCTGTCGAGCACCCAATCGACGACCATCTCACTGGCCGACATCGCCGAAGACGACGACGGGACGATGCTCGACCTGTCGCTCACCGTCACCCGCGCCCAGCTCGAGGCCCTCACGGGCGACCTGATCGATCGCTCGATCACGACCTGTGAGCGCATTCTTCAGGAGGCCGGCTCCACCAGAGAGGCGCTCGACGAGATGCTCTTGGTCGGTGGGCAGTCCCGGATGCCCTTGGTTCGGACCCGCCTCGAGCAGTTCGTCGGCAAGCCCCCTTCCCATAAGGTGCACCCCGACGAGGCTGTGGCCATCGGCGCAGCCATCATGGCGCACTCGCTGTCGTCCAAGTCCGGCCCGCAGGACATGACCCTGCTGGACGTTCTGCCGATGGCCATCGGCATCAACAAGGTCGACGGCACGATGCACGTGCTGTTCGCCAAGAATCAGCCTCTGCCCGACTACAAGACCCGCACGCTGACGACGAGCAAGGACAACCAGCGCTCGATCATGCTGCGCATCTACCAGGGAGAATCCAAGTTCGTCAAAGAGAACGAGATGCTCGGCACCTTCGTCTTCTCGGGCCTCCGTCAGGCACCGAAGGGCAAGGTCAAGATCGAGGTCACGTTCCACATCGATTCCGAGGGCATCCTGAACCTCACGGCGCGCGACATCGACACCGGACAGCTGGTCGAGTCACGCCTCAAGCTCGGCAAGGAACGGGACCGCAAGCGGAAGAAGCGTCGGAAGCGCAAGCCAAAGCCACCGAGTGTGCCGGCGCCTCTCGACATGCCGATGACCTCTTCACTGGCACGCGGCCCAGGAAGTACAGCCTCCTCTGCGGCTTCACCAGAGCCGTCGACCTCGACGGACGGAGCCACCGGCGACGGGCCATCACCCACAGGTCCCAGCTCCGAGACGCCATCCGCCGAGGGTGCGTCCGGGCCCCCAGCCCCGGCACAGTCAAGCAGTCTCTTCGCACGCATCTACTCCTGGTTTGCCGGACTCTTCGGTGGCAGACGCTGAGCTTCACCCCCTTGCAAGGGCACTGCGCGAGAGGGTGATCGTCGTCCTCGTCGAGCCGCAGTACCCAGGCAATGTGGGCGCCACGGCCCGCGCCATGCGCAACATGGGGCTCTGGAGCCTCGTGCTGGTGGCCCCGCCCGCCTACGACGCCGAGCAGGCGCGGTGGATGGCACCAGGCTGTGCCGAGCTCCTGGCCAGTGCTCGCATCGTCGCCACACTCGACGAGGCGCTAGCCGGCGTGAGCCGTGTCGTCGCAACGACGGCGCGCCACCGAAAGCGGGGCCAGCCCGTTCTCGAGCCACGCGAGGCCGCAGCGCTCGCCCTGGACGATGACGACGGGGTGACTGCCCTGCTCTTCGGGCGCGAAGATCAAGGCCTCGATGGTGAGGCCGTCGACCGAGCACAGGCTCTGCTCCGAATCCCGACACTCGAGCATGCCAGCTTGAACCTCTCGCAGGCCGTCATGGTGACCGCACATGCGTTCTTCGAGGAGGCACGGGCTCGCGGGCTCCCGGCCACCGGACGCATGCTGGGGGGAAGTCGTGCCGGACAGAGCACACGTGCCGTCTCTCGGACGGGTCGGCGCGACCGCCGCGCCAGCCTCGACACCATCGAGCCGGCAGCCGAGGCCATGGTGCAGCTTCTCGAGCGAGTCGGCTACACACGAGGGACGCACCCCACCAAGGTGAGGGTGAGCGCGACGACTGCGCTTCAGAGCGCACAGCTTCGAGTCCGAGAGGTCGAGGCCCTGCGTGGCATGGTGCGCCGGATCGAGTGGGCACTCGACAATCCGGGCACCGACTGGACCCGCTCTGCGCGGGACAACCGGGACGACACATGACCCGGCCCCCTCCTTTGAGATAAGATCTCCACCCCGCATCTTTCCCGCGGCCCCGCGGCGCGTCTCCCTGGCACGCCCTCTGCAAGTCCCCGCCTCGTCCGACCTTACTGGAGTCCTCCCATGGAGAAGATCATCATCGACGGCGGCACGCCGTTGCGTGGAACGATTCGCGCGTCTGGCGCCAAGAATGCGGCCCTGCCCATCCTGATGGCCACCCTGCTCGCTCCCGGCGAACACCGACTCGCCAACGTGCCCGACCTCGCCGACGTGTCGGCGACGCTGTCGCTGCTGGGTCGCATCGGATGCCCCTCCCTCGTCAACGGTGTGATCCGACTCGACACCTCGCGCATTGCATTCCGCGAGGCGCCCTACGATGTCGTCCGAAAGATGCGGGCCTCTGTGCTCGTGCTGGGACCGCTCCTCGCACGGTGTGGTGAGGCGCGGGTGTCCCTGCCAGGGGGCTGCGCGATTGGCACGCGACCGATCGACCAGCACCTTCGAGGCCTCGAGGCCCTAGGCTGCACCTTCGTGATCGAGGGCGGCTACATCCACGGAGAGTGTCGCGAGCTCATCGGCGCTGACATTCACCTCGACATGCCGACCGTGACCGGTACGGAGAACATCCTCATGGCCGCGGTGCTGGCACGCGGTCGCACCCGGATCTTCAACGCCGCCCGAGAGCCAGAGGTTGCCGACCTCGCCCAGTTCCTGCGAACCCTCGGGGCTCGAATCGAAGGGGAAGGGACCTCCACTCTGACGATCGAGGGTGTACCTCGCCTCTGGCCCGCCTCGAGGCCCTATCGAGTGCTGCCAGACCGAATCGAGACCGGGACCTACCTCGCAGCCGCAGCGGCCACGGGTGGAGACATCGAGGTGACGGAGACCGACCCGACTCTGCTCACTGCGGTGCTAGCAAAGCTCGAGGAGTGCGGCTGTACGGTCACGACCACCGAGAACAGCGTGCGTGTGCGGCGAGATGGGCCCCTGAAGCCAGTCGACATCCGCACGACGCCGTTTCCTGGCTTTCCTACCGACATGCAGGCCCAGCTGATGTCCGTGACCTGTCTCGCCGATGGGGTCTCACGCATCACTGAGACCATCTTCGAGAATCGCTTCATGCACGCAGCCGAGCTGCGCCGCATGGGTGCCGACATCGAGA
>PKDJ01000158.1 GCA_002862545.1 Pseudomonadota bacterium
CGACCCAGGCCTCTCCGTCGAAGGTCGCCGTCCAGGTCTCGGTCGTCGTGTAGCCGGTCTTCACCTCGAGCTTGGTGAGCCGTGGGCCCGTCGTGGGGGCGCCACTGGCGTCTGTGAGCACGGGCTCCGCGACGACCTCTGCCCGGGCCTCAATCGGCACTCCGATACAGACGCCCGCCTCGCAGTCGGCGTCGGCCTCGCACTTGGCGCTCGTCGTGGTCTCGTTGACGACGCACCGGCCGTCCTCGAGTCCGAGCACATAGGGAACTCTCACGAGCTCTTCGTAGGCTCGATCTCCAGCGAACGCCTCGACGCGGTACCGCTCGGGCGACCAGACTGCTACATCCGAGAGCATCCGCCCCTGGCCCGTAGCCAAGGGGTTGGTGCGCAGGAAGCTCGCCGTCGTGTCGTCGGTGAGGAACCGCCCCTGCTTGAGCGCGAGCAGGCTGATCTGACCGCTCGTTCCGCTCGCCACGAAGCCGATGGGCTCGGAGAAGGGCGAGGGACGCTCGACCGGCAGCACGTCAGCGGCCACGGGAACCTCGAAGGCGCCCTCATAGGCCAAGGGGTCCTGACAGGCGGCCAGGACGAACAGAAGGGGGAGCGTCCTCATCGGTTCACTACTCGCGTGAGGACCTCGAGCCAGGTCGGGCTGGTCGGGTCGGCATCGATCAAGGTGAGCGTCGACGATGCGGTGCCGTCGTCGCTCACCTCGCCAGTGTAGTTGGCCACGACTGCGACTCGTCCGTCGGGGCTGAGCCGAACGACATGGGGGTTCTCTCCGACGAAGGCGATGTTCCGGATGGGCTCGCCGTAGGCGCCGAGAGACAGGTCGTAGACCGTGACGCTGTTGTCGCGGAAGTGGGTGACCCAGAGGTACCGCTCGTCGGCCGACAGGGCCATCCCCGACGAGCCGATGGCCGCCGAGGTGTCGACCCCGCGATCGCGGTTCAGGTCGGGTGCGGGCAGGCTGCCGACTGCGGCGCCGGTGATGAGCTCCTTCAGATCATCATCGACGATGGCCTCCAGCTCGACGGCCACGATGGAGTCGGGTGAGCGTCCGGAGAGGTAGAGCAGGCCTCGTGACTCGGCGACCGTCGTGTCGCGGAAGCCGTGATCGGTCGACAGGTTGTCGACCTGAAGCACCGCCTCGAGATCGAGGAAGTTCGCGTCCTGGAAGATGCCGCTCGAGTCGTCTCTCACGTCGACGATCCATACACGGTTCAGCAGCTTGGAGGCGATGTAGAGGAAGCCGCGCTGCTCGTCGAGCGTGATGTTGGCCATGCCGATGCCGAGCGTGTCGAACGCCTCGACCGACTGCTGCAGCTCAATGACGCTCACCTCGTCGTCGCCGCGGGCCGTGCCGAAGGAGAAGACATCTTCGGCGGTCGGGAAGCGCTGCTCGGGGTAGAGCACGGCCTCGGAGAGGCTGCCGGCTCCACCGCCGATGCCGGCTGTGGCCGCACCGATGCGGTCCTTCGTGCCGTCGTCACCCGCGTAGAAGAACTGGGCGAGTCCGGGCGCAGAGTCGACGGACGGCAGCAGAACGGGGCTGTGGACTCCCGCGGCCGAGAACGTTCGTGTGAGACCACTCATCACGGGAAGCGTGCGGTCGGATGGGTCGAGCAGGCGCACCCAGCGGCCGCGGGCGTCCCGAGTGGCGTGGCCGATGTGCCAGGCGACGCCATCGAAGCCCGAGTAGTACAGGTGCGTGGTCTCGCCATCGACGATGACCAGCGGATCCTTGACGCTGCTGTCGTCGAAGCTGCCTGGAGTGCCCGTGCCGAGCTGGTAGGGGTCGAACTCTCCGGGGTCGAGCCGCAGGCGACCGAGCACGTCACCGACTGCTGCTCCGATTCGCGTCCGTGACCCGTTGTCGCCCGTGTACCAGAGCCGCACTTCACCGTCGCCGAGAAGCTCGACCGAGTGCGGCCGCTGCCCGGCGGCATCCCAGTCGTCTCCGGAGTCGACGAGAGCACCGCCCACTGGCGTCCAGCCGGTCAGTCCATCGGTCGAGGTCGCGCGGCGGATCCGCGTCGTGCCCTCGCGGTCGGCCGCCGCGTAGAACATCACGAAGGTGCCGTCATCTGCTCGAACGACCACAGGATTGGATGCCCCGCGCCGGTTGCCGCCCGTCCCATTGGGAATGGCGTCGCCCTCCAGGACGCGCCAGTCATCGCCCGTCTGACGAAGCACCGCGATGCGCTCGCGCTCGCCGCCGTCGGTGACCGTCGCGTACAGGACGGTCCGGTCGTCGATGGCCTGCACCGAGCCTGGGCGGAGCCCGCCTCGTGCTCGAGCACCATCGAGGTCCTCGGAGATGCTGTAGCCCGACGCCACCTGCAGGCTGATCCCGACGCCAGCGAGATCGAGTGGGACGCCAGCAACGGCGAGCTCCTCGAGGACCCCTCTGTCGCGTGCCTCGACACGCCAGCCTGACGTGCCGGCCGCCTGAAGGCCGACACGGGGCGGCTGCAGGCGGTCGAACGTTCCCTCGTGCGGGAGCAGAACCTCCAGTGGAGTACAGCTGCGACCGTCGAACGACCACGACGTCGCGATGTCCCAGGCTCCGACCCCGTCGCCCAGTGCCACGTATGCCAGGTACCGCCCACCCATGTACGTGATCGACGGGGCGGCGACATCCGCGAGCTCGTCGGACAGGACGACCTCGGGCTCGCTCCAGTCCAGTCCGTTCTCGCTCTCGGAGAGGCCGACCTGCCAGCGCTCCCCATCGAACAGGCTCATCCACATCCGGTAGAGCCCGCTGGGGGCCTCGAGTCGGACGAAGGGCTGCTGGATGCGCTCCCAGGGGAGGCTCTCTGGGTCGTCTGGCGAGAAGGCCGCGAGCACGGGCGCCGACTCCCGCCGCCAGTCGACGCCGTCGTCCGACGTCGCGAGTCCGATCGAGATCGCGTCTCCGGGCTCTCGGGTGACACCCGCGTCGTAGAACAGAGCCTGCTGGTTCTCGAGTGCGGTCAGGCTCGGCCCGCCGACGAGGGCATCCCAGCCGTCTGGGCGAGAGCCGAGGACGACACCCTCCGAGATGTACCCACCTGCGCTGCCGTCCGAGGCGGCGCGAAGGATCGTGCCTTCGGGGGTGACGTAGACGAGCAGAGGCTCGCTGCCCGACAGAGCGATGAACGGGTCGGAGATGTCTTCCCCGTCGGTGATCACGCCGTCGCGGTCGACTGCGATGCCGGCCCGGGCTTCGACGAAGCCGAGGTCACCTCCGCTCCACCGCTGGGCACCATCGAGGTCGTTGGGGACAGTGAGGCGACTGACGCCGTCGACGAAGGTGAGCGTCCACACGTCGTCGACGAGGTCCTCAGGAACCTCGGCGACGAGGCGGTCCACCTGCGCGAGGCTGCCGCTACCGTCCGCGTCGTCGAACCAGGCCTCGTCGATGCGAGCCTCCGGTGCAACATCGATGAGCCCGAAGAGGTCACCGTCGACGCCGCGCGCGCTCTCGCGGGTTCGGAGCACGGAGACGCTGTGGTCGGTGAGGTTCCCGATGTAGACGCGCTCCTGCGTGTCGGAGACGGCGACAGGGTAGGGGTCATCCCGCAGGGGAAGGCGCTCGACATCGCTCCACAGGCTCGGAGAGGCGGGGTCGGAGAGGTCGACCACGTAGGCGTGGTCTTCGGCCGACCGCGTCGTCGCGCCCTCCGAGAGGCGATTGGTGACGATGGCCAGAGGGGGCTCACGTGTAGGGACGATGCCGATGCCCCCGACGAAGCGATCCAGGGCCAGTGTGCCCGGAGACAGCTCAGTGACCAGGTTGCGCGGAATCGACAGGTCTACCGCGTCGTAGTCCAAGAGCAGCAGGCTACCGCTGTCGAAGTTGTAGAAGGGGTCGGCGTTGGAGACAGCCAGCCAGGTGCGGCCGTCGCGCTCGACGAACTGCACGTCGGCGGGACCGGACAGGCAGCTGCCGATGCCCACCTCGCCGTAGGTGTAGACGCCCGGGGGAGGTTCGGCGCAGGGGCCAAGGTCTGGACCCCGGTCCGTGGTCTTGATGCACCCTACGAGTAGGACCAGGAGCGCTGTAGAGCGGCGGTGGTAGCGCACCGGTGAGCACCTCATGTCGCGAGGGAGCACGGGTATCCCGGCGACGAGCGGCGCGCAGCGCGACAGGGCGCGAGGTGGGCGTTACCGCGCCCACCTTTCCAAGCGGAGGTCAGTATGGGCATCGAGCGGATCGGCGTCGTGGGCGCCGGCCAGATGGGCAATGGAATCGCCCACGTAGCAGCGCAGGCAGGTTTCGAGGTCGTGATGCAGGACATCTCGGACGCGGCGCTTGAGCGCGGACTGGCGACCATTCGCAAGAACCTCGGCCGACAGGTCCGCAAGGAGCGCCTCACGCAGGACCAGGCCGACGCCGTGATCGCCAAGATCACGACGACCACGGCAGTGTCAGCCCTCGCTGGCTGCCAGCTGGTCGTGGAGGCCGCGACCGAGAATGTGGAGCTCAAGCACAAGATCTTCCGAAACCTCTCAGAGGTTCTAGGGGAGGAAGTGATCCTCGCCACGAACACCTCGTCGATCTCGATCACCGCGATCGCGGCCTGCACGGCACGGCCCGATCGCGTGATCGGCATGCACTTCATGAACCCCGTGCCGGTGATGAAGCTGGTCGAGGTGATCCGGGGCCTCGCGACCTCTGACGAGACGCTCGCGGCGGTGCTCGAGGTCGCGGAGCGCATGGGGAAGACAACCGTCGAGTCGAGGGACATGCCCGGCTTCATCGTCAACCGTGTGCTCATGCCGTACATCAACGAGGCTGTCTTCGCCGTCTATGAAGGGATCGCGAGCGTCGAGGACGTGGACACGGCCATGAAGCTTGGCACAAACGTGCCCATGGGTCCGCTGACGTTGGCTGACTTCATCGGCCTCGACACCTGCCTGGCCATCATGGAGGTGCTTCACGAGGGTCTTGGAGACGGCAAGTACCGCCCCTGTCCGCTGCTCCGAAAGTATGTGGAGGCAGGCTGGCTGGGCAGAAAGGCCGGGCGCGGCTTCTACAACTATGGGGGGCGGTGATGTCGGTTGGGTACGAAAAGAATGGGGCGATCGCCACGATCACGATCGATCGTCCCAGGGCACTCAACGCCATTGACAGCTCGGTGCTCGATGGTCTGGCAGCAGCCATCGGAGAGGTCGAGGCGGATCCCGAGGTGCGTGCGGTGATCGTCACGGGGGCAGGCGGTAAGGCCTTCGTCGCCGGTGCGGACATCGGAGCGATGCAGGCGCTCACCGCCGTCGAGGCAGAGCGTTTCGCTGCCCGGGGCCAGGCGATCCTCGATCGCCTCGCGGCGCTCGCTCCACCCGTGATCGCGGCGGTCGGCGGATTCGCCCTCGGCGGGGGCTGCGAGCTGGCCATGGCATGCGACATCATCCTCGCTGGGCCGAGAGCGAAGTTCGGGCAGCCAGAGGTGAGCCTCGGCGTGATCCCTGGTTTTGGAGGTACACAGCGCTTGGTTCGCCGGGTCGGCATGTCCGCCGCCCTCGACCTGTGCCTCACGGGCCGGATGATTCGTGCAGACGAGGCTGTCGCGTTGGGGTTGGCGTCTCGCGTGGTGGAAGCTGCCGAGGGGGAGTCGTCTCAGGATGCGGTGATGCGGGTCGCACGCGAGACTGCAGCAGGCATCGCAGCCCTCGGTCCGGTGGCTGTGAGGCTCTGCAAGCGGGCCATCCACGAGAACGCGGATGCAGCACTCGACACTGCGCAGGCGGCCGAGCGAACCCTGTTCGGACTGTGCTTCGCGACCCACGATCAGACCGAGGGGATGTCGGCCTTCCTCGAGAAGCGCAAGGCGGTCTTCGAGGGGCGCTGACAGCGGGCGCTGCAGAATGCGGCACCTTGGCTGCGCATTCTGTCAGCACCCGAGCGCTGCAAGCGCAGGGCCTCGTCAGCGGGATAGGTCTCCTGGTCCGAGGAGGTCACCGTGTTCGAGCTGTCTGAAGACCATCAGGCGATCCGTGAGATGGCGCGCGATTTTGCCCGGGGAGAGGTGCTTCCTGGGGCGACGGAGCGCGACCGGACGCACGCCTTCCCTGCGGAGCTCGTCGCACAGATGGCGGAGCTTGGGCTGCTCGGGGTCTTCGTCCCCGAGGAGTACGGTGGCTCCGGCATGGACGTGCTCGCTTACGTCCTCGCGCTCGAGGAAGTCTGCTACGCCGATGCTGGCGTCGGCGTGATCATGAGCGTCCAGAACAGCCTCGCCGGCTGGCCAATCCTCTCCTTTGGCACGCATGAGCAGAAGCTCAAGTACCTTGCGCCGATGGCGCAGGGCGAGACGATCGGCTGCTACGCGCTCACGGAGCCCGAGGCGGGCAGTGATGCAGGCTCACAGAAGACGCGCGCCGAGAAGGTCGACGACGGGTACGTCCTGAATGGCTCCAAGATCTGGATCACCAACGGGCCGCAGGCGAACACCTGCGTCACCTACGCAAACCTCGACGTGGCCTCCCGCCACCGCGGCGTGTGCGCGTTCATCGTCGACACCTCGTGGGACGGCTTCTCGGTAGGCAAGGTCGAGGAGAAGATGGGGATCGCCTGCTCGGGCACCTCGGAGCTCGTGTACGAGAACCTCCACGTGCCCTCCGAGAACCTGCTTCATGATGAGCGCAAGGGCTTCACGGTCGCGATGGCGACGCTCGACGGCGGTCGCATCGGGATTGCCGCCCAGGCACTGGGAATCGCGCAGCGCTGCCTCGACCTCGCCGTCGCCTATGCCAAGGAGCGCCACACCTTCGGCAAGCCCATCGCGAGGCATCAGGCCATTCAGTGGAAGATTGCAGACATGAAGACGAAGGTCGATGCGGCTCGCTTGCTCACGTGGAGAGCGGCAGCGCTCAAGGACCGCGGTGAGCGAGGGAGCCTCGAGTGCTCGATGGCGAAGCTCTACGCTTCCGAGGCTGCGAACTTCTGCGCCTACGAGGCGCTGCAGATCTTCGGTGGCTACGGGTACAGCAAGGAATACGAGGTCGAGCGGCTCTACCGTGATGCGCGCATCACGACCCTTTATGAGGGCACCTCCGAGATCCAGCGCTTGGTGATCGCCAAGAACATGCTGGGTTAGGTCCGCGCGACTCAACGCTCACTTGGACGCCCAACTGACCTCACTCCGACCGGCACTGCTCACGGGTACCAGCACCGAGTTCCTCGGTCGGCGACCGCGTCCTCGCGTGGTTGGGGAGAGGCACCTGATCGTGGTGCTCGGGCCGTCCGGGGTGGGCAAGTCCTCCGTCGCCGAGCGGCTCGTGGGGTCCTCACCGTTGGTGCTGGATGGGAGGCAGCTCCGCCAAGCCCTCGTCCGCCGGGTGCGCACAGGCAAGTGGCCAAAGGCGCTGCTCGAGTCTGCCGCGCTCGTGATCGACGGCCCCGAGCACTTCGAAGATGGGGACCACCCCCTTGCCATGCTCGCTGACCTCCTTGGAGCGCGAACCGCAGGGGGCTTGCGTACAGCGGTCGTGGAAGTTCCGGGCGACGGAAGCGTCGAGGCGCTCCTCCGCTGTATGCCACCCGGGGCCTCCGTCGTGATTGGGCTGCGCTTCCCAAAGGGCCAGCGCGGTCGAGTGCGCTTCGCTCGCCGCGAGTGTCAGCGCCTCGGCCTCGGCCAGAGTGCCGCCGCGGCCACCGCGCGCCTGGAGCCCTGGACGTATCG
>PKDJ01000157.1 GCA_002862545.1 Pseudomonadota bacterium
GCGGTCCGTCGACACACCGCAACTCAGAATGAACAGTGCGAGAGCTGGCCAAGAGCGCATCCGGAGTCCTCCTGTGCGGAGTGGTTACCCGCTCCGAGCGTCGCCTGCTACAGCGCTCCGCTCGCGAAGCCGCTCGCGAGCGCCCGCGCGACCAGTAGTCGGTCGACACGTCGGGTCATATCGCGCAGCTCTTGCTGGTAGAACTGGTGGCGCGCATCGGTGCGCTTGTTCGTCCTCGCGAAGAGCACAGCCATGGCGCCCAGCTCGGCCGGATCGATCCAGACGACCCAGTCCTTTGCGCAGCGGTCGAGCATGATGGTGTTGGTGCCCATGTAGCCGAAGTTCTCCATCTGCTGCCGGCAGACTGGACAGTGAACGTTGCCGGGCACGTCGGGCACGCTCGGAATCGGCTGGTCGAGATCGACGTGCTGTCCAAGGCTCTTCGTCAGCTGAGTCATCAGCGGAATCAGACGTCGCTGGGATGCCAGCACGCCGTCGCACTGCGGGCACTTGTGGACCTCGACCCCTTCGTAGCTGCCTTGGACCAAGTCTTGGCTGCAGCGTGGGCACTCCATGAAGACCTCCCCGGGGGATGATGGCACGTGGCTAGACGACAGAGCGTGAGCATGATGACTCGGAGCCGGGTTACTCGGCCTCCCATGCGACACGTCTGGAGTCTGTTCATATTGGTCGCTTGCGCTGGTGGTGCGGGCAAGACGTCGCCGGAGGGAGAGGCTGTGTCGGAGTCGTCGGACACGAGCACCTCGGAGGCGACTGAGACCGGAGGTACGGGCGGCTCGACGACCTCTGATGGCGCCAGCTTCGTCGAAGGCAGCGACAGGGTGAGTGTGACTGCGGACGAGACTGCAGACCCGCGCACCTACAGCATGGAATCGACCCATCCGCAGCGCGACGGGGGGCCGTCGTCTCGGGTGGTCGTCGAGGAGGCTGACGGTCCCGTCTTGCGCAGCGGGAGTCTGCTGTTCGATGCGCTGTTCGCGATGGCTGTCGACGATGCCCGCCTGAACAGCGTCGAGGCGATCCGTGACGGGGCCTTTCAGGAAGGTGCCCCACAGCCTTGTCGCTGCTTTCAGACGGGTGAGCTCTGGACGTATGTGTGGACGCGAGACACCGCCTACGCCGTCGATCTGGGGCTCGCCTGGCTCGACCCGCAGCGCTCCGCCGACAGCCTCCGCTTCAAGCTCTCCGAGGCGAAGCCAGACGCCGTCGTCACGGGTCCACAGGTGGTTCAGGACACGGGCACGGGCGGCTCATGGCCCGTCAGCACCGATCGCGTCGTGTGGGCCCTCGGGGCCGCCGAGACCCTGCGGTGGCTGCCCGAGCCCGAGCGAAGCACGTTCGCGGCGGAGGCGCTCGAGGCGCTCGCCAACACGGTGGAGCTCGACCGGCAGGTTGCCTGGGATGCGGAAGACGGCCTGTACCGCGGTGAGCAGTCCTTCCTCGACTGGCGAGAGCAGAGCTATCCCTCGTGGACCGCTGACGACGTCGTGCACATCGGCATGTCCAAGGCCCTGTCGACGAACGTGGGCCACCTGGCAGCTCTGCGGCTGGCCGCCGATCTGGCTGGCGAGGTGGACGACGACTCTGCCCACGAGCGGTACACCGACTGGGCCGACGCGCTCCAGGTCGCCATCGACCATGAGCTCTGGCTCGAGGAACACGGGAGCTGGTCGAGCCTGGTGACGACCACCCTCGATCCCACGCGCCTCGCCCGCTGGGACTGGCTGGGCACGGCCCTCGCGGTGCTTCACCTCGAGCGTCCCGACCACGCCGAGCGGGCGGTCGCCACCTATCCGCAGGGTGCCCACGGCCCACCCGTGCTCGCCCCGCAGCAGCCGGACGTGCCCATCTACCACAACCGCGCGATCTGGCCCTTCGTGACGGCCTACGGGGTTCGAGCGGCGCGTGCGGTCGCCAACGACAGCGTCTTCGACCGGGGTGCCCACAGCTTGATTCGAGGGGCTGCGCTCAACCTCTCCAACATGGAGAACTTCGAGGTCTCGACCGGCGCCAACTGGGTCGACGATGGCGATCTCTCTGGGCCGGTGGTGAACTCACGCCGTCAGCTCTGGTCGGTCGCGGGCTACCTCTCCCTCGTGACCCAGGGAATCTTCGGCATCTCGGCCACGCCAGAGGGGCTGCGGGTCGAGCCCTTCGTCACGCGTGGGCTGCGGCGAGCCTGGCTGAGTCACTCCGATCGGCTGGAGCTGCGTCGCTTCCCGGCTCGGGGAGCCTCGATCGGTATCGTCGTCGAGCTGCCTCCTGTGACCTCTGAGGGTGGGCACTACAGCCTGGACGCCGTGCGAGTCGACGGGGAGCTTGTCGAGGGGCCGATCCCCTGGGATGTGCTCGTCGAGGGCAGCGAGGTCGTCGTGACGCTCACAGCGGGTCCGACCGCAGAGGGCGCTCTCACCGAGCTGCTTGGCGAGGCGGGACCGGCGGAGATGTTCGCGCCACGGGAGCCGAGCCTCCACGGGGTCTCTGCCGATCCGAAGGGCGTGAGGCTGGCGCTCGATGCCGCCGGCGAGTCTGACGTCGTGCTCCACGTCTACAGGGATGGCCAGCGCGTCGCGGCAGCTCTACCCGTGGAGACCACATCGTGGGTCGACACCGATGCCGCTGAGGGGGTGAGTCACTGCTACGCGGTCGAGTCCGAGCGCGTAGGCAGCGGCCACCGGTCGCAGCACAGTCCTCCGCAGTGCTGGTGGGGAGAACAGGGGCAGCGTGTTCAGGTGCTCTCGGCCTGGCGACTCGAGGCCGTGGGCGGCTCCTGGTCCGAGGAAGTGGAGCCCCACTCGGACAGCTGGGGGGCGCCCGACGACATGCTGATCGCCCATGGCTTCCAGCCCTCACACACCGGACCGCACTGGCTCCAGCTGCGCGGGGCGAACGGCGCGGGTGCGCTGAACACGGGCATCACGGCGGCGCACAAGCGGGTGCAGGTGGAGGAGGCCAGCTCTGGAAGGATCGTCGCGGAGGGCTCGGTCGTGGTGCCGCACACGGGAGCGTGGGATCGGTACCTGGACTCGAGCCTCATGGTGGCGGAGCTGGACGCCGAGCAGACCTACACGCTGCGGGTGGTCGATGCGCCGAACATGGCCGCGCTGTCCCACTTCATCGGGTACACGGGGGGCGTCGGCGGTGGCCTCGAGACCTCGTCCTTCGTAAATGTGAGCGCGTTGAAGGTCCTCACCCGCGAGTCAACCGGTGCGGCCTCGCCTCCCGCGTTCGTGCTGGACGGAGGCGATGATCTGTCGGTCCTCCCGGAGGCGTCACGAGTGGTGCCGGGAGCACCCCTGGCAGACTGGTCGACGTTCGCCCTGGCATGGGACGAGCGGAACCTCTATCTCGCTGTCGTCTCTCCGGCGTTCGAGGACGACTTCGTGCCGTTCGTCCTCTATGTCGAGGCCGATCCAGGGCCTGCGGTCCCTGGTGTGGGGCTCGAGTACAGCGGACTCACACCCAGCCTGTCGTTCACGCCGACGCATGCAGTGACGCTGCGCGCTGCAGCGGGTGAGGAGGGCTGGCCGGGGGTCTGGCTCGCGGAGGGGGAGGCCTTCCGTCAGCTGATGCGCTTCGAGGAGGGGAAGGACCGCTTCCTCGCGGCCGACCGGCGCACCCTGTCTGCCGTTATTCCGTGGGGCGTGCTGGGGCAGCCGAGCGCTGTTCGGGTCGCAGGACACGTCGTGTGGGGCGTGCCCGGCAGCGAGTGGAAGGCGCTCATTCCCTCGAATCACACGCCGTGGGTGCCCTCGGAGAGTGGGGCGCTCACCATCGACCGAAGTGGTCCTCTCGACTCCTCTGCCTGGGGAGTCGAGTAGGTCAGAAGGCTGCGACGAGGCTCCCAGAGCGAATCGCGGGGCCTTGGAACGTCCACCAGTGCGCGAAGCGCGCCTTGAGGTCGGCCTCCGTGGTGCCGTAGGAGCGGGGGGCTATCGCCTCGAGGAGGTCGCACTCTCGGTCGGGCAGGATGTCGCGGTAGACCTCGAAGTCCCCGGTCGAGATGCAGCCATCACCGTCGAGGTCGAGCGCCTCGAAGAGCAGTCCGACCTGCTCCGCTGCCCAGTCCGGAAGGGCACCGTCACGCTGGACGCGATTGGAGACGGTGAGGCAGTAGCCCACGAAGGCCTCGAGACCGACGCTGCCCTCTCCCATCTCGTCCATGCTGGCCAAGAGCGCATCACCGAAGGCGACCCAGGCGGCATGCACCGCGGCGCCGCGGGGATCGGCGAGGGTCCAGCCGCGCTGCTCTAGGACTGCGTGGCCCGTCCGGTCGAAGTCCACCGGCGTCAGCCGGCCATCGGAGTCGATGTCGAGAGTGGCAAACCACTGGTCAAAGGGCGTGGTGTCGGCTGCCCTCGTGAGATCAAAGACCCACATCGAATCCTCCAACGGCTCTTCGATGTGCACCGACAGGGGAGACGTTTCTCTGGCAGAAGCCTTGCGCCACCTCGCGAGTGAGCCACAGGGGCTCATCGCGAGCGGTCACTCCAGCTGGAGTACGAAGGCCGCGAGGTCGTCGAGCTGCTCGGAGCTGAGGTGCGACGTGCGGCCATGGAGGTCGCCGGCGAGGCCAAGGACCTCCCTCACCGTCTCGATGCTGCCATCGTGCAGGTAGGGAGCGGTCTCCCAGGCGCCGAGGAGTGTCGGGGTGTCGAGACCCGTGAGGGGCTCGCCGAGGCGCCCGCCCGAGGCGGCTGTGAGCGTTCCCACGTCGTGCAGACGGGGGACGCCAGGGGCCAGCCAGCCCGAATCCGTGTACGTCGGGGGCGGGTGGCAGTCGGCACAGCGCGTGTCGAGCGACAGGAACAGCTCCTGCCCCCGCTCGCCCGCCGCGGTCAGGCTGCCGTCTGGAGCACGGTGAGGAGAGCGGGGCACCTGGTCGAGGGAGGTGACGTAGGCAGCGAGCGCGTCGAGGTCGTCCGAGAGTCCGGCCTTCGGTGTGCCGAGTGGAGGCTCCGTCGCCTCGAAGTCGGCATCGTTCATCAAGCCAGAGCCGGCCTGTGCGGTGCGAATGTCGTGCTCGAAGTCTTGGACTTCGTCGAAGTTGGCGGACCGATGGAGGGGTCCGTGACCGAGGCCTGCCCGGCCTGCGAGCGACTGGGTGTTGCGCAGCCCCTCACCGCGGTCGGTGAAGTCCCAGGTGCGGGCGTCGTGGGTGCCGTCGAGGTGACACGATGCGCAGGCCATGTACCCGCTGAAGGTCATCCGCTGGTCTTCGGCGCTGTGGAAGAGGATGGCGCCACGAAGGACATCCGGCTCGAGAGGGTCGTCGAGTCCGGCGAGCAGATCGATGCGCGCGGTCTCGATGGGCACCGTCGGATCGTCGCCGAGCCACCAGACGACGAGCTCCCGCGACAGCCGTGCGTGTGCGTACAGAGTGTCTCCGACGACGAGCAGTCCGTCTGGCGCGTGTCCGGTGCCGCGGATGCTCGAGACGCGAGCTAGCGTGACGGCGTCGAGCACGTCGATGGCCTCGGCGCCCTGATGCAGCGCGTAGAGCCAGTCGCCGTGGACGCTGAAGGCGGCAGCGACCGCGTTGTCCCGGTCGTCGAAGTGCGCGTAGTCGAGCTCTGTGCCGAGCGGCTCGTCGTCGCTGACCAGCGCGACGGCACGGAGGTCTGCGCGGGCCGTGGTCTCGTGGGTGAGGGTCGAGCCCTCGAGGAACTGGCCCCGATCGGTGTTGGCACGAAGTCCGGGCAGCACGGCGACGCGTGCGTCTGGGCGGACGGCGATTCGCTGGAGGTAGGTCGGCACGCCGCGGGTGGCCGTGTCGCTGTCCGGGCCTGGAGCCCGGGGAAGATGATGCTCGCCGAGCAGCTCCAGCGTCTCGGGGTCGAGTCGCCACCAGGTTCCTCCGTCGTCCGGAGAGCGGTGACGGCTGACGAGGATGGCGTCCGCGGTCCAGGCAAGACCGCGGGGGTCTGGGCCCAGGGGCGTCGTCTCGACAGCGTCGCTCCCGGCAGCGAGGCGGAGCAGCTCGCCGGTGCTCTGGAGCGTCGCCAGGATGTCGCCCGACGGCGTGAGGACGACGCCAAAGGGGGCGCTGCCCCAGGGAAGCTCGATGAGACGGAGCGCGTCGGTCACCGTGTCGATGGAGACGAGGAGGTCGTCTTCGCAGGCCACCACGGCCTGTCCACCGTCGACCGCCACCGAGCGCGGCCGATCACAGACCGCGATGTGACGGACCTCGCGCTCGCTGTCGACGACGGCGACGCGTCCCAGGTCAGGCAGGGCGATCCACAGGGCGTCCGTCGTGGAGTCATGGGCAAGGCTTGCGCTCGCCCGTGGTGCGACTGCAGCGGGAGGCCAGACCACCGTCACGGCGACGCTGTCGGACTCTGTGCGTCCCTGCGGGCTCGTCGCCTCGAGGAAGGCCGTGTAGTGTCCGGGGGCCGCCCAGGCGTGCGTGGTCGTGGGTGAGCTCGACGGGATGGAGGTCGAGCCGTCGCCGAAGGTCCAGCGAAAGGAGGCGCCCTCGGGACCGAGGCCGGACAGCGGGGTGGGCTCCCCGACGTAGGCGAGGACCGGCTCGCCGGCCTCCGCGAAGAGCTCGGCGCTGTCTTCGCGCAGTGGGGGGAGCAGACCGACGCCCGGATCCCCGGCGCAGGCGGCGAGCAGGAGCATCATCATTTGACGGTGCTTCCGGTGGAGAAGCGGAAGGAGAGCTCGGTGGTCGTCGGGTTGCCAGACAGGTCGACGATGCCCCCCGCCGGAACGGTCACGACGTAGGTGGTGTCTGCAGCGAGCGGCTCGGTCGGGGTGAAGTTGACGATCGACTCTTGGGTGTCGAAGGCTCCGGACACGGCAGCGCCGTCGCTGCTCCACACGCGGAAAGACCCCTCGAAGACGCTGGCACTCTCCACCATCTCGTCGAAGGACAGGCCAATCCGCGCGGTGGTGGCGACGAAGACGGCGCCATCGGCGGGCTGGTGCCACTCGGCCACGGGTCCACGCGTGTCGGGTGCGGCCTGCCAGGGCATCACGGCAGCACCCTGACCGGGAACGGCGGCACTGTCCACGGCTGCGATCAGGACGTTGCCGATCGGGGTGACCGTGTCGAGGTCGCCGGCGTTGTCGAGTCGCGCGACCTCCACCGGGCTGGAGGGGTCCGAGAAGTCGTAGATGGCGCCGAACTCGGACTCGCCCGTGAAGAGCCTTTCCTCGTGCCGGAACACGTACCCGCCGTCGCCGTCGAGGCTGAGTGCCTGGCCCATCCACACGGGCGTGGTGGGGTCGGAGACGTCGTAGACGATGGGCCCGCCGCCGTTGTCCTTGCGGGCGAACAGGGCGTACCGGCCACCCATGTTCGCGAAGTAGTACTCGCGCCAGTGGTCCGTGTCGTCGACGACGTTGAAGTCACCGCCGGGAATCGGCTGCGGCAGCCAGGGGTCGGACACGTCCATCATCACGGTGCGTGACAGCCCAGCCGAGCTGCTCATCGCGGTGGTGCCGACGACGTGGAAGCTGCCCACGAGGTGAGGGGTGTCGAGCTTGACGGTGGTGACCAGCTCGGGCTCGAGGGGGTTCGAGGCGTCAATCACGAAGGTTCCGAGCCCTGCACCTGCAGCGTAGAGTGTGGGGCCGACCCAGAAAGTCGACAGGGTCACCCGGGTGTAGGAATCCGGGTAGTAGTAGCCAGGC